>NZ_AP019365.1:5052833-5362500 GCF_033095865.1 Pseudomonas sp. KU43P | reverse complement strand
CCGGTGGTTCTGTATGGAAGGGCCATCGCTCAACGGATAAAAGGTACTCCGGGGATAACAGGCTGATACCGCCCAAGAGTTCATATCGACGGCGGTGTTTGGCACCTCGATGTCGGCTCATCACATCCTGGGGCTGAAGCCGGTCCCAAGGGTATGGCTGTTCGCCATTTAAAGTGGTACGCGAGCTGGGTTTAGAACGTCGTGAGACAGTTCGGTCCCTATCTGCCGTGGACGTTTGAGATTTGAGAGGGGCTGCTCCTAGTACGAGAGGACCGGAGTGGACGAACCTCTGGTGTTCCGGTTGTCACGCCAGTGGCATTGCCGGGTAGCTATGTTCGGAAGAGATAACCGCTGAAAGCATCTAAGCGGGAAACTTGCCTCAAGATGAGATCTCACTGGGATCTTGAATCCCCTAAAGGGCCGTCGAAGACTACGACGTTGATAGGTTGGGTGTGTAAGCGCTGTGAGGCGTTGAGCTAACCAATACTAATTGCCCGTGAGGCTTGACCATATAACACCCAAGCAATTTGCTAGCGCAGATTGCGGTGTTGAAGACGAAACGAACCGAAAGTTCGCAAGAAACATCACAAATATCGCATATCCGAATTCGCTGGGCTGTCCATCTGGACATTCTGGCAACAGAATTTCTTGACGACCATAGAGCATTGGAACCACCTGATCCCATCCCGAACTCAGCAGTGAAACGATGCATCGCCGATGGTAGTGTGGGGTTTCCCCATGTGAGAGTAGGTCATCGTCAAGATTCATTTCGCAAAACCCCTATCTGCGCGAGCAGGTAGGGGTTTTGTCTTTCTACCTTGGAAAATCTGGCCTCTCGATACCGTTCCAGGGTGCCCTTTTCCTATGCAAGCCCACTACCCATAGCTATCATGCCAGCCTTATTCCAAGTCGAGACTGGCATGCTGAAGTTGTTGAATCTCCTCAAGGATGGCCGGTTCCACTCCGGTGAAGCCTTGGGGGCAGCCCTCGGTGTAAGTCGCAGCGCTGTCTGGAAGCAGCTGCAGCACCTGGAGAGTGAGCTGAACCTCACCATTCACAAGGTTCGCGGGCGGGGTTACCAGCTCGCAGCTCCGTTGGCTTTGCTTGATGCGCAAGCTATCACCGAGTTCGCCGAGGGTGAGCAGTGGCCCATTTTTATCCACGAAAGCATTGATTCGACCAATGCCGAGGGCCTTAGGCTTGCCGGTAATGGTCAGGCGGCGCCTTTTCTGGTGTTGGCCGAGCGCCAGAGCGCGGGGCGTGGGCGCCGCGGTCGACAGTGGGTTAGCCCCTTCGGTGAAAACCTTTATTACAGCCTAGTGATGCGCGTCGATGGAGGCATGCGTCAGCTCGAGGGGCTGAGCCTGGTGGTGGGGTTGGCGGTTATGCGCACCTTGCAGGCTTTCGGTGTAAAAGAAGCAGGGCTTAAATGGCCAAACGATGTGCTGGTGCGTGGGCGCAAGATCACCGGGATCCTGCTAGAGCTGGTGGGTGATCCGGCGGATGTCTGCCATGTCGTGCTGGGGGTTGGTATCAATGTGAACATGCAAGTCAACGAGCAGGTCGACCAGGCGTGGACTTCTATGCGACGTGAAACTGCTGCAGTCATTGATCGCAATCACCTTGTGGCGGTGCTCAGTCAGCAACTGCAGCATGAATTGGCGCGCCATCGCCGCTATGGTTTTGCCGCTTTCCAGGAAGAGTGGGAGCAGGCGCACCTCTGGCAAGGGCGTAACGTATCGCTTATCGCCGGGAGCAACACTATTGAAGGTGTGGTGCTAGGGGTGGACGGGCAGGGTGGCTTGCGTCTTGAAGTCGACGGTGTTGAAAAGAGCTTTAGTGGTGGAGAGCTCAGTTTGAGGTTGCGTGATGATTCTTGAGCTCGATTGCGGTAACAGCTTCATCAAGTGGCGAGTGATCCACGCTGGCGACGCGACCATTGTGGGCGGCGGCATCGTCGATTCGGACCAGGCGCTGGTTTCCCAGGTGAGTGCCTTGGTGTCGGTGCGCTTATCTGCTTGCCGAATCGTCAGTGTGCGTAGCGAAGATGAGACGTCGGCGCTTTGCACATTGATAGCCCAGGCTTTCGGTGTTGTAGCCAAAGTTGCACAGCCGGCTCAGGCGATGGCAGGCGTGCAGAACGGATACGAGGACTACCAGCGTCTGGGCATGGATCGCTGGCTGGCGGCGTTGGGGGCTTTCCATCTGGCCAAGCGCGCCTGTCTAGTGATCGATCTGGGCACTGCTGCCAAGGCGGATTTCATTGCTGCAGACGGTGAGCATCTGGGCGGTTACATTTGCCCTGGCATGCCGCTGATGCGTAGCCAGCTGCGCACTCATACCCGTCGCATTCGCTATGACGATGCTTCTGCCGAGCGGGCATTGGCCAGCCTTGCGCCCGGGCGTTCGACTGTCGAAGCCGTGGAGCGTGGTTGCGTGTTGATGCTCCAAGGTTTTGCCTGTGCTCAGCTTGAGCAGGCGCGTGCGCTGTGGGGTGAGGATTTCACGGTATTCCTTACCGGGGGGGATGCGCCCTTGGTGCGTGATGCGGTAACGCAAGCGCGAGTGGTTCCCGACCTGGTATTCGTTGGCCTGGCAATGGCCTGCCCATTGGACTGAGGTGCTTATGCGCTGGTTGTTTCTGCTGTTGCTGGTGCTCAATGTCTTCTATTACGTTTGGCACCAACAGGAAGCCCCGCTTAAAGCCAAGGATGTCGCCCCATTATCGCTATACAAAGGCAATCAACAAGAAATCCGCCTTTTGCGTGAAGCTGGTGTGTCGGCACCGCCCCGTCGCCGGGATGAGTGCCTGGTAGTGGGTGGCTTCGCAGAGCGCGAAAAGCTTGATGCGCTGCGTCAGCGGCTGTTGAGCCTGGATATCAGTGCCGTGCCGGTCGCCGGGCAGTTGCCGGGTGCCGACGGTGTCTGGCTGCTGATAGCTCAGGAGAGCGAGCGTTTGCTAGATCAACCCGTGCTCACTTCTCTTTCCAATGATTTCAAAGACTTAAAACATAAAATTATTTTCTGCCAGGGTATTGCAACTGGCGAATAGCTTGATAGAATGGCGCCCGCTTCACAGGGAACACCACTCAGGTGGTAGAGCTGGAAGCGGTGTCAAAGCAGCTAAGTTTCAGATTTGATTGAAAAAATTTGAAAAAACGCTTGACACTAGGACGGCAGACAAATAGAATGCCGGCCACATCTGGAGGGATTCCCGAGCGGTCAAAGGGGACGGACTGTAAATCCGTTGCGAGAGCTTCGAAGGTTCGAATCCTTCTCCCTCCACCAGTTTTAGCGAGAGCTGCAAGCTCTGCGGGTATAGTTTAGTGGTAGAACCTCAGCCTTCCAAGCTGATGATGCGGGTTCGATTCCCGCTACCCGCTCCAAGTTTGCCGGTTTTTGCACAATGTGTTTCGCTCTTGTAGCTCAGTTGGTAGAGCACACCCTTGGTAAGGGTGAGGTCAGCGGTTCAAGTCCGCTCAAGAGCTCCATATAAACAAGGCAGATATGAAAATATCTGCCTTTGTTTTATCAGCGTTGTGACTATTTCTTCTGCGGAGGATTGTATCGATGGCTAAGGAAAAGTTTGATCGTTCCCTTCCCCACGTTAACGTCGGCACTATCGGCCACGTTGACCACGGTAAGACCACTCTGACCGCAGCTCTGACTCGCGTCTGCTCCGAAGTTTTCGGTTCGGCAGTCGTTGAGTTCGACAAGATCGACTCGGCTCCGGAAGAAAAAGCGCGCGGTATCACCATCAACACCGCTCACGTCGAGTACAACTCGAACATTCGTCACTACGCTCACGTTGACTGCCCAGGTCACGCTGACTACGTGAAGAACATGATCACCGGTGCTGCCCAGATGGACGGCGCGATCCTGGTTTGCTCGGCCGCCGATGGTCCGATGCCACAAACCCGTGAGCACATCCTGCTGTCCCGTCAGGTTGGCGTTCCGTACATCGTGGTCTTCCTGAACAAGGCTGACCTGGTAGACGACGCTGAGCTGCTGGAACTGGTCGAGATGGAAGTTCGCGACCTGCTGTCCACCTACGACTTCCCAGGCGACGACACTCCGATCATCATCGGTTCGGCTCGTATGGCCCTGGAAGGCAAAGACGACAACGAAATGGGTACTACCGCTGTCAAGAAGCTGGTAGAAACTCTGGATGCCTACATCCCTGAGCCAGTTCGTGCCATCGACCAGCCGTTCCTGATGCCGATCGAAGACGTATTCTCGATCTCGGGTCGTGGTACCGTTGTTACCGGTCGTATCGAGCGTGGTATCGTCCGCGTTCAGGATCCGCTGGAAATCGTTGGTCTGCGTGACACCACCACCACCACCTGCACCGGCGTTGAGATGTTCCGCAAGCTGCTGGACGAAGGTCGTGCTGGCGAGAACTGCGGCGTCCTGCTGCGTGGTACCAAGCGTGACGACGTTGAGCGTGGCCAGGTTCTGGTCAAGCCAGGTTCGGTCAAGCCGCACACCAAGTTCACCGCAGAAGTCTACGTCCTGTCGAAGGAAGAAGGCGGCCGTCACACTCCGTTCTTCAAAGGCTACCGTCCTCAGTTCTACTTCCGTACCACTGACGTGACCGGTAACTGCGAACTGCCGGAAGGCGTTGAAATGGTAATGCCAGGTGACAACATTCAGATGACTGTCACCCTGATCAAGACCATCGCAATGGAAGACGGTCTGCGCTTCGCTATCCGTGAAGGCGGTCGTACCGTCGGCGCCGGCGTCGTAGCAAAAATTATTGAATAAGTAGTTGATTTACTTGATCAGGCCGGTATAATGGCCGGCCTGATACAGCGTTACAGGTCAGTAGCTCAATTGGCAGAGCGACGGTCTCCAAAACCGTAGGTTGGGGGTTCGATTCCCTCCTGACCTGCCATTCACCTCAGTGTGATTGGCTTTCTTCTTACAGGATCCTCCCCGATGACTCCCAAAACTGAAGCCCAAGAATCGCGTTTTGATCTGTTCAAGTGGCTGGCTGTAGTGGCTTTGGTTGTTGTTGGTGTAGTGGGTAATCAGTATTACTCCGCCTCTCCAATCCTGTACCGTGTCCTCGCACTTCTCGCCCTGGCTGCTGTCGCAGGCTTCGTTGCTCTGCAGACTGCGAAGGGTAAGTCGTTCTTTGCGTTGGCGAAGGAAGCTCGTACTGAGATCCGTAAAGTCGTGTGGCCGACCCGCCAGGAAACCACCCAGACCACGCTGATTGTCGTGGCTGTTGTGCTGGTTATGGCACTGCTGCTGTGGGGTCTTGATTCCCTGCTCGGCTGGGCGGTCTCCCTGATCGTTGGCTAAAGGTGTCCCGTGGCTAAGCGTTGGTATGTTGTGCATGCTTACTCGGGTTACGAGAAGCATGTAATGCGCTCCCTGATTGAGCGCGTCAAGCTGGCTGGCATGGAAGACGGTTTCGGCGAGATCCTGGTCCCGACCGAAGAAGTTGTTGAAATGCGCAATGGCCAGAAGCGCAAGAGTGAGCGTAAATTCTTCCCTGGCTATGTGCTGGTCCAGATGGAGATGAACGAAGGGACTTGGCACTTGGTCAAGGACACCCCTCGTGTGATGGGCTTTATCGGTGGTACTGCAGACAAGCCTGCGCCGATTACCGATAAAGAAGCTGAGGCTATCCTGCGTCGCGTTGCCGACGGCAGTGACAAGCCGAAGCCGAAGACGCTGTTCGAGCCAGGTGAAGTGGTTCGAGTCATTGATGGTCCGTTCGCTGACTTCAATGGTAGTGTCGAAGAAGTTAACTACGAAAAGAGTCGCCTTCAGGTGGCGGTGCTCATTTTCGGTCGCTCTACTCCGGTGGAGCTCGAGTTCAGCCAGGTCGAAAAGGTCTAGGCGGACGCAGCATCCCATACCCCGCAGCCCTGTGTGCTGCGGGGTTTTGTCGTCACTGGGATAAAACGCAAGTAATCCGGGGAGCCTATGGCGTTCGTACCCGATATTGGAGTAGCTCATGGCTAAGAAGATTCAGGCTTACATCAAGCTGCAAGTTAAGGCCGGCCAGGCCAACCCAAGCCCACCCGTTGGTCCAGCACTGGGTCAACATGGTGTGAACATCATGGAGTTCTGCAAGGCCTTCAACGCCCGTACTCAGGGTCAAGAAGCCGGTCTGCCGACTCCTGTGATCATCACTGTCTACAGCGACCGTAGCTTCACTTTCGAGACCAAGAGCACCCCTGCCTCGGTTCTGCTGAAGAAAGCTGCTGGCCTGACCAGTGGTTCGGCTCGTCCGAACACCGTCAAAGTCGGTACCGTTACCCGTGCTCAGCTGGAAGATATCGCCAAAGCTAAACAGGCTGATCTGACCGCTGCTGACCTGGACGCTGCTGTACGCACCATCGCTGGCTCTGCCCGCAGCATGGGCCTGAACGTGGAGGGTGTGTAATGGCTAAGCTGACCAAGCGCCAAAAGGCCATCGCTTCGAAAATCGAAGCTGGCAAAGTTTACAATTTCGAAGAAGCCGCCGTGCTGCTGGCTGAACTGTCCACCGTGAAGTTCAGCGAATCCTTCGACGTTGCCGTCAACCTCGGCGTTGACCCACGTAAATCCGATCAGGTCGTTCGTAGCGCTACCGTGCTGCCACACGGCACTGGCAAGACCGTACGTGTTGCTGTCTTCACCCAGGGTCCAGCTGCTGAGGCCGCTCTGGCTGCCGGCGCTGACCGCGTAGGTATGGACGATCTGGCTGCCGAAATGAAAGGCGGCGACCTGAACTATGACGTCGTCATCGCATCGCCTGATGCAATGCGCGTTGTTGGTCAGCTGGGTCAGGTTCTGGGTCCTCGCGGCCTGATGCCTAACCCTAAAGTAGGTACCGTGACTCCAGACGTAGCCGGCGCTGTCAAAAACGCCAAGGCTGGTCAGGTTCGCTACCGTACCGACAAGAACGGTATCATCCACACCTCCGTTGGCAAGGTCGGCTTCGAAGCTGGCAAGCTGAAGGAAAACGTTGAAGCCCTGATCGCTGATCTGAAGCGTATCAAGCCAGCTTCCTCGAAAGGTATCTACGTCAAGCGCGTTACCCTGAGCACCACCATGGGCCCAGGTCTGGTCATCGATCAGAGCTCGCTGAACGCGTAAGACGATGGTGGCGCGACATGTCGTGCCACCAGCAAAAATTGGGGTCCCTGCCTGGCGGGGGCTATCCAAGACCGTAGGCGGCGCAAGCCTTAAACCTCAAGCCTACGCAGATGGTGCTCCCGATTCGTTACCGAATCAGACACCAAAACGACATCCGGCTTCGGCTGGATGAAACGGTAAAAACCAGGAGTAAACCCGTGGCAATTAAACTCGAAGACAAGAAGGCCATCGTCGCTGAAGTCAACGAGGCTGCCAAAGTCGCTCTGTCCGCTGTCGTGGCTGATGCCCGTGGTGTGACTGTAGGCGCAATGACCGGACTCCGTAAAGAGGCCCGCGAAGCTGGCGTATACGTACGTGTCGTACGTAACACCCTGCTCAAGCGCGCAGTTGAAGGCACCGAATTTTCGATCCTCAACGACGCGTTCAAAGGCCCGACCCTGATTGCATTCTCCAACGAACACCCGGGCGCTGCTGCTCGTCTGTTCAAAGAGTTCGCCAAGGGTCAGGACAAGTTCGAGATCAAGGCAGCTGCGTTTGACGGCAATTTCATTGCAGCGAACCAGATCGACGTGTTGGCTACCCTGCCGACCCGCGACGAAGCTATTGCGAAACTGATGAGCGTGATCCAAGGCGCTACCAGCAAGCTGGCTCGTACTCTGGCAGCCATTCGCGACCAGAAAGAAGCTACCGCTGCCTAAGGCACGCGAAACTCTTTCAAAATCATACGTTTAATTTGATGGCTGCGTAGGCTGTCACCCCAATACAGGATTTAAGTCATGTCTCTGACTAACGAACAAATCATCGAAGCAATCGGCCAGAAAACCGTTCTGGAAGTTGTTGAGCTGATCAAAGCTATGGAAGAAACCTTCGGCGTTACCGCTGCTGTTGCCGCTGCTGGCCCAGCTGCTGCTGCTGCCGTTGTTGAAGAGCAGACCGAGTTCAACGTTGTTCTGGTTGAAGCCGGCGACAAGAAAGTGAACGTGATCAAAGCCGTTCGCGAGCTGACCGGTCTGGGCCTGAAAGAAGCCAAAGAGAAAGTCGATGGCGCTCCTCAGGTTGTAGCTGAAGGCGTTTCGAAAGAAGCCGCTGAAGACGCTAAGAAGAAGCTGGAAGAAGCAGGCGCTAAAGTCGAGCTGAAGTAATCTCGACCTTGCGACGCCAGCCGGAGCGTTGAGCGAAGGCTGATGGCTGGTGGCTTATGCCACCGGCCTTTTTCCGTTATTGGTGGTCGACCAGATCGGCCCCGATAACAAGCTGCAAGACACCCATGTGGGTGGCGCAAACCAAGGGGTTTGCACGATTTTCTGGCTGCTCCCGCCGGGAGAAGCCAAACAAGCAGGTGACCAAGCTGGGGAACGCTGATGGCTTACTCATACACTGAGAAAAAACGTATCCGCAAGGACTTTAGCAAGTTGCCGGACGTCATGGATGTGCCTTACCTCCTGGCCATCCAGCTGGATTCGTATCGCGAATTCCTGCAAGCGGGAGCATCCAAGGATCAGTTCCGCGACGTCGGCCTGCACGCGGCCTTCAAGTCGGTATTCCCGATCATCAGCTACTCCGGCAATGCTGCCCTGGAGTACGTAGGCTATCGCCTGGGCGAACCAGCCTTCGATGTGAAGGAATGTGTCCTGCGTGGCGTGACCTTCGCGGTCCCACTGCGGGTCAAGGTGCGCCTGATCATCTTCGACAAGGAATCGTCGAACAAAGCGATCAAGGACATCAAAGAGCAAGAAGTCTACATGGGTGAAATCCCCCTGATGACTGAGAACGGTACCTTCGTTATCAACGGTACCGAGCGTGTAATCGTTTCCCAGCTGCACCGTTCGCCTGGTGTATTCTTCGACCACGACCGTGGCAAGACTCACAGCTCGGGCAAACTGCTGTACTCCGCTCGCATCATTCCGTACCGCGGTTCGTGGCTGGACTTCGAGTTCGACCCGAAGGACTGCGTGTTCGTGCGTATCGACCGTCGCCGCAAACTGCCGGCCTCGGTACTGCTGCGCGCGCTGGGCTACAGCACCGAAGAAGTTCTGAACACCTTCTACACCACCAACGTGTTCCACATTTCCGGCGAAAAACTCAGCCTGGAACTGGTGCCTCAGCGTCTGCGTGGTGAAGTTGCGGTCATGGACATCCATGACGGCAGCGGCAAGGTCATCGTCGAGCAAGGCCGCCGTATCACCGCGCGCCATGTCAACCAGCTCGAGAAGGCCGGTGTCAACCAACTGGACGTTCCAATGGAATACGTCCTGGGTCGCACCACTGCCAAGGCCATCGTGCATCCTGCAACCGGCGAGATCCTGGCCGAGTGCAACACCGAGCTGACCACCGAGCTGCTGATCAAGATCGCCAAGGCTCAGGTTGTTCGCATCGAGACCCTGTACACCAACGACATCGACTGCGGTCCGTTCATCTCGGATACCCTGAAGATCGACACCACCAGCAACCAACTGGAAGCGCTGGTCGAGATCTACCGCATGATGCGCCCAGGCGAGCCGCCAACCAAGGATGCCGCCGAGACCCTGTTCAATAACCTGTTCTTCAGTGCCGAGCGTTACGACCTGTCCGCCGTTGGCCGCATGAAGTTCAACCGTCGTATCGGTCGCACCGAGATCGAAGGTTCGGGCGTTCTGAGCAAGGAAGATATCGTCGAGGTCCTCAAGACCCTGGTCGACATCCGTAACGGCAAAGGCATCGTCGACGACATCGACCACCTGGGTAACCGTCGCGTACGTTGCGTTGGCGAGATGGCCGAGAACCAGTTCCGCGTTGGCCTGGTGCGTGTCGAGCGCGCGGTCAAAGAGCGCCTGTCGATGGCCGAAAGCGAAGGCCTGATGCCGCAAGACCTGATCAACGCCAAGCCGGTTGCGGCGGCGGTGAAAGAGTTCTTCGGTTCCAGCCAGCTCTCGCAGTTCATGGACCAGAACAACCCGCTCTCCGAGATCACCCACAAGCGCCGTGTCTCCGCACTCGGCCCGGGCGGTCTGACCCGTGAGCGTGCAGGCTTCGAGGTTCGTGACGTACACCCGACCCACTACGGCCGTGTGTGCCCGATCGAGACTCCTGAAGGTCCGAACATCGGTCTGATCAACTCCCTGGCAGCCTATGCCCGCACCAACCAGTACGGCTTCCTGGAAAGCCCGTACCGCGTTGTGAAGGAAGGCGTGGTCAGCGACGACATCGTGTTCCTGTCGGCGATCGAAGAAGCCGATCACGTCATCGCCCAGGCTTCGGCCGCGATGAACGACAAGAAGCAGCTGATCGATGAGTTGGTAGCGGTTCGTCACCTGAACGAGTTCACCGTCAAGGCGCCGGAAGACGTCACTCTCATGGACGTTTCGCCGAAGCAGGTTGTTTCCGTCGCTGCCTCGCTGATTCCGTTCCTCGAGCACGACGACGCCAACCGTGCACTCATGGGTTCGAACATGCAGCGTCAGGCTGTACCAACCCTGCGCGCCGACAAGCCGCTGGTAGGTACCGGCATGGAGCGCAACGTTGCCCGTGACTCCGGTGTCTGCGTGGTTGCTCGCCGCGGTGGTGTGATCGACTCGGTCGACGCCAGCCGTATCGTTGTTCGCGTAGCTGACGACGAAGTCGAGACCGGTGAAGCCGGTGTCGATATCTACAACCTGACCAAGTACACCCGCTCCAACCAGAACACCTGCATCAACCAGCGTCCGCTGGTGAGCAAAGGTGACAAGGTTGCACGCGGCGACATCATGGCCGACGGCCCGTCCACCGACATGGGTGAGCTGGCACTGGGTCAGAACATGCGCATCGCGTTCATGGCGTGGAACGGCTTCAACTTCGAAGACTCCATCTGCCTGTCCGAGCGTGTGGTTCAGGAAGACCGCTTCACCACCATCCACATCCAGGAACTGACCTGTGTGGCGCGTGACACCAAGCTTGGCCCAGAGGAAATCACTGCGGACATCCCGAACGTGGGTGAAGCCGCTCTGAACAAGCTGGACGAAGCCGGTATCGTCTACGTAGGTGCCGAAGTGGGCGCTGGCGACATCCTGGTCGGCAAGGTCACGCCAAAAGGCGAAACCCAGCTGACCCCGGAAGAAAAACTGCTGCGCGCAATCTTCGGTGAGAAGGCCAGCGACGTTAAGGACACCTCCCTGCGCGTGCCGACCGGCACCAAGGGTACCGTCATCGACGTACAGGTCTTCACCCGTGATGGTGTCGAGCGCGACAGCCGCGCCCTGGCCATCGAGAAGATGCAGCTGGACGAGATCCGCAAGGACCTCAACGAAGAGTTCCGCATCGTCGAAGGTGCAACCTTCGAGCGTCTGCGTTCTGCCCTGAACGGCCAGGTGGTCGACGGTGGCGCGGGCCTGAAGAAAGGCACCGTGATCACTGACGAAGTGCTGGACGGTCTGGAGCACGGCCAGTGGTTCAAACTGCGCATGGCCGAAGATGCACTGAACGAGCAGCTGGAAAAGGCTCAGCAGTACATCGTCGATCGTCGCCGTCTGCTGGACGACAAGTTCGAAGACAAGAAGCGCAAGCTGCAGCAGGGCGATGACCTGGCTCCAGGCGTACTGAAGATCGTCAAGGTCTACCTGGCAATCCGCCGTCGCATCCAGCCGGGTGACAAGATGGCCGGTCGTCACGGTAACAAGGGTGTCGTCTCGGTGATCATGCCGGTCGAAGACATGCCGCACGACGCCAACGGTACTCCGGTCGACGTCGTACTGAACCCGCTGGGCGTACCTTCGCGTATGAACGTCGGTCAGATTCTCGAAACCCACCTGGGCCTCGCGGCCAAGGGCCTGGGCGAGAAAATCGACCGCATGATCGAAGAGCAGCGTAAAGCCGCTGAACTGCGTGGCTTCCTCACCGAGATCTACAACGAGATCGGTGGTCGTCAGGAGAACCTGGAAGAGTTCACCGACGAAGAGATCCTCGCCCTGGCCAACAACTTGAAGAAAGGCGTGCCTATGGCTACTCCGGTCTTCGACGGTGCCAAGGAGCGCGAGATCAAGGCCATGCTGAAGCTGGCCGACCTGCCAGAGAGCGGCCAGATGGTGCTGTTCGATGGTCGCACCGGCAACAAGTTCGAGCGTCCTGTGACCGTTGGTTACATGTACATGCTCAAGCTGAACCACTTGGTGGACGACAAGATGCACGCGCGTTCCACTGGTTCGTACAGCCTGGTCACCCAGCAGCCGCTGGGTGGTAAGGCGCAGTTCGGTGGTCAGCGTTTCGGAGAGATGGAAGTGTGGGCGCTGGAAGCATACGGCGCGGCATACACCCTGCAAGAAATGCTCACAGTGAAGTCGGACGACGTGAACGGCCGTACCAAGATGTACAAGAACATCGTGGATGGCGATCACCGTATGGAGCCGGGCATGCCCGAGTCCTTCAACGTGTTGATCAAAGAGATCCGTTCGCTCGGTATCGATATCGATCTGGAAACCGAATAACACGTGACGCGAAGGGGAGTGGGGCAGGTAATGCCCGCTCCCTGCTCCGCCAGGAGGAAAGGCCTTGAAAGACCTACTGAATTTGCTGAAAAACCAGGGTCAAGTCGAAGAGTTCGACGCCATCCGCATCGGTCTGGCGTCGCCTGAAATGATCCGTTCGTGGTCGTTCGGTGAAGTTAAGAAGCCGGAAACCATCAACTACCGTACGTTCAAGCCTGAGCGTGACGGCCTGTTCTGCGCCAAGATCTTTGGCCCAGTCAAGGACTACGAGTGCCTGTGCGGTAAGTACAAGCGCCTCAAGCACCGCGGCGTGATCTGCGAGAAGTGCGGCGTTGAAGTTGCCCTGGCCAAGGTTCGTCGTGAGCGCATGGCGCACATCGAACTGGCCTCGCCGGTTGCCCACATCTGGTTCCTGAAGTCGCTGCCGTCCCGTATCGGCCTGCTGATGGACATGACCCTGCGTGATATCGAACGCGTGCTCTACTTCGAGAGCTACGTCGTTATCGACCCAGGCATGACCACCCTGGAAAAGGGCCAGTTGCTGAACGACGAGCAGTACTTCGAAGCGCTGGAAGAGTTTGGTGACGACTTCGACGCCCGCATGGGTGCCGAGGCTGTCCGCGAACTGCTGCACGCTATCGACCTGGAGCACGAGATTGGCCGCCTGCGTGAAGAGATTCCGCAGACCAATTCGGAAACCAAGATCAAGAAGCTGTCCAAGCGCCTGAAGCTGATGGAAGCTTTCCAGGGCTCGGGCAACCTGCCTGAGTGGATGGTCCTGACTGTCCTGCCAGTACTGCCGCCGGACCTGCGTCCGCTGGTACCGCTGGATGGCGGCCGCTTCGCGACCTCCGACCTGAACGACCTCTATCGTCGGGTGATCAACCGTAACAACCGTCTGAAGCGCCTGCTCGATCTGTCGGCGCCTGACATCATCGTGCGCAACGAAAAGCGCATGCTGCAGGAAGCGGTCGACGCCCTGCTGGACAACGGCCGTCGCGGTCGCGCCATCACTGGTTCGAACAAGCGTCCGCTGAAGTCCCTGGCTGACATGATCAAAGGTAAGCAAGGTCGCTTCCGTCAGAACTTGCTCGGTAAGCGTGTGGACTACTCTGGCCGTTCGGTAATTACCGTAGGTCCGACCCTGCGTCTGCACCAGTGCGGTCTGCCGAAGAAGATGGCTCTCGAGCTGTTCAAGCCCTTCATTTTCGGCAAGCTGGAAATGCGCGGTCTGGCGACCACCATCAAGGCCGCCAAGAAGATGGTCGAGCGCGAACTGCCAGAGGTATGGGACGTTCTCGCTGAAGTGATTCGCGAACACCCCGTGCTGCTCAACCGTGCTCCGACCCTTCACCGTCTGGGTATCCAGGCGTTCGAGCCTGTGCTCATCGAAGGTAAGGCCATCCAGCTGCACCCGCTGGTCTGTGCCGCGTACAACGCCGACTTCGACGGTGACCAGATGGCCGTTCACGTGCCGCTGACCCTGGAAGCTCAGCTCGAAGCGCGCGCGCTGATGATGTCGACCAACAACATTCTGTCGCCAGCCAACGGTGAGCCAATCATCGTTCCGTCGCAGGACGTTGTACTGGGTCTGTACTACATGACCCGTGAAGCTATTAATGCCAAGGGCGAAGGTCGCGTATTTGCCGACCTGCAGGAAGTCGACCGCGTATTCCGCGCCGGCGAAGCAGCCCTGCACGCGAAAATCAAGGTCCGTATCAACGAGACCGTGAATGACCGTGATGGCAGTGTCACCAAGAACACCCGTATCGTCGACACCACCGTCGGCCGTGCGCTGCTGTTCCAGGTTGTACCGGCAGGCCTGCCGTACGATGTGGTCAACCAGCCGATGAAGAAAAAGGCGATCTCCAAGCTTATCAACCAGTGCTACCGCGTGGTTGGTCTGAAAGAGACCGTGATCTTCGCCGACCAGTTGATGTACACCGGTTTTGCCTATTCGACCATTTCCGGCGTTTCCATCGGTGTGAACGACTTCGTCATCCCGGATGAGAAAGCCCGCATCATTGGCAATGCCACGGATGAAGTGAAGGAAATCGAGAGCCAGTACGCCTCCGGCCTGGTAACCCAGGGCGAGAAGTACAACAAGGTCATCGACTTGTGGTCCAAGGCGAACGACGAAGTGTCCAAGGCGATGATGGCCAACCTCTCGAAAGAGAAGGTCATCGACCGCGAGGGCAAGGAAGTCGAGCAAGAGTCCTTCAACTCGATGTACATGATGGCTGACTCGGGTGCGCGGGGTTCCGCAGCCCAGATCCGTCAGCTGGCCGGTATGCGTGGCCTGATGGCCAAGCCGGACGGCTCCATCATCGAGACGCCGATCACTGCGAACTTCCGTGAAGGTCTGAGCGTACTGCAGTACTTCATCTCGACTCACGGTGCTCGTAAAGGTCTGGCGGATACCGCACTGAAGACTGCGAACTCCGGTTACCTGACTCGTCGTCTGGTAGACGTCGCCCAGGATCTGGTCGTGACCGAGATCGACTGCGGCACTGACCAGGGCCTGGTCATGACCCCGCACATCGAAGGTGGCGATGTTGTAGAGCCGCTGGGTGAGCGTGTACTGGGTCGTGTAATCGCCCGTGACGTGTTCAAGCCGGGCACCGAGGACGTTATCGTTCCGGCCGGCACGCTGGTCGACGAGCAGTGGGTCGAGTTCATCGAGCTGAACAGCATCGACGAAGTTGTCGTGCGTTCGCCGATCAACTGCGAAACCCGCTACGGTATCTGTGCCAAGTGCTACGGTCGTGACCTGGCGCGTGGTCACCAGGTGAACATCGGTGAAGCTGTCGGCGTTATCGCTGCGCAGTCGATTGGTGAGCCGGGTACCCAGCTGACCATGCGTACGTTCCACATCGGTGGTGCTGCAAGCCGTACTTCGGCTGCTGACAGCGTCCAGGTGAAGAACGGCGGTATGGTGCGTCTGCACAACCTGAAGCAGGTCGAGCGTGCCGATGGCAACCTGGTTGCCGTATCGCGTTCCGGTGAGCTGGCCATTGCCGACGAGTTCGGTCGTGAGCGTGAGCGTTACAAGCTGCCATACGGTGCGGTGATTTCGGTCAAGGAAGGTGACAAGGTCGAAGCTGGCGCAATCGTCGCCAAGTGGGATCCGCACACCCACCCGATCGTTACCGAGCTGAAAGGTACCGTGACCTTCGTGGGCATGGAAGAAAACATCACCATCAAGCGCCAGACCGACGAGCTGACCGGCCTGACCAACATTGAAGTGCTGGATGTCAAGGATCGCCCTGCCGCAGGCAAGGAAATCCGTCCGGCTATCAAGATGGTCGACGCCAATGGCAAGGACCTGTACCTGCCGGGTACCGACGTACCTGCCCAGTACTTCCTGCCGGCGAACGCCTTGGTGGGTGTGGCTGACGGTGCACAGATCGGCGTTGGTGACGTTATCGCGCGTATCCCGCAAGAAACGTCGAAGACCCGTGACATCACCGGTGGTCTGCCACGCGTTGCCGACCTGTTCGAAGCGCGCCGTCCGAAAGAAGCCTCGATTCTGGCTGAAGTCAGCGGCACCATCGCGTTCGGTAAAGAGACCAAGGGCAAGCGTCGTCTGGTCATTACCCCGACCGACGGTAGCGATCCGTACGAAGAGCTGATTCCGAAGTGGCGTCACCTGAACGTCTTCGAAGGCGAACAGGTAAACCGCGGCGAAGTTATCTCCGACGGCCCGAGCGATCCGCACGACATCCTGCGTCTGCTGGGTGTAAGCGCGCTGGCGAAGTACATCGTCAACGAGATCCAGGACGTTTACCGTCTGCAAGGCGTTAAGATCAACGACAAGCACATCGAGACCATCCTGCGTCAGATGCTGCGTAAGGTCGAGATCTCTGAGTCGGGTGATTCCAGCTTCATCAAGGGCGACCAGATGGAACTGACCCAGGTGCTGGTAGAGAACGAGCGTCTCGCCGCCGAGGACAAGTTCATCTCGAAGTTCACCCGTGTGCTGCTGGGTATCACCAAGGCGTCGCTGTCGACCGAGTCGTTCATCTCCGCGGCTTCCTTCCAGGAAACCACCCGCGTACTGACCGAAGCGGCGGTAACCGGCAAGCGCGATTACCTGCGCGGCCTGAAAGAGAACGTGGTCGTGGGTCGCCTGATCCCGGCCGGTACTGGTCTGGCCTACCACAGCGAGCGCAAGCGTCGCCGTGATGCCGACAAGCCGCTGCGTGTGAGCGCCAGTGAGGTGGAAGCCGCACTGACCGAAGCGCTGAACTCCAGCGGTAACTAAGTACAGGGCAGGGCCCCGGCACGCCACGTGCGGTCATCGGTGACATCCAATGTTACCGATGATCGGGCGGGGAGGGCCGGGGCCTCGTCTTGACTGGGTGCAAGATCCTCTTTAGACTTTTGTACCCTTAAATTTGGTGAGGCTCCGTCTCGCCAATTTTTGGCTTTCTTGCAAGACAATAGAGTCGCAAGACAATCAGTGGAGCTAGTAGATGGCAACTATCAACCAGCTGGTACGTCAGCCGCGTAAGCGTTCGGTCGAGAAGTCCGACGTTCCTGCGCTGCAGAACTGCCCGCAACGTCGTGGCGTGTGCACCCGCGTGTACACCACCACGCCGAAAAAACCTAACTCGGCACTGCGTAAAGTATGCCGTGTGCGTCTGACCAACGGTTTCGAGGTTTCCTCGTACATCGGCGGTGAAGGCCACAACCTGCAAGAGCACAGCGTCGTCCTGATCCGTGGCGGCCGTGTAAAAGACTTGCCAGGTGTTCGTTACCACACCGTTCGCGGCTCTCTGGATACTTCGGGCGTTAAAGGCCGTAACCAGGGTCGTTCGAAGTACGGTACCAAGCGTCCGAAGTAATCGGCCGTTTGCAGACATCCATTTTTTTGAGTCGATAAGAGTAAGGTCGGGCAGGGGTCGAAGACCCACGTCCCGGGCTAACCTGAAGACCGTTTGAGGGCTTATCATGCCAAGACGTCGTGTAGCAGCAAAACGTGAGATTCTGGACGATCCTAAATACGGATCCCAAATCCTCGCTAAGTTCATGAACCACGTGATGGAAAGCGGCAAGAAGGCCGTAGCCGAGCGCATCGTTTACGGTGCTCTGGATACCGTCAAAGCACGCAAGAACAGCGACCCCCTGGAAATCTTCGAGAAAGCTCTCGACGCCATCGCTCCGCTGGTCGAAGTAAAGTCCCGCCGTGTCGGCGGTGCCACTTACCAGGTTCCGGTTGAAGTTCGTCCATCCCGTCGTAACGCTCTGGCAATGCGCTGGCTCGTAGACTACGCCCGCAAGCGCGGCGAGAAGTCGATGGCTCTGCGCCTGGCCGGCGAACTGCTGGATGCTGCCGAAGGCAAAGGTGCTGCAGTCAAGAAGCGTGAAGACGTGCACCGTATGGCTGAAGCCAACAAAGCGTTCTCGCACTACCGCTTCTAATTCAAGCATCAATCATTTTGCGAGGGCTTTATGGCTCGTACTACAGCAATTAACCGCTACCGTAACATCGGTATCTGTGCTCACGTTGACGCGGGCAAGACTACCACTACCGAGCGGATCCTGTTCTACACAGGTCTGAGCCACAAGATGGGCGAGGTGCATGACGGCGCCGCGACCACCGACTGGATGGTGCAGGAGCAGGAGCGAGGTATCACCATTACCTCCGCTGCCGTTACCACTTTCTGGAAAGGTTCCCGTGGTCAGTACGACAACTACCGCGTAAACGTCATCGATACCCCCGGCCACGTTGACTTCACTATTGAAGTAGAGCGTTCGCTGCGTGTACTCGACGGCGCGGTCGTTGTGTTCTGCGGTACCTCCGGCGTTGAGCCGCAGTCCGAAACCGTATGGCGTCAGGCCAACAAGTACGGCGTTCCACGTGTTGTTTACGTGAACAAGATGGACCGTGCCGGTGCCAACTTCCTGCGCGTTATCGGCCAGATCAAGAACCGCCTGGGTCACACCCCGGTTCCGGTCCAGCTGGCTATCGGTGCTGAAGATGACTTCCAGGGTCAGGTTGACCTGATCAAGATGAAAGCCATCTACTGGAACGATGACGACAAAGGTACTACCTACCGCGAGGAAGAAATTCCTGCCGAGCTGGTGGACCTGGCCAACGAATGGCGCAGCAACATGGTCGAGGCAGCTGCCGAGGCCAACGAAGAGCTGATGAACAAGTACCTTGAAGAAGGTGACCTGTCCGTCGAAGACATCAAGGCTGGTCTGCGCGCCCGTACTCTGGCGAGCGAGATCGTTCCTGCTGTCTGCGGTTCCTCGTTCAAGAACAAGGGCGTTCCCCTGGTTCTCGACGCCGTTATCGACTTCCTGCCTGCTCCGACCGAAATCCCGGCGATCAAGGGTATCCACCCTGACCTGATCGACGTGCCGAAGGACGAAGTCACCGAAGAGCAGTACGACGAGCGTCCTGCTGACGACAACGAGCCGTTCTCGGCCTTGGCGTTCAAGATTGCCACCGACCCGTTCGTGGGTACTCTGACCTTCGTCCGCGTCTACTCGGGCTTCCTGACCTCCGGTGACTCCGTCATCAACTCGGTCAAGGGCAAGAAAGAGCGCGTTGGTCGTATGGTGCAGATGCACGCCAACCAGCGTGAAGAGATCAAAGAAGTACGCGCTGGCGACATCGCTGCTCTGATCGGCATGAAGGACGTCACCACCGGTGACACCCTGTGCAACGCCGACAAGCCGATCATCCTCGAGCGTATGGACTTCCCTGAGCCGGTAATTTCGCTCTCCGTAGAGCCGAAAACCAAGGCTGACCAGGAGAAGATGGGTATCGCTCTGGGCAAGCTGGCTCAGGAAGACCCGTCGTTCCGCGTCAAGACCGACGAAGAAACCGGCCAGACCATCATCTCCGGTATGGGTGAGCTGCACCTGGACATCCTCGTTGACCGCATGAAGCGCGAGTTCAACGTCGAGTGCAACGTCGGCAAGCCGCAGGTTTCGTACCGCGAGAAGATCACCAAGTCCAACGTCGAAATCGAAGGCAAGTTCGTTCGTCAGTCGGGTGGTCGTGGTCAGTTCGGTCACTGCTGGATCCGCTTCTCGGAGCCGGATGTCGACGAGAAGGGCAACATCACCGAAGGTCTGGTGTTCACCAACGAAGTCGTTGGTGGTGTGATTCCTAAGGAATTCATCGCCCCGATCCAGAAGGGTATCGAAGAGCAGATGAAAAACGGCGTTGTTGCCGGCTATCCGCTGCTCGGCTTGAAGGCTACGGTATTCGACGGTTCGTACCACGACGTCGACTCCAACGAAATGGCGTTCAAGATCGCCGCTTCGATGGCGACCAAGCAACTGGCCCAGAAGGGCGGTGGCGTGGTGCTTGAGCCGATCATGAAGGTCGAAGTTGTAACCCCGGAAGACTACCTGGGTGACGTGATGGGTGACCTGAGCCGTCGTCGCGGGATGATCCAGGGTAATGAAGACTCGGTGTCCGGCAAGGTAATCACTGCTGAGGTACCGCTCGGAGAAATGTTCGGTTACGCGACCGACGTTCGTTCCATGTCTCAGGGTCGCGCAAGCTACTCCATGGAATTCTCCAAATACGCCGAAGCTCCGTCGAACATCGTCGAAGCACTCGTTAAAAAACAAGGCTAATCCCCTTTAGGCAAGAGGTTCACTGTCGTGGCTAAAGAAAAATTTGATCGTTCCCTTCCCCACGTTAACGTCGGCACCATCGGCCACGTTGACCACGGTAAGACCACTCTGACCGCAGCTCTGACTCGCGTCTGCTCCGAAGTTTTCGGTTCGGCAGTCGTTGAGTTCGACAAGATCGACTCGGCTCCGGAGGAAAAAGCGCGCGGTATCACCATCAACACCGCTCACGTCGAGTACAACTCGAACATTCGTCACTACGCTCACGTTGACTGCCCAGGTCACGCTGACTACGTGAAGAACATGATCACCGGTGCTGCCCAGATGGACGGCGCGATCCTGGTTTGCTCGGCCGCCGATGGTCCGATGCCACAAACCCGTGAGCACATCCTGCTGTCCCGTCAGGTTGGCGTTCCGTACATCGTGGTCTTCCTGAACAAGGCTGACCTGGTAGACGACGCTGAGCTGCTGGAACTGGTCGAGATGGAAGTTCGCGACCTGCTGTCCACCTACGACTTCCCAGGCGACGACACTCCGATCATCATCGGTTCGGCTCGTATGGCCCTGGAAGGCAAAGACGACAACGAAATGGGTACTACCGCTGTCAAGAAGCTGGTAGAAACTCTGGATGCCTACATCCCTGAGCCAGTTCGTGCCATCGACCAGCCGTTCCTGATGCCGATCGAAGACGTATTCTCGATCTCGGGTCGTGGTACCGTTGTTACCGGTCGTATCGAGCGTGGTATCGTCCGCGTTCAGGATCCGCTGGAAATCGTTGGTCTGCGTGACACCACCACCACCACCTGCACCGGCGTTGAGATGTTCCGCAAGCTGCTGGACGAAGGTCGTGCTGGCGAGAACTGCGGCGTCCTGCTGCGTGGTACCAAGCGTGACGACGTTGAGCGTGGCCAGGTTCTGGTCAAGCCAGGTTCGGTCAAGCCGCACACCAAGTTCACCGCAGAAGTCTACGTCCTGTCGAAGGAAGAAGGCGGCCGTCACACTCCGTTCTTCAAAGGCTACCGTCCTCAGTTCTACTTCCGTACCACTGACGTGACCGGTAACTGCGAACTGCCGGAAGGCGTTGAAATGGTAATGCCAGGTGACAACATTCAGATGACTGTCACCCTGATCAAGACCATCGCAATGGAAGACGGTCTGCGCTTCGCTATCCGTGAAGGCGGTCGTACCGTCGGCGCCGGCGTCGTAGCCAAAATCATCGAGTAATCACTCGACCGATTGAAAAAACCCCCGCTCAGCGGGGGTTTTTTTTATTGGGTTGACACTAAATTGGGGCGTCTATAGAATCACGCCTCCTTTTAGCGGGCGTAGTGCGTCCGTTGGGAACAGCCTGGAGTCTGAAATCCAATGCAAAATCAGCAAATCCGTATCAGGTTGAAGGCTTTCGACCATCGCCTGATCGACCAATCCACCCAGGAAATCGTGGAAACCGCGAAACGTACTGGTGCACAAGTGCGTGGTCCAATTCCACTGCCTACCCGCAAAGAGCGTTTCACCGTTCTGGTCTCCCCGCACGTCAACAAAGACGCGCGTGATCAGTACGAGATTCGCACTCATAAGCGTGTTCTGGACATCGTCCAGCCAACGGATAAAACCGTTGACGCGCTGATGAAGCTTGATCTGGCGGCAGGTGTGGAAGTACAGATCAGCCTCGGCTAAGACTTCGGTCTAGTCGTGTAACGCTCTGAAATGGGCGGCCATAGCGGGTGAAAGCCCCGTACACTCATGAGGTTTACAACATGACTATTGGTGTAATCGGTCGCAAATGCGGTATGACCCGCATTTTCACCGAAGAAGGTGTCTCCATTCCGGTCACGGTCATTGAGATCGAGCCGAATCGCGTCACCCAGTTCAAAACTGAAGAAACCGATGGCTACCGTGCAGTGCAAGTCACTGTCGGCGAGCGTCGTGCTTCGCGTGTGACTGCCGCTCAGGCAGGCCACTTCGCCAAGGCCAACGTTGCCGCTGGTCGCGGTGTTTGGGAGTTCCGTCTTGAAGAAGGCGATTTCCAGGCTGGCGATCTGATCAAAGCTGAACTCTTCACTGCAGGCCAGCTGGTAGACGTAACCGGTCAGTCCAAAGGTAAAGGCTTCGCCGGTACCATCAAGCGCTGGAACTTCCGTGGCCAGGACAACACCCACGGTAACTCCGTGTCGCACCGTGTCCCAGGTTCCATCGGCCAGTGCCAGACTCCTGGTCGTGTGTTCAAGGGCAAGAAAATGTCCGGTCACATGGGCGCCGAGCGCGTGACTGTTCAGTCCCTGGAAGTAGTTCGCGTAGACGCTGAACGCAACCTGCTGCTGGTCAAGGGTGCCGTTCCTGGCGCTACTGGCGGCGACGTGGTTGTACGTCCAGCTGTCAAGGCTCGCGGTTAAGGGGAAACTGACATGCAACTTAATGTAAATGACGCTCAGGCGATCGAAGTTTCCGAACTGACCTTCGGTGGCGAATTCAACGAGACGCTGGTACACCAAGCAGTCGTGGCCTACATGGCCGGCGGCCGTCAGGGCACCAAGCAGCAGAAGACCCGTTCCGACGTGGCTGGTGGCGGTAAGCGCCCATGGCGTCAGAAGGGTACTGGCCGTGCTCGTGCTGGTACCACTCGTGGTCCGATCTGGCGTGGCGGTGGTGTAACCTTCGCAGCTCGCCCTCAAGATCACTCGCAGAAGCTCAACAAGAAGATGTACCGCGCAGCCCTGCGCAGCATCCTCGCTGAGCTGGTGCGTAGCGACCGTCTGGTCGTGGTTCAGGACTTCGCTGTTGAAGCGCCGAAAACCAAAGATCTGCTGAACAAGCTGAACGGCATGGGTCTGAGCGACGTACTGATCGTTTCGGACGCTGTTGATCAGAACCTGTACCTGGCTGCTCGTAACCTGCCGCACGTCGATGTACGTGACGTTCAAGGTTCCGACCCGGTCAGTCTGATCGCATACGAGAAAGTGTTGATCACTGTCTCGGCCGTGAAGAAATTCGAGGAGCTGCTGGGATGAACCAGGAACGCGTATTCAAAGTCCTCCTTGGCCCGCACGTTTCCGAGAAGGCTACCGTTCTGGCTGAGAAGAAAGGCCAGTTCGTATTCAAGGTTGCTACCGATGCAACCAAGCTGGAAATCAAGAAAGCTGTCGAAGGCCTGTTCAACGTAAAAGTTGAAAACGTGTCGACTGTTAACGTTCTGGGTAAAACCAAGCGTACCGCACGTGGTCTGGGCAAGCGTAATGACTGGAAGAAGGCGATCGTCTCCCTTCAGCCAGGCCAAGATCTCGATTTCAGCAGCAGTGCTGAGTAAGGAAGGGGTGCATCATGGCAATCGTTAAATGCAAACCGACTTCCCCTGGCCGCCGTTTCGTGGTCAAGGTGGTCAACCAGGAGCTGCACAAAGGCGCTCCTCACGCACCGCTGCTCGAGAAGAAATCGAAGTCTGGTGGTCGTAACAACAATGGCCGCATCACCACTCGTCACGTTGGTGGTGGTCATAAGCAGCATTACCGTCTGGTCGACTTCCGTCGCAACGACAAAGATGGCATCCCAGCCACTGTCGAGCGTATCGAATACGACCCGAACCGTACTGCTCACATCGCCCTGCTGTGCTACGCAGACGGTGAGCGTCGCTACATCATCGCCCCTAAAGGCGTGAGCGCTGGCGACCAGCTGATCGCAGGTGCCCTGGCCCCAATCAAGGCCGGTAACTCCCTGCAGCTGCGCAACATCCCAGTAGGTAGCACCATTCACGGCATCGAACTGAAGCCGGGTAAAGGTGCTCAGATCGCTCGTTCCGCTGGTGCTTCGGCTCAGCTGATTGCGCGTGAAGGCGTCTACGTGACTCTGCGTCTGCGCTCCGGTGAGATGCGTAAAGTACTGGCTGAGTGCCGTGCGACCCTGGGTGAAGTCTCGAACTCCGAGCACAGCCTGCGCTCGCTGGGTAAAGCTGGTGCCAAACGCTGGCGCGGCGTTCGCCCAACCGTTCGTGGTGTTGCCATGAACCCGGTTGACCACCCACATGGTGGTGGTGAAGGTCGTACCTCCGGTGGTCGTCATCCGGTATCGCCATGGGGCTTCCCAACCAAGGGTGCTAAAACCCGCGGTAATAAGCGTACCGACAACATGATCGTCCGTCGTCGCAAGTAACTAGAGGGATACGACAGTGCCACGTTCTCTGAAAAAAGGTCCTTTTATCGATCTTCACCTGTTGAAGAAGGTCGAAGTGGCGGTGGAGAAGAACGATCGCAAACCAGTTAAGACCTGGTCGCGTCGCTCGATGATCCTGCCACAAATGGTCGGTCTGACCATCGCGGTTCACAACGGTCGCCAGCATGTCCCAGTTCTCGTGAACGAAGACATGGTCGGCCACAAACTGGGCGAGTTCGCCGGTACCCGCACCTATCGCGGGCACGTGGCTGACAAGAAAGCCAAGCGTTAAGGGGTAAGGAAATGGAAGTAGCCGCTAAGTTGTCGGGCGCTCGCATCTCCGCCCAGAAAGCCCGCTTGGTCGCCGACCAGATCCGCGGGAAGAAGGTGGGCGAAGCGCTCAACCTGTTGGCCTTCAGCAGCAAAAAAGCCGCTGAAATCATGAAGAAAGTCCTCGAGTCGGCCGTTGCCAACGCCGAACACAACGAAGGCGCAGACGTTGATGACCTGAAGGTCTCCACCGTCTTCGTCAACGAAGGGCGTTCGCTGAAGCGCATCATGCCACGTGCCAAAGGCCGTGCTGATCGCATCGTCAAGCGGTCTTGCCATATCACTGTCAAGGTTGCGGACAAGTAACGGAGTCGATCAGATGGGTCAGAAAGTACATCCCACTGGCATTCGCCTGGGAATCGTCAAGGAGCACACCTCCGTCTGGTACGCAGACGGTGCTACTTACGCAGATTACCTGTTGAAGGATCTGAAAACGCGTGAGTACCTCCAAGACAAACTAAAAAGCGCGTCCGTAAGCCGTATCGATATTCATCGTCCGGCTCAAACTGCACGCATCACCATCCACACCGCTCGTCCCGGTATCGTTATCGGTAAGAAAGGTGAAGATGTCGAGAAGCTGCGTCAGGACCTGACCAAGCAGATGGGTGTGCCTGTGCACATCAACATCGAAGAGATCCGCAAGCCGGAACTCGACGCTATGCTGGTTGCGCAGAGCGTAGCTCAGCAGCTGGAACGCCGCGTAATGTTCCGTCGCGCCATGAAGCGCGCCGTACAGAACGCCATGCGTATTGGTGCCAAGGGCATCAAGATCCAGGTGAGCGGTCGTCTCGGCGGTGCTGAGATTGCTCGTACCGAGTGGTATCGCGAAGGTCGTGTGCCTCTGCACACCCTGCGTGCCGATATCGACTACAACACCTACGAAGCTCACACCACTTACGGTGTGATCGGTGTGAAGGTTTGGATCTTCAAAGGCGAAGTTATTGGTGGTCGCCAAGAAGAACTGAAACCACAAGCACCAGCGCCTCGTAAAAAAGCTGCTAAGTAAGGGGTACGCCAAATGTTGCAACCAAAGCGTACAAAATTCCGCAAGCAGATGACTGGCCACAACCGTGGTCTGGCACTGCGCGGTAGCAAAGTCAGCTTCGGCGAATTCGCCCTGAAAGCTGTTGCTCGCGGTCGCCTCACCGCTCGCCAGATCGAGTCCGCACGTCGTGCGCTGACTCGTCACGTTAAACGTGGCGGTAAGATCTGGATCCGTGTGTTCCCGGACAAGCCGATCTCCAAGAAGCCTCTCGAGGTTCGTATGGGTAAAGGTAAGGGTTCCGTGGAATACTGGGTTGCCCAGATCCAGCCAGGCAAAGTCCTGTACGAGATCGAGGGTGTTTCTGAAGAGCTGGCGCGCGAAGCTTTCGCCCTGGCTGCTGCAAAGCTGCCTCTCGCCACCTCCTTTGTTAAGCGGACGGTGATGTGATGAAAGCGAATGAACTTCGTGAAAAATCTGCACAGCAACTGAATGAGCAACTGCTCGGCTTGCTGCGCGACCAGTTCAATCTGCGTATGCAGAAAGCAACTGGCCAGTTGGGTCAGTCGCACCTGCTCTCGCAAGTTAAGCGTGACATCGCTCGCGTGAAAACTGTGCTCAACCAGCAGGCAGGTAAGTGATCATGGCTGAAGCTGAAAAAACCGTCCGTACGCTGACTGGCCGTGTCGTCAGCGACAAAATGGACAAGACCATCACCGTTCTGATCGAGCGTCGCGTAAAGCACCCGATCTACGGTAAATACGTTAAGCGTTCGACTAAGCTGCACGCGCACGACGAATCCAACCAGTGCAAAATCGGCGACAAGGTTTCCATCCGTGAAACCCGTCCGCTGGCCAAGACCAAGTCCTGGGCACTGGTTGAAGTCCTCGAACGCGCTGTTGAAGTCTAAGGGCTAGGGGTCGGAGAAATTTTATGATTCAGACTCAATCCATGCTCGATGTGGCCGATAACAGCGGCGCTCGTCGCGTCATGTGCATCAAGGTGCTCGGCGGCTCGCACCGCCGTTACGCCGGCATCGGTGACATCATCAAAGTAACCGTCAAGGAAGCAATTCCGCGCGGTAAGGTCAAAAAAGGCCAGGTGATGACCGCTGTTGTCGTCCGTACCCGTCACGGTGTACGTCGCGCTGACGGTTCCATCATTCGTTTCGACGGCAACGCTGCTGTTCTGCTGAACACCAAGCAAGAGCCGATCGGCACTCGCATCTTCGGGCCAGTGACCCGTGAACTTCGTACTGAGAAGTTCATGAAGATCGTCTCGCTCGCCCCTGAAGTGCTGTAAGGAGATCCGACATGCAAAAGATTCGTCGTGACGACGAGATCATCGTGATCGCCGGCAAAGACAAAGGTAAGCGCGGTAAGGTGCTGAAGGTTCTGGCTGATGACCGTCTGGTCATCGGTGGTGTGAACCTGGTCAAGCGTCATACCAAGCCTAACCCGATGGCGGGCGTTCAGGGCGGTATCGTCGAAAAAGAAGCGCCTCTGCACGCTTCCAACGTTGCCATCTTCAACGGCGAAACCAACAAGGCTGACCGCGTTGGTTTCAAAGTAGAAGACGGTAAGAAAATTCGTGTCTTCAAGTCGACCCAAAAAGCGGTTGATGCTTGAACACTGCTAGGTAGAAGACCATGGCACGACTGAAAGAGATTTACCGGAACGAAATCGCTCCTAAGCTTAAGGAAGAACTTAAGCTGTCGAACGTGATGGAAGTTCCGCGCGTTACCAAGATCACCCTGAACATGGGTCTGGGCGAAGCGATCGGCGACAAGAAAGTCATCGAGCACGCTGTTGCCGACCTGGAAAAGATCACCGGTCAAAAGCCGGTTGTGACTTTCGCTCGTAAATCCATCGCGGGCTTCAAAGTCCGTGAAGGATGGCCGATCGGCGTCAAGGTGACCCTGCGTCGCGAAAAAATGTACGAATTCCTGGACCGCCTGCTGGCGATCTCCCTGCCTCGGGTTCGCGACTTCCGCGGCCTGAATGCCAAGTCCTTCGATGGCCGTGGCAACTACAGCATGGGCGTGAAAGAGCAGATCATCTTCCCGGAAATCGATTACGACAAGATCGATGCTCTGCGCGGTTTGGACATCACCCTGACCACCACTGCTCGTTCGGACGACGAAGGCCGCGCTCTGCTGCGTGCTTTCAAGTTCCCGTTCCGCAACTGATTGGAGTAGGAAAATGGCCAAGAAGAGCATGAAAAACCGCGAGCTGAAGCGTCAGCTCACGGTAGCCAAGTTCGCCAAAAAGCGTGCTGAGCTGAAAGCGACCATCGTCAACCTGAACGCCTCTCCAGAAGAGCGTTTCGCTGCCGTTGTCGCTCTGCAGAAGCAGCCACGTGATGCCAGCGCTGCGCGTCTGCGCAACCGTTGCCGCCTGACCGGTCGTCCTCACGGTGTATACCGTAAGTTCGGCCTGGGCCGTAACATGCTGCGTCAAGCGGCAATGCGCGGTGACGTACCAGGTCTGGTCAAGGCCTCCTGGTAATCGCTGCAGGTGTGATCCCGGTGGAAGGGGAGCAATCTTCCGACCGCCGGTGACCTCGCCAAGAAACAAGCCCCTATATGGGGCTTGTTTCGTTTCTACCTTGTGTCTAGAATGACCGGCTCACCCGAGCCTGGGTTTTTTACCCTGCCTGCTTGGGTGGTTGTGATAGCCGCAAGGCTAATAATTCTTGTATCAGGAGCATCTAGCCCATGAGTATGCAGGACCCGTTAGCGGACATGCTAACTCGCATCCGTAATGCCCAGATGGCTGAAAAGTCCGTCGTAAGCATGCCTTCCTCCACCCTGAAGGTCGCGGTTGCCAAAGTTCTGAAAGACGAAGGTTACATCGCTGGCTACCAGGTTACTGGTGAGGCCAAGCCGTCCCTGTCGATCGAACTCAAGTACTTCGAAGGCCGTCCGGTCATCGAGGAACTGAAGCGTTCCAGCCGTCCTGGCCTGCGCCAGTACAAGTCCGTCACAGACCTGCCGAAAGTTCGTGGCGGCCTGGGCGTGTCTATCGTCTCCACCAACAAAGGTGTGATGACTGACCGCGCTGCGCGCGCTGCCGGTGTCGGCGGCGAAGTTCTGTGCACAGTGTTCTAAGGGGAGATAGGCATGTCTCGCGTCGCTAAGAACCCCGTTAAGCTGCCAGCAGGCGTCGAAGTCAAATTCGCCGGCCAGCAGCTTTCGGTGAAGGGTGCCAAAGGCACTCTCGAACTGAACGTTCACTCGTCTGTTGAAGTTACCGAAGAGTCCGGCGAACTGCGTTTCGTCGCTCGCAACGGTGATCAGCAAGCTCGCGCCATGGCCGGTACTACCCGTGCTCTGGTCAACAACATGGTCCAAGGCGTAAGCCAAGGCTTCGAGCGCAAGCTCCAGCTGGTCGGTGTTGGTTACAAGGCACAGGCTAAAGGCACCGTCCTGAACCTGGCTCTGGGCTTCTCGCATCCAGTGGACTACGAACTGCCAGCCGGTATCACCGCTGAAACTCCTAGCCAGACCGACATCCTGATCAAGGGTATCGATAAGCAGCTGGTAGGTCAGGTGGCCGCTGAAATCCGCGACTTCCGTCCGCCAGAGCCTTACAAAGGCAAAGGTGTGCGTTACGCGGACGAAGTAGTCCGTCGTAAAGAAGCCAAGAAGAAGTAGGGCCTAGCAAATGACCGACAAAAAAGTTACTCGACTGCGTCGCGCTCGCAAAGCACGTCTCAAGATGCACGAACTCGAAGTCGTGCGCCTGTGCGTGTTCCGCTCCTCGCAGCACATCTATGCCCAGGTCATTTCGGCCGACGGCAGCAAGGTTCTGGCAAGCGCCTCGACCTTGGACAAAGAACTGCGTGATGGCGCCACTGGCAACATCGACGCGGCCACTAAGGTTGGCAAGCTGGTAGCTGAGCGTGCGAAAGCCGCCGGTGTATCTCAAGTTGCCTTTGACCGTTCCGGCTTCAAGTACCATGGCCGCGTCAAAGCGCTGGCTGATGCTGCTCGTGAAGGCGGGCTGGAGTTCTAAGTTATGGCAAATAACGATCAAAAGCGCGACGAAGGCTACATCGAGAAGCTGGTTCAAGTTAACCGCGTAGCTAAAACCGTTAAAGGCGGCCGTATCTTCACCTTCACCGCGTTGACCGTGGTAGGTGATGGCAAAGGTCGCGTCGGTTTCGGCCGTGGCAAATCGCGCGAAGTACCTGCTGCGATCCAGAAAGCCATGGAAGCTGCTCGTCGCAACATGATCCAGGTTGACCTGAAAGGCACCACCCTGCAGTACGCCACCAAGGCCGCCCACGGCGCCTCGAAGGTTTACATGCAGCCTGCCTCGGAAGGTACCGGTATCATCGCTGGCGGCGCTATGCGTGCAGTGCTGGAAGTTGCTGGTGTTCAGAACGTCCTGGCCAAGTGCTACGGTTCGACCAACCCAGTGAACGTGGTTTACGCCACCTTCAAGGGTCTGAAAGCCATGCAATCTCCTGAGTCCATTGCTGCCAAGCGCGGCAAGAGCGTTGAGGAGATCTTCTGATCATGGCAACCGTAAAAGTAACGCTGATCAAGAGCGTCTCGGGCCGCATTCCTAACCACAAACTGTGCGTTAAAGGTCTGGGTCTGCGTCGCATCGGTCACACTGTAGAAGTCCAGGATACTCCCGAGAACCGCGGGATGATCAACAAGGCTTACTACATGCTGCGCGTCGAGGGTTAATCGATGAAACTCAATGATCTGAGTCCAGCGCCGGGTTCCCGTCGCGAAAAGCATCGTCCGGGTCGTGGTATCGGTAGCGGTCTGGGTAAGACTGGCGGCCGTGGTCACAAAGGTCAGACTTCCCGTTCGGGTGGTTCGATCGCTCCGGGCTTCGAAGGCGGTCAACAGCCGCTGCACCGTCGTCTGCCGAAGTTCGGCTTCGTTTCTCTGAAAGCCATGGACCGCGCCGAAGTGCGTCTGTCCGAGCTGGCCAAGGTGGAAGGCGACGTGATCTCCGTGCAATCCTTGAAGGATGCCAACGTGATCAACCAGAACGTACAGCGTGTGAAAATCATGCTGTCTGGCGAAGTCACTCGCGCAGTCACCATCAAGGGTATCGCAGCCACCAAGGGTGCGCGTGCGGCTATCGAAGCAGCTGGCGGCAAGTTCGAGGAATAAATGGCTAAGCAAGGTGCTCTCTCTTCGCTCGGTAAGGGCGGGATGTCGGAACTCTGGGCTCGTCTGCGCTTTCTGTTCATGGCGATCATCGTCTATCGGATAGGTGCGCATATCCCGGTTCCCGGCATCAATCCGGACCGTCTGGCGGATCTGTTTCGGCAGAATGAGGGGACCATTCTTAGCTTGTTCAACATGTTTTCCGGTGGCGCGCTCGAGCGCATGAGCATCTTTGCACTGGGGATCATGCCGTACATTTCGGCATCGATCATCATGCAGTTGATGACGGCGGTCAGCCCGCAACTGGAGCAGTTGAAGAAGGAAGGTGAAGCTGGCCGTCGCAAGATCAGCCAGTACACCCGCTACGGCACCGTTATCCTGGCACTGGTTCAAGCTATTGGCATGTCCATTGGCCTGGCCAACCAGGGCGTGGCGTTTTCTGCGGGCCTGGGCTTCCATGTCGTTGCCGTCTCCACGTTCGTGGCAGGCGCGATGTTCATGATGTGGCTGGGTGAGCAGATCACCGAGCGCGGTGTGGGCAACGGTATCTCGATGTTGATCTTCGCAGGTATCGTTGCCGGTCTTCCGAGAGCAATCGGGCAGTCTTTCGAGTCTGCACGCACAGGCGATATCAACATTTTCGCCCTGGTCGCAATCGGTTTGCTGGCAGTAGCGATTATCGGTTTTGTGGTGTTCATTGAGCGTGGTCAGCGTCGTATCGCCGTTCACTACGCCAAGCGTCAGCAGGGCCGCAAGGTCTTCGCCGCGCAGACCAGCCACTTGCCGCTGAAGGTGAACATGGCGGGGGTTATCCCGGCCATTTTCGCGAGCAGCATTCTGCTGTTCCCGGCTTCGCTGGGTGCCTGGTTCGGTCAGTCCGAAGGTATGGGCTGGCTGCAGGACATCTCGCAGTCGATCGCTCCTGGTCAGCCGTTGAACATTCTGCTGTTTAGTGCAGGGATCATTTTCTTCTGCTTCTTCTACACAGCGTTGATGTTCAACCCGAAAGACGTAGCGGAAAACCTGAAGAAGTCCGGTGCCTTTATTCCGGGTATCCGTCCTGGTGAGCAGTCGGCGCGCTACATTGATGGCGTTCTGACCCGTTTGACCATGTTCGGTGCTCTTTACATGATGGCCGTCTGCCTTCTGCCCCAGTTCCTGGTGGTGGCAGCAAATGTGCCGTTCTACCTTGGCGGGACCTCGTTGCTGATTGTGGTAGTGGTTGTGATGGACTTCATGTCCCAAGTACAATCGCACCTCGTTTCGCACCAGTACGAATCCCTGATGAAGAAAGCCAACCTGAAAGGCTACGGTGGCAGCGGTCTGCTGCGCTGATACGCCCCTAAGGTTCGAGGAGTCGGTAATGAAAGTTCGTGCATCGGTGAAAAAGCTGTGCCGTAACTGCAAGATCATCCGTCGCGAAGGCGTCGTACGAGTGATCTGCAGCGCGGAACCGCGTCACAAACAGCGCCAAGGCTGAGTGTGATCTGCGCTTCAAACCCAGCAGCTAGTGTGCTGCTGGGTTGATTATTCGTTTCTACAGCGATATTATCTCGCGCCCTATTTCTTGGCTTCCGGGGCGTAGGTAGCTGTCAATTGGAGTCCCACTGAATGGCCCGTATTGCAGGCGTCAACATTCCAGATAACAAGCATACTGTTATCTCGCTGACCTACATCTATGGTGTCGGTCGCACAACTGCACAGAAGATCTGTGCAGACGCTGGTGTAAACCCAGCCGCAAAGATCAAGGATCTGAGCGACGAGCAAATCGAAACCCTGCGTGGCGAAGTCGCGAAGTTCACCACCGAAGGTGACCTGCGTCGTGACATCAACATGAAGATCAAGCGCTTGATGGACCTGGGTTGCTACCGCGGCCTGCGTCATCGTAAAGGTCTGCCGGTTCGCGGTCAGCGCACCAAGACCAACGCACGCACCCGTAAGGGCCCGCGTAAGCCGATCCGCAAGTAATCGCCCAGGAATATAGACATGGCAAAACCTGCTGCTCGTCCTCGTAAGAAAGTCAAAAAGACAGTGGTTGATGGCATCGCCCACATCCATGCATCTTTCAACAACACCATCGTGACCATCACCGACCGTCAGGGCAATGCTTTGTCCTGGGCGACCTCCGGTGGTTCGGGTTTCCGTGGTTCGCGCAAATCCACCCCGTTCGCAGCCCAGATCGCTGCTGAGCGTGCTGGTCAAGCTGCGCTGGAATACGGTCTGAAGAACCTCGACGTTAACGTCAAGGGTCCAGGTCCAGGTCGTGAGTCCGCCGTTCGTGCACTGAACAGCTGTGGCTACAAGATCGCCAGCATCACCGACGTGACGCCAATCCCGCACAACGGGTGCCGTCCGCCGAAGAAGCGCCGCGTGTAATCAGGAGACAGAAGAATGGCACGTTACATTGGTCCAAAATGCAAACTGTCTCGTCGTGAAGGCACCGATCTGTTCCTGAAGAGCGGCGTTCGCGCTCTGGAATCGAAGTGCAACATCGAAGCAGCCCCAGGTATCCACGGCCAGCGCCGTGGCCGTCAGTCCGACTACGGTACCCAGCTGCGCGAGAAACAAAAAGTCCGTCGTATCTACGGTGTTCTGGAGCGTCAGTTCCGCGGTTACTACCAAGCTGCTGCCTCGAAAAAAGGCGCAACCGGTGAGAACCTGCTGCAACTGCTCGAGTGCCGTCTGGATAACGTCGTTTACCGTATGGGCTTCGGCTCGACTCGTTCCGAGTCCCGTCAGCTGGTTTCGCACAAAGCGATCAGCGTCAACGGTAAGACTGTAAACATTCCATCCTACCAAGTTCGTCCGGGTGACGTGGTCGCGGTTCGCGAGAAGTCGTCGAACCAGCTGCGCATTGTTCAAGCCCTTGAACTGTGCGCCCAGCGTGGCCGCGTTGAGTGGGTAGACGTAGATGCTGCTAAAAAGTCGGGCGTTTTCAAGAACGTTCCTGCTCGCGGCGACCTGTCTGCCGACATCAACGAAAACCTGATTGTCGAGCTCTACTCCAAGTAAGGGCTAGAAAATAGGTGCATCCATGCAGATTTCGGTAAATGAGTTCCTGACTCCCCGCCACATTGATGTGCAGGTAGTCAGTCCGACCCGCGCCAAGATTACGCTCGAGCCTCTCGAGCGTGGTTTCGGCCATACCCTGGGCAACGCGCTGCGCCGCATCCTGTTGTCCTCCATGCCTGGCTGTGCAGTAGTCGAGGCCGAGATCGATGGCGTACTCCATGAGTACTCCGCGATCGAAGGTGTACAGGAAGACGTAATTGAAATCCTGTTGAACCTGAAAGGCCTGGCTATCAAGCTGCACGGTCGTGACGAAGTTACGCTGACCTTGTCGAAAAAGGGTTCGGGGGTGGTTACCGCTGCCGATATTCAGCTGGATCACGATGTCGAGATCGTCAACCCCGATCACGTAATCGCGAACCTGGCGTCGAATGGCGCCCTGAACATGAAGCTCACTGTAGCTCGTGGTCGCGGTTACGAGCCGGCCGACTCCCGTCAGACCGACGAAGACGAAAGCCGGAGCATTGGCCGTCTACAGTTGGACGCTTCGTTCAGCCCGGTGCGTCGTATCGCCTATGTGGTCGAAAACGCCCGTGTTGAACAGCGTACCAACCTGGACAAGCTGGTCATTGATCTGGAAACCAACGGCACCCTGGACCCTGAAGAGGCTATCCGCCGCGCTGCGACCATCCTGCAACAGCAGCTGGCCGCGTTCGTCGACCTCAAAGGTGACAGTGAGCCTGTCGTAGTCGAGCAGGAAGACGAGATCGATCCGATCCTGCTGCGTCCGGTTGACGACCTGGAACTGACTGTACGTTCGGCCAACTGCCTCAAGGCGGAGAACATCTACTACATCGGCGACCTGATTCAGCGTACCGAAGTAGAGCTGTTGAAGACTCCTAACCTGGGCAAGAAGTCCCTGACTGAAATCAAGGACGTCCTGGCCTCTCGTGGTCTGTCTCTCGGCATGCGCCTCGACAACTGGCCGCCTGCAAGTCTTAAGAAAGACGACAAGGCGACCGCCTGATCGTCGTAATCACCGAACGTAGTGTTTGGTAAGGAATGAATCATGCGTCATCGTAAAAGTGGACGTCACCTGAGCCGTACCAGCTCTCACCGCAAGGCTATGTTCCAGAACATGGCAGTGTCGCTGATCGAGCACGAGCTGATCAAAACCACCCTGCCGAAAGCCAAGGAACTGCGCCGCGTTGCCGAGCCGCTGATCACCCTGGCCAAGGAAGACAGCGTTGCTAACCGCCGTCTGGCCTTCGATCGTACCCGTTCGAAGTCCGCTGTTGGCAAACTGTTCAACGACCTGGGCAAGCGTTACGCCACCCGTCAGGGCGGCTACCTGCGCATCCTGAAGTGCGGTTTCCGCGCTGGCGACAACGCGCCTATGGCGTACGTCGAGCTGGTTGATCGTCCGGTCGGCGGTGCTGTAGAAGCTGCTGAGTAAGACGTTCTGTCTGCTACAAAGAACCGGGCCTAGTGCCCGGTTTTTTGTGTCTGTATTTATTGTTTGTTTCTATTGATTCAAGTCAATCAATGAATTTGTTTGTGCGACCTTGCTCGCCGATACTCTTCTTCAAGCCGATAGCCGGTACCTGAAGAACGATAAGGAGAGCCCATGAGCAAGATACTGACCACCGCCAGCGGTGCACCTGTAGCTGACAACCAGAACTCCCGCTCCGCCGGCCCGCGCGGCCCGCTGCTGCTCGACGACTTCCACCTGATCGAGAAGCTCGCTCACTTCAACCGCGAAAACATCCCTGAGCGCCGGGTGCACGCCAAAGGCTCGGGTGCCTACGGTACATTCACCGTTACCCGTGACATCACTGAATACACCAGTGCCAGGCTTTTCGAACATGTTGGCAAGCAGACCGATACCTTCCTGCGCTTTTCCACTGTAGGTGGCGAACGCGGTTCGGCCGATACCGAGCGTGACCCGCGTGGCTTCGCCGTGAAGTTCTATACCGAAGAAGGCAACTGGGACATCGTCGGCAACAACACGCCGGTGTTCTTCATTCGTGACCCGCTCAAATTCCCGGACTTTATCCACACCCAGAAGCGCCACCCGCAAAGCAACCTGAAAGATGCCCAGATGATGTGGGACTTCTGGTCGCACTCGCCTGAGGCGCTGCACCAGGTGACTATCTTGTTCTCCGACCGGGGCATTCCGGATGGCTACCGCCACATGCATGGCTTTGGTAGCCACACATACAGCCTGATCAACGCACAAGGCGCGCGCACCTGGGTCAAATGGCACTTCAAGACCCAGCAAGGCATCAAGAACCTGGCTCCGGCCGAGGCTGCGCGCCTGGCAGGCACTGACCCAGACTACGCCCAGCGCGACCTGTTCGAAGCCATCGAGCGTGCCGACTTCCCGCGCTGGACCGTGTGCATCCAGGTCATGAGCGAAGCCGAAGCGGCCAGCCGCAACGAGAACCCGTTCGACGTGACCAAGACCTGGTCTCAGAAGGAGTACCCGCTGATCGAAGTAGGTGTGCTGGAGCTCAACCGCAACCCCCTCAACTACTTCGCCGAAGTCGAGCAAGCTGCATTCGGCCCAAGCAACATGGTGCCAGGTGTAGGCCTGTCGCCCGACCGCATGCTGCAAGGCCGCGTGTTCGCTTACGCCGATGCCCATCGCTATCGGGTGGGTACCAACCATCAGCAGTTGCCCGTCAACGCCCCGCGTTGCCCGGTCAACAGCTACCAGCGCGACGGTTCGATGGCTACCGGCAGCTATGGCAGCGCGCCGAACTACGAGCCAAACAGCTACGCCGGTGCGCCCAAGCAGTCGCCTCGCCACGCGGAACCTGCCTTGGCCCTCAACGGTTCGGCCGACCGCTATGACCACCGTGAAGACGATGACTACTACAGCCATGCCGGCGCGCTGTTCCGCCTGATGAGCGAGGAGCAGAAGGCGCTGTTGATCAATAACATCGCCGGCACCATGGCCGGTGTCAGCGAAGACGTGATCCAGCGGCAGTTGCAGTACTTCTTCAAGGCCGATCCCGCATACGGCGATGGTATCGCCAAGGCATTGGGGCTGAATCTCGTCTAAGTCGAAGTGATAAGAAGAACCGCCCTCATTTGGGCGGTTTTTCAATGAATATCACTACTGTTTAACCGTTTTTTTGCTTCTAATTGCGCGTTTTTGAGTGACCGCGACGAAAACCTGGTTCACACTATGCGGTATTGAAGTTTCCACAGGGAGAAGCAGGGCGATGCAAGGTCACCCGGACGTAATCAACTACCTCGTCACGTTGCTGAAGGGCGAACTGGCAGCACGCGACCAGTACTTCATTCACTCGCGTATGTATGAAGACTGGGGCCTGTCCAAGCTCTTTGAGCGTATCAACCACGAGATGGAAGAAGAGACGCAGCACGCCGATGCGCTGATGCGCCGTATCCTGATGCTCGAAGGTACCCCGGACATGCGCGCGGACGACCTGGAAGTAGGCAGCACCGTGCCGGAAATGATCGAGGCCGACCTCAAGCTCGAGTACAAGGTGCGTGCCGCGCTGTGCAAAGGCATCGAACTGTGCGAACTGCACAAGGACTACATCAGCCGCGACATCCTGCGTGCGCAACTGGCCGATACCGAGGAAGATCACACTTACTGGCTTGAGAAGCAGCAAGGTCTGATCAAGGCCATCGGCCTGGAAAACTACCTGCAGTCGCAGATGTAAGTTATCCACAAGCCATGAAAAAGCCCCTGGCACCTTAGGTACCAGGGGCTTTTTTAATCCACAGGCCGATCAGGCCCGGTCACGCTCCAGCAATGGCTTCAGGTAGTGCCCGGTGTAGGACTGCTTCATCTTGGTCAGCTCTTCCGGCGTGCCGCTGGCAATGATTTGCCCACCTTTGGAACCACCCTCAGGCCCCAGGTCCACCAGCCAGTCGGCAGTCTTGATCACATCCAGGTTGTGCTCGATCACCACCACGGTGTTACCGTGGTCCCGCAGGCGGTGCAGCACGTCGAGCAGTTGCTGGATGTCGGCAAAGTGCAGGCCGGTGGTAGGTTCGTCGAGGATGTAGAGGGTCTTGCCCGTATCGCGCTTGGACAGCTCGCGAGACAGCTTCACCCGCTGCGCCTCGCCGCCCGAGAGGGTGGTCGCCGACTGCCCCAGCTTGATGTACGACAGGCCTACATCCATCAGGGTCTGCAGCTTGCGGGCCAAGGCAGGTACCGCGTCGAAGAAATCGCGGGCATCCTCGATGGTCATTTCCAGCACCTCGTGGATGTTCTTGCCCTTGTACTTGATCTCCAAGGTTTCGCGATTGTAACGCTTGCTCTTGCACACGTCGCATGGCACGTAGATGTCCGGCAGGAAGTGCATCTCCACCTTGATCAAGCCGTCACCCTGGCAGGCCTCGCAGCGGCCACCCTTGACGTTGAACGAGAAACGCCCCGGGCCATAGCCGCGTGAGCGCGATTCCGGCACGCCGGAGAACAGTTCGCGAATCGGGGTGAAGATGCCGGTATAGGTAGCCGGATTCGAACGCGGCGTGCGGCCGATCGGGCTCTGGTCGATATCGACCACCTTGTCCAGGTGCTGCAGGCCATCCATGCTGCTGTGCGGCGCGGCCTCCAGGCTGCTTGCACCGTTCAGCGCGGTGGCGGCGAGCGGGAACAGGGTGTTGTTGATGAGCGTCGACTTGCCCGAACCGGATACCCCGGTCACGCAGGTGAGCAGGCCGATCGGGATCTCCAGGTCGACGTTCTGCAGGTTGTTGCCCCGTGCGCCCTTGAGCTTGAGCTGCAACTTCTTGTCGCGCGGGGTGCGCTTGGCCGGCACGACGATCTTCTTGCGCCCCGACAGGTATTTGCCGGTCAGGGAATCAGGGTGGTCCATGACCTCTTGCGGCGTGCCCTCGGCAACGATCTGGCCGCCGTGTACACCGGCACCCGGGCCAATGTCGACGACGTAGTCGGCCAGGCGAATAGCGTCCTCGTCATGCTCGACCACGATCACCGTGTTGCCCAGGTCGCGCAGGTGATTGAGGGTGGCCAGCAAGCGGTCGTTGTCTCGTTGATGAAGACCGATGGACGGTTCATCAAGGATATACATGACGCCCACCAGGCCGGCGCCAATCTGGCTGGCCAGGCGGATACGCTGAGCTTCGCCGCCCGAAAGGGTATCGGCGCTGCGGTCGAGGGTGAGGTAATCGAGGCCGACGTTGACCAGGAACTGCAAACGCTCGCAGATTTCCTTGAGGATCTTGGCAGCGATCTCGCCACGCCGCCCAGTAAGGGTCAGTTCGCCGAAATAGTTGCTGGCCTCGCCGATAGGCAGGTTGGTGACTGCCGGCAGGGTTTTTTCGCCTACCCACACATGCCGCGCCTCACGGCGCAGGCGAGTGCCACGGCAATCGGGGCAGGGCTGGGTGCCGAGGAACTTGGCCAGCTCTTCGCGCACGGTGGCGGATTCGGTCTCTCGGTAGCGGCGCTCAAGGTTCGGCACGATGCCTTCGAACGGATGCGAGCGCTTGACGATGTCGCCGCGATCGTTCAGGTACTTGAAGTCAACGCTCTGCTTGCCGCTGCCTTGCAGGATCACCTTCTGGTGTTCGGCCGACAGTTCGCCGAACGGCTCCTCCAGGCTGAAGCCGTAATGCGCGGCGAGTGAGCCGAGCATTTGGAAGTAATAGACATTGCGCCGGTCCCAGCCGCGGATCGCGCCTTCTGCCAAGGTCAGCTCACTGTTGACCAGGCGCTTGGTGTCGAAGAACTGCTTCACACCCAGGCCATCACAGGTCGGGCAGGCGCCGGCTGGGTTGTTGAAGGAGAACAGTTTGGGCTCCAGCTCGCTGATCGCATGGCCGCAGATCGGGCATGCGAAGCGTGCGGAAAAGATTGTTTCGTCGCCTTCTTCGTCGTCCATCGGCGCCACCAGGGCAATGCCGTCGGCCAGCTTGAGCGCGGTCTCGAACGATTCGGCCAGGCGCTGCTGCAGGTCGGCGCGCACCTTGAAGCGGTCAACCACCACGTCGATACTGTGCTTTTTCTGCTTGTCCAGCTTGGGCAGTTCGTCCAGCTCATAGAGCTTGCCGTTGACCCGCGCACGCACGAAGCCCTGAGCGCGCAGCTCGTCGAACACGGCCAGGTGCTCGCCCTTGCGCTCGCGAATCACCGGTGCCAGCAGCATCAGCTTGCTGCCCTCTGGCCGCTCCAGCACCAGGTCGACCATCTGGCTGATCGTTTGCGCTTCCAGCGGAATGTCGTGGTCCGGGCAGCGTGGCGTACCGACGCGAGCATAGAGCAGGCGCAGGTAGTCGTAGATCTCAGTGATGGTGCCGACCGTCGAACGCGGGTTGTGCGAGGTCGACTTCTGCTCGATGGAAATGGCCGGCGACAAGCCTTCGATGGTGTCGACGTCGGGCTTTTCCATCATCGACAGGAATTGCCGGGCATAAGCCGACAGCGATTCCACATAGCGTCGCTGGCCTTCGGCGTACAGTGTATCGAACGCCAGCGACGACTTGCCGGACCCGGACAGGCCGGTGATCACGATCAGCTTGTCGCGCGGCAGGGTCAGGTCGATGTTCTTCAGGTTGTGGGTACGTGCCCCACGAATCAGGATCTTGTCCACTGCGGCCTCGCTCGGCGGGCATAAACAAGGAAGTATACGGCGCCCTGCCAGTACGCGGCAAAGCGTCGCGTAGATGCCGTCAAGCTGTCGGACTGATAGAATCGCCGCCGGTTCACACGAGGTTAATCCATGCACGACACCCACAACGAGCGCATGAGTGGCGGCGAAACCCGCGCCGCTGGCGGCCTGGCCCTGGTCTTTGCCTTTCGTATGCTGGGCATGTTCATGGTCTTGCCGGTGCTGGCCACCTACGGCATGGACCTGGCCGGCGCCACGCCCGCGCTGATCGGCCTGGCCATTGGCGCCTATGGCCTGACCCAGGCTGTTCTGCAGATCCCGTTCGGGATGATTTCCGACCGTATCGGCCGGCGCCCGGTCATCTACCTGGGCTTGGTGATCTTCGCCCTGGGCAGCGTGCTGGCGGCACAAGCCGATTCCATCTGGGGCGTGATCGCCGGCCGCATCCTGCAAGGCGCCGGGGCAATTTCCGCCGCCGTGATGGCGCTGCTCTCCGACCTTACCCGCGAGCAGCACCGGACCAAGGCCATGGCCATGATCGGCATGAGCATCGGCCTGTCGTTCGCGGTGGCGATGGTGATTGGCCCCTTGCTGACGCGTGCCTTTGGCTTGTCAGGATTGTTCCTTGCCACGGCAGGACTTGCCCTGGTCGGTATCGCCTTGATCGCCTTCGTCGTGCCCAACACACACAGCACCTTGCAGCACCGCGAATCGGGCGTGGCGCGCCAGGCCCTCGGCCCGACCCTACGCCATCCGGACCTTCTACGCCTGGATGTGGGGATCTTCATCCTCCACGCCATCCTCATGGCCAGCTTCGTCGCGCTGCCACTGGCGTTCGTCGAACGCGGCGGCCTGCCGAAGGAGCAGCACTGGTGGGTCTACCTGACCGCGTTGCTCATCTCATTTTTTGCAATGATCCCGTTCATCATCTACGGCGAAAAGAAGCGCAAGATGAAACGCGTACTGGCGGGTGCGGTCAGTGTGCTGCTGCTCACGGAGGTATACTTCTGGGAGTGGGCTGACGGTTTGCGCGGACTGGTGATTGGCACCGTGGTATTCTTTACCGCATTCAACCTGCTGGAGGCATCACTGCCTTCGCTGGTGAGCAAGGTGTCACCTGCCGGTGGCAAGGGGACGGCGATGGGGGTGTATTCCACCAGCCAGTTCCTCGGCGCCGCGCTAGGCGGAATCCTCGGTGGCTGGTTGTTCCAGCATGGCGGGCTGAGCACTGTGTTCCTCGGCTCCGCGGTGTTGTGTGCCATCTGGCTGATCGTGGCCTTGCGCATGAACGAGCCGCCGTATGTGACCAGCTTGCGCATGCCGCTGACGCCTGAAGCCGTCCGGGAAGCCGGGCTAGTCGAACGTCTGATGGCTGTGCCGGGTGTGACCGACGCTGTGGTGGTGGCAGAAGAGGCCGCCATCTATATCAAACTGGATACGAAAATTTTGGACCGTGCGACCCTCGAGCGACTGGTGAACCCAGCCTCTTCGGCGTGCGAAGCCTAGGAGAACGTTATGGCCCGTGGGGTTAACAAAGTCATTCTGGTCGGCACCTGTGGCCAGGATCCCGAAGTCCGCTACCTGCCCAACGGTAACGCCGTGACCAACCTGAGCCTGGCCACCAGCGAGCAGTGGACCGACAAGCAGTCGGGCCAGAAGGTCGAGCGTACCGAGTGGCACCGTGTGTCGCTGTTCGGCAAGGTTGCCGAAATCGCCGGCGAATACCTGCGCAAAGGTTCGCAGGTGTATATCGAAGGCAAACTGCAGACCCGCGAGTGGGAAAAAGACGGCATCAAGCGTTACACCACCGAAATCATCGTCGACATGCAGGGCACCATGCAGCTGCTCGGCGGTCGTCCGCAGAACCAGCAAGGCGGCGACCAGTACAACCAGGGTGGTGGCAACAATTACAACCAGGGTGGCCAGCAGCAACAGTACAATCAGGCTCCTCAGCGTCAGCAGGCTCCGCGCCCGCAACAGGCTCAGCAGCGCCCGGCGCCGCAGCAGCCAGCGCCACAGCCGGCGGCGGACTTCGACAGCTTTGATGACGACATTCCGTTCTGATTCAGCACGAAGCGCGCAGTAAAAAAGCCCAAGGCAAATGCCATGGGCTTTTTTTATGAAGATTTTTCGTGAGACGAATGGCCTGGGAGGCCACTTCAATAGAACAGCCGGGGCTCTGGCGAATCCAGAAGGCTGGCGAGCTTGGTCAAGGCAAAGCTCAGTTCCTGGCGGCTCGGGGTCATCAGCGCGATCCGCACACCGCAAGAGGCTGGGCTGCGTTCGGGCAGGAACTGGCTACCACTGACCACCGTGACGCCATTGTTGCGCGCCAGGTTGGCGAATTCATCGCTGGTCCAAGGGTCAGGCAGCTCAAGCCAGAGATGGAAGCTGTTGAGCTGGCTGCGAATTTTATATTTGCCAAGGATTTCCCGCGCCATCTGCTGGCGTGCGGCCGCTTCGTCCTGTTGAATCTTTACCAACTGATCGGCCATGCCGCTGTTGATGAGATTGCTCGCCAGTTGCGCCATCAAGGGCGAGGGCATCCAGACACTGCTGCGAACCATCGACGAAAGCCGCGAGAGGGTTTGCGGCGGAGCATACAAGTAGCCGATACGCAGCGCCGGCAGCACACTCTTGGACAGGCTGGTCAGGTACACCGAGCGCTCCGGTGCATAGGCCGCCAGTGGTTGGTAGTCCGGCTCCGGCTCGAGGAACCCGTAGATATCATCGTCGACGATGAACAGGTCGAACTCGCGGGCAATCGCTGCGATGGCTTCGCGCCGTTCACGGGGCATGATCGAGTTGGTCGGGTTCTGGTGCGTGGTCACGCACACCAGCAGGGAAGGGTGGTGCTCCTCACAGGCCGCGCGTAACGCCTCGGGAATCAGGCCATGTTCATCCATGGCCACGCCGCGCAGCCGTCTGCCCAGGCTGTGGGCAAGGGAAATGATGCCGGGGTAGCAGAATGACTCGCAGAGGATCACGTCATCGCTGTTCGACAGGCTGCTGATGGCGACCAGCAGGCCGTGCTGGGCGCCTGATGTCAGCACTACCTGCTGCCAGCGGGCCTCGGGCAGCCAGCGTTGAATCCAGGCGGCGCCTGCCTGCTTGTGTGTCGTGTGGCCACCCTCGGTCACGTAATCGAGCACCTGAACCAAGTCGGGAGAAGCGGCCAGCTCGGTGATGGCGCCACGCAGCCAGTCGGTCATGTGGGCGTCGTTTGGCTTGATGATCGACAGGTCGATCTGCCCACTCTCGTGCTGGCGCAGCCCAGGCGTGGCTGGGATAGCTGGCGCCGGGGAGGGGGACGAAGGCCGCTGTTGAAGCACGAAGGTTCCGCGGCCGACCTCGCCCACTACCAATCCGCGCTTGGCGGCTTCGTCATAGGCCCGGCCGATTGTGCCAGGCGTCACGTTCAATGATTCGGCCAGGTCCTTGAGCGTCGGCAGGCGCTCGCCTGCCGACAGCCGGCCGCTGCCGATGTCCTGCTCGAGGGCGTCGGCGATCATCAGGTAGACCGGCTGCGCCAGGTCGCTGTAGTGAGGAACCCACATAGAAATGGCACCAGAAGCTGCAAGAACGCGGAAGCCTAGCACGAAAGCTCCGATGGAAGTAATTGTGTTTTCCTACATGCAATTTGCCCCGATTGACGTGTTTCGCCTGCCTGCAAATTGCCTGGATCACCACGCGCTTTCAGCCGCTTAGACCGCGTGCCTTTGCGGTTTCGTTAGGAAATCTTTTGAAATCAATAAGTTGATTGGTTCGATTCAATCTTCGGGGTAATCGTTAGTAGAAATAAATTGAATCGATTTTATTTTTGTAATTACAATGATTGAGTCGATGTAATGCGGAGGAAGCGTGAGCGGCTTCCCTGATAGCGATCGACCAGATGCGAATGGCTTCAAATAAGACAATGTCTGCCGCCTCTGCCCGGCAAAGCACGACACCGAATGGCCAATGGAATATCACCCGAAATGGAAAGCGCACACCTGCAACAAGCAGCCGAGGCCCAGGCCTCGCTTGAGATTCGCCTCCCCTGGGTCGTCTCGAGCGCCTGGCAAACGTTACTGCACAACACCCCTCTCGACTTCGAGACCAGCAAAGAGCTCTACCCCCAACTGAAGGACCAGGCACAAGAGGTGCTGGGCAAGGCCCTGTGCCAGCAGATCCGGGGGTTTGTCGAGGATCCGCAATTGACCAGCATGATTGTGCGCAACTGCCCACGCGACCGGGATGTGCCACCCACACCGTACTCTGGCGTACTCAGCCCGCACAGCACGCCAGTCGCCTGCCTGGTCAGCCTGACCATGCAGTGTCTGATGGGAATCAACCCAATCGTCTATGAGGGCGAAAACGACGGTCGCCTGTTCCGCCATGTCATCCCGGCGCGTACCTCGTCCAACCACAAGAGCTCGCATGGTTCGCGCCTGCGTTTTTCCTACCATGTCGACAATCCGGACCTGCCATTGTCCAGCGAGCCGCTGGGCGCGACGTCTTGCTGCCCGGAATACCTGTCCTTCTTCGGCATGCGCTGCGACCCGCGCATCAGCACCACCCTGGTCAACCTGGATGCTGTCGTAGCGGCATTGCCCTTGGCCACCGTGCGCGAACTGAGTGTGGCGCAGTTTGAAATCCGCCGCCCCGACTCGTTCACCGGCAACCGCCGCTGCACCGCCGAACTGCCCGTGCTGGTACGCGGTCATGCCGGCGAATGGTTGTGCCGTTTCGACAGCGAAAACACCCACGGCCTGAACCTGCGCGCCGAGCAGGCCCTGGCCAGCTTGCGCAGCCTGCTGGAAACCCGCCGTTTCGACGAGCCACACCTGCTGTTGCCGGGCGACTTCATGATCTTCAAGAACCAGCGCGTGCTGCACGCCCGCGATGGCTTCGAGCCACAGAACGATGGCGCCGACCGCTGGCTGCTGCGCCTGTTCGCGGTCAACGACCTGAACCGGGTGCATTTCGCCCGCGCCGATCATCTCTACGAAGTGCTCTCCTGAGCAATCGCCACATTCAAGGAACAACTGCTATGGAACTGTTAGGTGCCTTCTGGGCGGAACATTGGCTGCTGGCGATTTTGCTGTTGGGCACCATTGCCTTCATCGCCGGCTTCGTCGACAGCATTGCCGGAGGGGGTGGGCTGTTTCTGGTGCCGGGTTTTCTGCTGGTGGGCATGCCGCCCCAGGTGGCACTCGGCCAGGAAAAACTGGTCAGCACGCTGGGCACGCTGGCGGCCATTCGCAACTTCCTCGCCAACAGCAGAATGGTCTGGCAGGTCGCCCTGGTTGGCGTGCCTTTCTCACTGCTCGGCGCCTACCTGGGGGCACACCTGATCGTGTCGATTTCCCAGGAAACCGTAGGCAAGATCATCCTGGCACTCATCCCGTTCGGCATCCTGATCTTCCTCACCCCCAAGGATCGCCCAGTGCAAGAGCGCGAGCTCTCGCCGCAGGTGCTCTACACCGTGGTGCCGCTCACCTGCCTGGCCATTGGTTTCTATGACGGCTTCTTCGGCCCAGGCACCGGCAGCATGTTCATCATCGCTTTTCACTACCTGCTGCGCATGGACCTGGTGTCCAGTTCGGCCAACTCCAAGACCTTCAACTTCGCCTCGAACATCGGCGCCCTGGTGGCCTTCATCATGGCAGGCAAGGTCGTCTACCTGCTGGCGCTGCCGCTGGTGGCCTGCAACATCCTCGGCAACCACATGGGCAGCGCCCTGGCTTTGCGCAAAGGCAACGAGGTCGTCCGCAAGGCGCTGGTGTTCTCGATGCTGTGCCTGTTCACCAGCCTGGGCGTGAAGTACCTGGCCTGATATTTCTCGAAGGGAGACAACCTGATGAAAACCGCATTCGTAACCGGCGCCTCCTCGGGCTTTGGCCGCGCCATCTGCCGCACCCTGGTCAGTAAGGGCTACCGCGTTATCGGCGGTGCTCGGCGCATGGACAAGCTGCATGCACTGGAAGGTGAACTGGGCGTCAACTTCATCCCGCTGGCGCTGGATGTGACCGACGCGGTTTCGCTCGAGGCGGCCGTGGAGCAGATTCGCGACGCTTCGTTGCAGATCGACCTGCTGGTCAACAATGCCGGGCTGGCGCTGGGCGTAGAGCGCGCCCAGGTGTCCAGCGCCGAGAACTGGCAGCGGATGATCGACACCAATATCACCGGCCTGGCCATGGTCACCCACAAGATCCTGCCGCAGATGGTGGAAGCAGATTGCGGGATGATCATCAACATCGGCTCGATTGCGGGTACCTATCCTTACCCAGGCGGCAACGTCTACGGCGCGAGCAAGGCGTTTGTGCGTCAGTTCAGCCTCAACCTGCGCGCCGACCTGGCAGGCACCCGGGTGCGGGTGAGCAACATCGAGCCCGGCCTGTGTTCGGGCACCGACTTCTCGGTTGTGCGCCTGAAGGGCGACCTTGATGCGGTTGAGGCGCTTTACCGTGACGTGGAGGCGATCCTGCCAGAAGACATTGCCGCTACGGTCGCCTGGATTGCCGAGCAGCCTGCGCATGTGAATATCAACACCATCGAAATCATGCCGGTGGCGCAAAGCAGTGCAGCGTTGAATATCGTGCGCGGCTTGCCCATCGGCGCCGCTTGATTGCCCACGTGCTCAAGCGGCGCCATCCAGCGCCGCCTGGGCAAATTCCGCGTCCAGTTCCGGTGTTGCACCGCTTATGCCGATACCGCCGATGTGCTGGCCGTTGGCATCCATGATCGGCAAGCCGCCGCCGAGCAGGGTGAAGCCTGGCAAGGACGCGTAGGGGTTGGCTGGCAACGCGGCGCTGCGCTCGCCGAGTGAGCGTGAGGACAGGGGGAAGCGGGCGGAGGTCGTGGCCTTTAGCTGCGCGACCTGGATGCTGCCGCTGCTGGTGCCGTCCATGCGATGGAAGTGCTTCAGGTTGCCATGATTGTCGACGATGCTGATGACGATGGCTTGGCCCTGGGCTCGGGCGGCGCGTTCGGCTGCGGCGGCCATGGTACGGGCGGCTTCGGCGGTGATGGGGGAGGGAGCGTCTGCCAATGAGGTTGCTGCGAAAAGTACAGAGCAGATGAAAAGGCTGACACGGCTATGGTTCGAAGGCATGCGAGCGTTACCCCTGAGGACTGATCGGCCGGGCAACCTAACAGGCAGATGGCGCCCAAAGATGTAGTCCATTTCCGAAACTGATGTCCGGTAGGTGTGTTGCCGCTGCAGGCCCTATCGCCGGCAAGCCGGCTTCCACAGGTACGGCAGCCGCTCTCAAGGGCTGCGGTATACCTGAGGGAGCTGGCTTGCCAGCGTGGAGGTCAATGCAGGCGGTTCTTGGTCAGTTCGATATCGTTCATCAACGCCTTGGCCAATGCACTCAGGTAGTCCGCTGCGCCCAGCAGCTTGTGGTCATCGTCCATATCGCCCTCGCGCACCAGATGCTTGATATAGCCCAGCAGTATCGAAACCTGCTCGTAGGCATCATCAATTGGAATCCCAGGCTGCACCCGCAGCAGGTCAATCGGCGGGTTGCCTACATCGAGGAAGGTTTCCACACCGATGGTGGTGAGGACTTTGGGTTCATCCGCCATGTCGTCATCCCTCCGCCTGCTGACCATACAACTGGGAGTGCACATGCTCTACCAGCGAATAGGCGATTTCGCTGGCATACATCGCATTGCTCAGCATGCTCAGGCCGTGTTCGCCGGCGCGGGCGCGGCAGTGTTCGTCGAGGGTTTCGATGACGCCGCGCAGTAGTTCACTGACGTGCGCGAGGGCGTCGGGTGGGTAGAGGTCGGATTGGACGGTGAAGAATGGGGTGGTGATGGGTTTACGGCGTGGGGGATCGGGGACGAGCTTTTTCATGGCAGCTAACTCTTGTTCGGCTTAAGGAAACTGCCACCTGAATCTTTCTCACGGATTGTGGGTGGCAGTCGTGCGCGGGGTGAGAAACCGAGGAACAAGAGCAAAACTCGGCCAGGCCGAAGCCTGCCCGCGCACGACCGCCATAACGACGGTGCTGTTGTGTCAGTCGGGTTCTCACACCCGGTCGCCAGAGCGACCCGAGAACGTTATCCGTGAGGCATTTCCCCGACAACAGCGAAACTTCAGAAGCACCCGTAGGATAATTCCCAAAGATGCAAATCCTGAAGCATTTGGTTTCAGATTCAGAAAAATCTTACGGCTGCTGGCCCTATCGCTGGCAAGCCAGCTCCCACAGGTAATCCGGTGTTCTTACGGGCGGTGGGGGCCCTGTGAGAATCGGCTTGCCGGCGAAGGGCCATCAACCCTGACCCATGTCATCGCACCTTCTCGATTCTTGACTAGTCTTACCTATTGGCGGCCGTCAAAACCGCCCCCGTGACTACGCAAGAGACGCCGGCTATGTTCCGTGCGTCCACCACCTGATCAGGAGTGCACGATGGACCTCAACCGTCGGCAGTTCTTCAAGGTCGCCGCCGTTGGCCTTGGAGGCTCGAGCCTGGCAGCGTTGGGCATGGCCCCGACGCCTGCGTTCGCCGAGCAGGTGCGTCACTTCAAGCTGGCGCACACCAAAGAAACCCGCAACACCTGCCCCTACTGTTCGGTCGGCTGCGGCCTGATCCTGTACAGCCAGGGTGACGCGGGCAAGAACGTCAAACAGAACATCATCCACATCGAAGGCGACGCCGACCATCCGGTCAACCGCGGTACTCTGTGCCCGAAAGGTGCCGGCCTGCTCGACTTTATTCACAGCGCCAGCCGCCTGCAGTACCCCGAAATGCGCAAGCCAGGCAGCAAGGAGTGGGTGCGGGTCGAATGGGACGAAGCGCTCGACCGCATCGCCGACCTGATGAAGCAGGACCGCGACGCCAACTTCATCGAGAAAAACGCTCAGGGCCAGACGGTGAACCGTTGGCTCACCACCGGTTTTCTCGCCGCCTCCGCTGCCTCCAGCGAAGCCGGCTACCTGACCCACAAGGTCATCCGCGCAACAGGCATGCTGGGGTTCGATAACCAGGCACGTGTCTGACATGGCCCGACGGTGGCAAGTCTTGCCCCGACGTACGGCCGTGGCGCCATGACCAACCACTGGTCCGATATCGCCAACGCGAATCTGGTCCTGGTGATGGGCGGCAACGCAGCAGAAGCGCACCCGTGCGGCTTCAAGTGGGTGACCGAGGCCAAGGCGCACAACAAGGCGCGGCTGATCGTGGTCGACCCGCGGTTTACCCGTACCGCTTCGGTGGCGGACTACTACGCGCCGATCCGTACCGGTACCGACATCGCCTTCATGGGCGGGCTGATCAATTACCTGCTGAGCAACGACAAAATCCAGCACGAATACGTGCGCAACTACACCGACGTGTCGTTCATCGTCAAAGAGAACTATGGCTTCGAAGACGGGCTGTTCAGCGGCTACGACGAGGCCAAGCGCGTGTATGCAGACAAGTCGGGTTGGGGCTACGAGCTGGGTGAGGATGGTTTCGCCAAGGTCGACCCGAGCCTGCAGCATCCGCGCTGCGTATACCAGCTGATGAAGCAGCACTACAGCCGCTACACCCCGGAAATCGCCAGCATGACCTGCGGCATGCCGCAGGACGCCATGCTCAAGGTCTGGGAAGAGATCGCCACCTGCTCGGCACCAGGCAAGACGATGACGATTCTCTATGCACTGGGCTGGACGCAGCATTCGATCGGTGCGCAGATCATCCGCAGTGCGGCGATGGTGCAGTTGCTGCTGGGCAACGTCGGCATGCCGGGCGGCGGCGTCAACGCCTTGCGCGGGCACTCCAACATCCAGGGCCTGACCGACCTGGGCCTGCTGTCGAACTCGCTGCCGGGCTACCTGACCCTGGCCGGCGACGCCGAGCAGGACTACGCCGCGTACATCGACAAGCGCGCCTCCAAGCCGCTGCGGCCGGGGCAACTGTCCTACTGGCAGAACTACGGCAAATTCCACGTAAGCCTGATGAAGGCCTGGTACGGCGCCAACGCCACGGCAGAAAACAACTGGGGCTACGACTGGCTGCCCAAGCTCGATGTGCCGGCTTATGACGTGCTGCGCATGTTCGAGATGATGAGCCAGGGCAAGGTCAACGGCTACATGTGCCAAGGCTTCAACCCGATCGCCGCATTGCCGGACAAGAACCGTGTCACTGCGGCCCTGGGCAAGCTCAAGTGGCTGGTGATCATGGACCCGCTGGCCACCGAGACCTCGGAGTTCTGGCGCAACGCCGGGCCGTTCAACGATGTCGACACGGCCAACATCCAGACCGAGGTGATCCGCCTGCCCACGACCTGCTTCGCCGAGGAAGACGGCTCGCTGGTCAACAGCAGCCGCTGGCTGCAATGGCACTGGAAGGGTGCCGACGGCCCGGGTGAAACCCGCACCGATGTGCAGATCATGAGCGAGCTGTTCCTGCGCCTGCGCCAGCGGTATCAGGCCGAAGGCGGAGCGTACCCGGATGCCATGATGAACATCAGCTGGCCGTACAAGATCCCCGAGGAGCCTTCACCCGAAGAGCTGGCCAAGGAGATGAATGGCTGGGCCGTGTCCGACCTCAGCGACGCGACCGGCGTGGTGCTCAAGGGTGGCCAGCAGTTGTCGGGCTTCGCCCAGCTCAAGGACGACGGCAGCACCGCCTCGGGCTGCTGGATCTTCGCCGGCTGCTGGACCGAGCAGGGCAACCAGATGGCCCGCCGTGACAACAGCGACCCGTTCGGTATGCACCAAGTGCAAAACTGGGCTTGGGCCTGGCCGGCGAACCGGCGCATCCTCTACAACCGCGCCTCCAGCGACCCGCAAGGCAAGCCGTGGGATCCGGACAAGAAGCGCCTGGTGTGGTGGAACGGCAAGGCCTGGACCGGCACCGACGTGCCTGACTTCAAGGTCGACTCGCCACCGGAAGCCGGGATGAACCCGTTCATCATGAACCCCGAGGGCGTGGCACGCTTCTTTGCCATCGACAAGATGGCCGAAGGCCCGTTCCCCGAGCACTACGAGCCGTTCGAGACACCAATCGGCATCAACCCGCTGCATCCGCAGAACAAGAAGGCCACCAGCAACCCGGCCGGGCGGATCTTCGATTCGGTATGGGACACCCTTGGCAAGCACGACGAGTTCCCCTATGCGGCGACCACCTACCGTCTGACCGAACACTTCCACTTTTGGAGCAAGCACTGCCGCCTCAATGCCATCGCCCAGCCCGAGCAGTTCGTCGAGATCGGCGAGGTGCTGGCCAACGAGAAAGGCATCAAGGCCGGCGACCGGGTGCGGGTGTCGAGCAAGCGTGGGCATATCGAGGCGGTGGCGGTGGTGACCAAGCGGATTCGCCCGCTGCAGGTCAACAACCAAACCGTTCACCAGATCGGTATCCCCTTGCACTGGGGCTTCACCGGTGCGACGCGGCACGGCTACCTGACCAACACCCTGGTGCCGTTCCTCGGTGACGGCAACACCCAGACGCCGGAGTCCAAGTCGTTCCTCGTCAAAGTGGAGAAAATCTGATGGCCAGCCAAGACATCATCGCCCGCTCGGCCACCACCACCGTACCGCCTTCGGTACGCCAGCAGGAGGAAGTCGCCAAGCTGATCGACACCACCAAGTGCATCGGTTGCAAGGCCTGTCAGGTGGCATGCTCGGAGTGGAACGAACTGCGTGACGAGGTCGGCCACAACCACGGCACTTACGACAACCCCCAGGATCTCACTGCCGAGACCTGGACCTTGATGCGCTTTACCGAGCACGAGCGCGACGACGGCAACCTGGAGTGGCTGATCCGCAAGGATGGCTGCATGCACTGCGCCGACCCAGGTTGCCTGAAGGCATGCCCGAGCCCAGGCGCGATCATCAAGCACGCCAACGGCATCGTCGACTTCAACCAGGACCACTGCATCGGCTGCGGTTATTGCATCACCGGTTGCCCGTTCAACATCCCGCGCATCTCGCAGAAGGACCACAAGGCGTACAAGTGCACTCTGTGTTCCGACCGTGTGACTGTGGGCCTGGAGCCGGCTTGTGTGAAAACCTGCCCGACCGGGGCGATCGTGTTCGGCACCAAGGAAGAGATGAAGGTGCATGCCGCCGAGCGCGTCGTCGACCTCAAGTCGCGCGGTTACGACAACGCCGGCCTGTACGACCCTGACGGCGTCGGTGGCACCCACGTGATGTATGTGCTGCACCATGCCGACACGCCCAGGCTGTATGCCGGCCTGCCGGATCAGCCGGTGATCAGCCCGCTGGTGGGCCTGTGGAAGGGCTTCACCAAGCCGCTGGCGCTGCTGGCCATGGGGGCAGCGGTACTGGCTGGGTTCTTCCACTACGTGCGCGTCGGCCCGCAACGGGTTGAGGAAGACGAGCACCCCACGCCACCGGATGAAAGCGTGCACCACGTGGACCCGTCGGTCCATGTCTATGACCCGAACCGGCCCGGCGGGCAGGGGGAGCAGCGGCCATGAACGACAAGAAACCCATCCTGCGCTACAACGCCAACGAGCGGACCAACCACTGGATCGTCGCCATCCTGTTCTTCATGGCCGGGTTGTCCGGGCTGGCGCTGTTCCACCCAGCGCTTTTCTGGCTCAGCCACCTGTTCGGCGGCGGGCCGTGGACGCGCATCCTGCACCCGTTCATGGGCGTGGCGATGTTCGTGTTCTTCCTCGGCCTGGTGGTGCGCTTCTGGCGCGCCAACTTCATCACCGCCAACGACCGCCTGTGGCTGCGCCGCATCGATCGGGTAATGGTCAATCGCGAAGACGGCGTGCCTCCGATCGGCAAGTACAACGCCGGGCAGAAGCTGCTGTTCTGGACGCTGCTGCTGTGCATGCTGGTGCTACTGCTCAGCGGGGTGGTGATCTGGCGCGCCTATTTCAGCCATTTCTTCGATATAGGGTCGATCCGCGTTGCGACATTGGCCCATGCGCTGGCGGGCTTCGTGCTGATCCTCAGCATCATCGTGCACATCTACGCCGGCATCTGGATCAAGGGCTCGATCGGCGCCATGCTGCATGGCTGGGTCAGCCGCGCCTGGGCGCGCAAACATCATGAACTGTGGTACCGCGAAGTGACCGGCGACAAGACGCCGAGCAATCACGGACGTAAAGAAGGATGACCGCTTGAGCACCCTACTCGAACCCGGGCAGATCGAAGCGTCGGCGGTTATGCCGCCGTTTCTGCACCTGCCGCCCGCCAACCTTTTTGCCTTGCGCGCCGAGCGCCTGGAACATCTGGCCGAAGGCAATGCCTTGGGCCAGTACCTGAAGCTGGTCGCGCGGTTGTGTCGCATCCAGCAGCTGCTTGTGGATAACCCACCGAACGGCTTGCCGGTGGCCGAGGAGCGCCAGCGCCTGTGCATAAGTCATGGTCTGCCACCTCTTGCCGCTGACAGCCTGGTGCGCGAAGGCGCGTGGCAGGTCTGGTTACAGGCGTTACTGGCCCACTTCGACGAGGCATCCAGCGGGCCGATGGGCGAGGCGCTGGACGTACTGCGAGGGAGTGACGACAGCCAGCGCAAAGGTTGGGGTATCGCCTTGCTGGCTGGCCAATACGACGCGGTGCCGGCGGCGCTGGTACCGTTCATTGGCGCCGCCCTGCAAGCGGCCTGGTCGAGCTGGCTGCTGGCGCTGCCAGCGCCCGAGCTCAAGCCAGCGGGCAGCCAAGCCCAGTGCCCGGCCTGCGGCTCGCCGGCGATGGCCGGCGTGGTGCGCAACCGCGGTCGGCACAACGGTTTGCGGTACCTGGCCTGTTCGCTGTGTGCCTGCGAATGGCATGTGGTGCGGGTCAAGTGCGTGTATTGCGAGTCGAGCAAGGACTTGCGTTACAGCAGCCTTGAAGATGATCGCCATGCGCCCGGCAAGGCGCCGTTGCGGGCCGAGTGCTGCCCGGCGTGCAACAGCTACCTGAAGCAGAATTACCTGGAGAACGATGCCGCAGCCGAGCCGCTGGCCGATGATTTGGCCAGCCTGGCGCTGGATATCCGGCTGGACGAGGAGGGGTTCCATCGCCTGGCTCCGAACCTGATGCTCGCGCCTGGTGGTGGGTGAGTGTCTACACTGCAATACCGAGTCGCCTCTATCGTCGGCAAGCCGGCCCCCACAGGATCACCACTGCCCCTGTGGGAGCCGGCTTGCCGGCGATAGGGCCCGATCAGACAACGGACCCGTCCAAGGTAGTACTGCATGTCTCCAACCCCCGCCAGCGACACCCCGCGCCTGCCCTCCATCGACACCTTGCTGCGTCACCCGGCCTGCCTCCCGCTAATCGACCGCCACGGTCGCGACGCCGTACTCGCCACCCTGCGCCAGCTGCTCGACGACCTGCGCGACCCGGCCCGCAACGGCCAGCTAACCGCTGCGGAACTGGCCACCGAAATTCTCCTGGGCCGTACCGGCGAGCGCCTGGCCATTCAACAGCGCAGTCAGGTGCGCCGTGTGTTCAATCTCACCGGCACCGTGCTGCACACCAATCTCGGCCGCGCCCTGCTGCCCGAGGAAGCCGTCGAAGCCATGCACACCGCTGCTCGTTACCCGCTCAACTTGGAATTCGACCTGGCCACGGGCAAGCGTGGCGACCGTGACGACTTGATCGAAGGCCTGATCCGCGAGCTGACCGGCGCCGAGGCAGTCACCGTGGTCAACAACAACGCCGCCGCCGTGCTGCTGGCGCTCAACAGCCTGGGCGCACGCAAGGAAGGCATTATCTCCCGTGGCGAGCTGATCGAGATCGGCGGTGCCTTCCGCATCCCCGACATCATGGCCCGCGCAGGTGTGAAGCTGCACGAGATCGGCACCACCAACCGCACCCATGCCCGTGATTACGAAGCGGCCATCGGCCCGCGCACAGGCTTGCTGATGCGTGTGCATTGCAGCAACTACAGCATCCAGGGCTTTACCACCCAGGTGCCTACCGCTGAACTTGCGCGCATCGCCCACCAGCATGAGCTGCCACTGCTCGAAGACCTTGGCAGCGGCAGCCTGCTCGATCTGACCCGCTGGGGCCTGCCCGCCGAACCAACAGTGCGTCAGGCCCTGGCCGACGGCGCGGACATCGTCACCTTCAGTGGCGACAAACTGCTCGGCGGCCCGCAGGCCGGCATCATCGTCGGGCGCAAGGAGCTGATCGCCAAGATCAAGAAGAACCCGCTCAAGCGCGCCCTGCGCGTCGACAAGATCACCCTCGCCGCACTCGAAGCGGTGCTGGCGCTGTACCGCAACCCCGACCGCCTGGCCGAGCGCCTGCCCAGCCTGCGCCTGCTGACCCGCAGCCAGGCCGAGATCCAGGCCCAGGCCGAACGCCTGGTACCTGAACTCAAGGCCCACCTTGGCGAGCAATGGGTGGTCAGCGTGGAACCTGCACTGGGCATGATCGGCAGCGGCAGCCAGCCCGTGGCGCGCCTGCCGAGCGCGGCGCTGTGCCTGCGCCCGCTAGTGTCGAAGAAGCTGCGCGGGCGCAGCCTGCATGTGCTGGAGCGGGCACTGCGCGATCTGCCGGTGCCGGTGCTCGGCCGCATCGATGACGATGCCTTGTGGCTTGACCTGCGCCAGCTCGACGACGAAGCCCAGTGGCTGGCGCAACTGCCGGCCCTGCAACTGGGGCCGGTGCAGTGATCGTGGGTACCGCTGGCCACATCGACCATGGCAAGACTGCGCTGCTCAAGGCGCTGACCGGCCAGGCAGGCGACCAGCGCCGGGAGGAACGTGACCGCGGTATGACCATCGATCTCGGCTACCGCTACGCCGCGCTGAGCGAAGGCGCGCCGCTGACCGGTTTTATCGATGTGCCGGGCCATGAACGTTTTATCCACAACATGCTGGCGGGCGCCCATGGCATCGACTTGGTGCTGCTGGTGGTGGCGGCCGATGACGGCGTGATGCCGCAGACCCGCGAACACCTGGCGATCATCGAGTTGCTGGGCATTCCCCAGGCGCTGGTGGCCATCAGCAAATGCGACAGGGTCGAGGCGGCACGTCTGGCTGAAGTGCAGGCGCAAGTGGCCGAGCTGCTGGCGCCGGGGCCGTATGCGGGGGCACGGCAGTTTCCGTTGTCGAGTGTCACGGGTGAGGGCATCGAAGCGTTGCGCCAGGCGTTGTTAGAGGCTGAAACACGTGTTCGGCAACGCAGTGTACGCAGCGGTTTTCGTCTGGCAGTGGACCGCGCTTTCGCGGTGGCGGGGGCTGGGGTGGTGGTGACCGGGACGGCGCTGGCCGGGCGGGTCAGTGCAGGCGATACGTTGTTGTTGGGCAAGGCCGGCAAAGCGGTGCGGGTGCGTGGCCTGCATGCGCAGAACCAGGCTGCCTTGGTGGCCGAGGCCGGCCAGCGGGTGGCGCTGAATATCGCCGCCGAACGCCTGGCGGTGGAGCAGGTGCACCGGGGAGACTGGTTGGTGCCCGAGTGGCTGCGTGCGCCCAGCGTGCGTGTGGATATCGAACTGCAGCTGCTGTCGAACGAGCTTCGTGCCTTCGAACACTTCAGCGCCGTGCACGTGCACCTGGGCACTCAGGATGTGACGGCGCGGGTGGCCTTGCTCGAAGGCGAGACCTTGGGCGCCGGCCAGCGCATGTTCGCCCAATTGCTGCTCAACGCGCCGCTGCAGGCCGTGCACGGCGATCGCCTGGTTCTGCGTGATCAGCGTGCGCAGCGAACGCTGGGTGGCGGCAGGGTGCTCGACCCTTTTGCTCCGAGCCGGCAGCGTCGCAGCGAAGAGCGCCTTCGGCAGTTGCAGGTGCTGCGTGATGCAGGCGATCTGGAGCAAGCGCTTTCGTCACTGCTTGCCAACGCCCCCGGCGGCCTTGATCCACAGCGCCTGGAGCGGCAGTTCAATCGTCTGAGGGAAACCTGGCAGCTGCCAGAGGACGTGCTGGTGGTAGCCACTCGGCAGGGCCAATTGCTGTTCGCCCATCGCCAGTGGCAGGCACTCAAGCGCCAGGTGCTGGAGCAGTTGGCACGCTTCCACGAGCAGGAACCCGACCAGCTGGGGCCGGACCGTGACCGGTTGCGCCGTTTTGCGGCCTTGCCGCTGGAGCGCCCGGCGTTCGTCAGCCTGCTGGATGAGCTGCTCAACGACGCGGTGGTCGCCACTAGCGGGCCGTGGCTGCACCTGCCCGATCACAAGGTGCAACTGAGCGAGGCCGACAGCGCCTTGTGGGCGCGCCTGCAGCCCAGGTTACTGGAGGGTCAGTACGATCCGCCCTGGGTCAGGACGTTGGCCGCTGAAGAAAAATGCGCAGAAGCCGATGTGCGCCTGTTGCTGCGCAAGCTGGCGCGGCTGGGCCTGGTGCACCAGGTGGTGCGGGACCTGTTCTACCCCGAGAAGACGCTACAGCGCATGGCAGAGCTGTTGCTTGCGCAGGCCAGGACCACGCCGATAGTGCAGGTAGCGGCGTTTCGCGATATGTTGGGCATCGGTCGCAAGCGCAGTGTGCAGATTCTGGAATACTTCGACCGCATCGGCCTGACCCGCAGGGTTGCCGATCAGCGTCACATCCGTGCCGACAGCGCACTGGCCCAGCAGCAGGCCAGGCACTGATTACAAGGAAGGCAATCGCGCCCGGTGGCGCGGCCGGGCTTCAAACCCGGTTGGGGACGGCAGCCGTTCCCGGGCAGGTTCGACTCCCGCTGCCTTCCGCCAATTTATGTGCCTGTAGTGGCCCAATCGCCGGCAAGCCGGCTCCCACAGGTACATCACCGCTCACAACGCCTGTGCAGGCCCTTGTGGGAGCCGGCTTGCCGGCGATGAGGCCCGAACAGGCAGCGTTCAGGCCCGCTCCCCACACAGATCCAGCGCAAACCACAGTTCTGCCGTCTCGACATCCAGCCCCGCGCCCAGCAACGCAAACAACTTGCCCAACGCTGCCTCGCGGGTCATGCCACCCCCGCTGACCAACCCTGCCGAGCGCAGCCGATTGCCCGCCGCATAGGTATCGAACACCACCGACCCTTCCGGGCACTGGCTGATGGCAACCAACATCACCCCGCGCTGGCGCGCAGCACGCAGCACGTCGAGCAGCGCCTGATCGTCCGATGGGCCGGTACCGCTGCCGTAGCACTCCAGTATCAAACCCTGCACACCCGTGTCGAGCACGCCACGCAGGTGCTCGGCCTGCAGGCCGGGGTACACCGGCATCACCGCAAGGTTGACCGGTTGGCGCTGCTGGCGATAACCCAGGGCCTGCGGCACTTCGCGGGCCCGCTCACCTTCACGATGGCGCGGCAGTGCAGCAAAGGCGTCGAACGCTTCGCTTCGCAGTTTCGAGGCCCGGCAGCCATGCAGCAGCTGGCCGTGGAAATACAGTTGCACGCCATCTTCCAGGCCTGCCTCGAACTGCCCGAGGGCACCGCACAGGTTGTCCCAGGCGTCGCTGCCCGGTACACCGGCCGGCAGCATCGAGCCGGTCAGCAGCACCGGTACCGGCAGGCCCAGCAACAGGAACGACAGGGCTGCGGCGCTGTGCGCTAGGCTGTCGGTGCCATGCAGCACCAGCACGCCGTCATGGCCCGCATCCACTGCTGCGACAATGGCATCGCGCATGGCCAGCCAGTTGTGTTGCTGCATGTTGGCGCTGTCCAACAGCGGGTTCAGCTCCTGCAGCGTCCATTGCACTTGCGGTGCATTGGTCAGTTGGGCCAGGTGCTCGCGCATGCGCGCGTCGAAACCGCCGGCTGGCGCCAGGCCCTCGGCGGTTTCGAGCATGCCGATGGTGCCCCCGGTGTAGAGGACGAGAAGATTCTTGACTGCACGCATGGAAAGCATCCGTAGCGGTGAGCGGAAGAGAAGCAGCCGCCCGCGAACGGGGCGGCTGGGTAGGGCAGGATATCAGCGTTGTGGCTGGGCTTGGCTGGCGGTGTTGACGGCGGCCGGTTCAACCTGCGGATTGGCAGGCCAGGCATTGCGGTCCAGGTCCAGGTCAGCGAACTTGGCCGAGTCGAACACGGGCTGGGCGACGCCTGCCTTGCGTTGGTCATCGTAGTCACGCATGACACGCAGGCCGACTTTGAACAGCATGGCCAGGGCAATCAGGTTGACGAAGGCCAGGCAGGTCATGGTGATGTCGGCAAAGGCGAACACGGTCGACAGGTCTTGCATCGAACCCCACACCACCAGCGCCAGCACCAGGCCGCGGAAGACCATCAGCACCACGCGGTTGCGGCTGAGGAACTGCAGGCTGTTTTCGCCCAGGTAGTAGTTGTAGAGGATGCAGGTGAAGACGAACAGCGACAGCGCCACGCTGACGAACAGGCGGCCCCAGTCACCGACCACAGCGGCCAGCGAGTTCTGGGTCAGGACGATGCCGTCACCCTCGAAGCCCGGGGTGTAGAAGCCCGACAGCAGGATCAACAGCGCGGTGCAGGTGCAGATCACGAAGGTGTCGAGGAACACGCTGAAGGCCTGGACCACGCCTTGGGCGCCCGGGTGCTTCACGGCGGCCACGGCGGCGACGTTCGGTGCACTGCCCAGGCCGGCTTCGTTGGCGAACACGCCACGTTTCACGCCCATGACGATGGCGCTGCCGAGCAGGCCGCCGAACGCAGGGTCGAGGCCGAAGGCACTCTTGAAGATGGTTTCAAGCATGGCCGGTACGTGTTCGATCTGGGTGCCGATCACGTACAGGGTCACGCCGATGTAGGCCAGGGTCTTGACCGGTACCAGCAGGTCCGACACCGCAGCGATGCGCTTGATGCCGCCGAGGAAGGTGATGGCCAGCAGCACCGCCAGGACGATGCCGGTGTGGCTTGGGTCGAAGTCGAAGGCGTTTTGCAGCGAATGGGTCACGGTGTACGACTGCAGGCCGATGAAGGCGAAGCCGTAGGTGACCAGCAACAGGATCGAGAACACGATCGCCATGCTTTTGCGCTTCAGGCCGTGCTGGATGTAGTACGCCGGGCCGCCACGGTACAGGCCGTCGCCGTCGGCGCGCTTGTAGACCTGGGCCAGGGTGCACTCGAAGAAGCTGCTGGCCATGCCGACCAGGGCCGTGACCCACATCCAGAACACCGCGCCTGGGCCACCCAGGGTCACGGCAATGCCGACACCTGCGATGTTACCGGCGCCGACGCGGCCGGCGAGGCTCAGCATCAGGGCCTGGAAGGAGCTCAGTTGGCCTGCCTGGCCGCGCAGCGATTCCTTGAACACGGCGAACATGTGGCCAAAGTGGCGGAACTGGACGAACCGCGAGCGGATGGTGAAGTAACCGCCGAGACCGACGATCAGCACGATGAGAAGTTTCCCGGAGAGGAAATCGTTGAGTGCTTCGAGCATTGGAAAATGACCTCGATTCTTATTCTTCGCATGGAAAGACCAGCGGACGGCAGGCGCACCGCTATTCGTTGGGGCGCATGGTTGGCCATGACAAGAGTGGTTACAATTTCGCGGGTTGCTCTGACTTGATGCGACTTGATGCTAGAATGGCGTCATTCGCGTCACCAGGATTCTGCTTATGAGCGATCATTTCGCTACCAATCTCAAATTGGCCTGCAGCCATTACCGCTCTATTTCCGAAGTTTGCCGGCAGCTGTCGATCAACCGCGCGCAGTTCAACAAGTACCTCAGCGGGCAAAGCCGTCCGACGGCTTTCAACCTCAAGCGCATCGGCGATTTCTTCGGCGTCGAGGATTACGAGTTGAATCTGCCGCCCGAGCAGTTCTCTCGTTTGATCGGTGCGCGGGTGTCGAGCGTTGACGACCAGCCAAGCGACCCGATCAGTGACCTGTTCCGGCCATTGCACGAGCACGCGGGTAACCTGTCGCGCTATTGCGGCTACTACTTCGAGTACTCCAACTGCATGTCGGTACCCGGCACCATCCTGGTGTCGCTGGTGCACCTGCGCGAGGAGCGCGGCCGCTTCCTGTTCGAGCGCCAAGAGCGCCAGGAACGCTCCAGCACCACCGACCAGCATGCCGAGGTGCGCTGCCGTTACCTGGGCGCGGCCTTCCAGTTGCAGGACCGGATGTTCCTGATCGACTACGAGTCGCTGACCCTCAACGAGATGAGCCAGACCATCCTCATCCCCAGCTTCAAGAGCCGTATCACCCGCCTCAATGGCCTCAAGACCGGCGTCTCCAGCGGTGACCGGCGCAACCCGGCCTGTACCCGGGTGGTGTGGGAGTACCTGGGCGAGGAGATCAACCGCATCAATGCGTACCGGCAGGTGAAGCTGTACCGGCCGGATGATCCGCGGATCGATGATGATGTGCGCGAGCGGTTGAGTGTGGGGCCGTTGAGTAATGGGTTGTTCGAGATCGAGTGAATGTATTGCCTTTGCTGGCGACAGGGCCAAGAGAACATCTCGCAACGCTTCAGTACTGACGCAGCCATTCACCTACGGGATGCCCGTTATCGAGCAGCAGCTTCAATGCCATCAGGCAGCACACGGTGATCAGCAGCGGCTTGACCAGTCGCGGCCCAAAGTAGAGGGCGCAGCGAGCGCCGAGTTGGGCGCCGATGATGGCGCACAGGGCCATTGCCAGTGCCAAAGGCCAGATGATGGCGCCGCCGAAAGCGAAAACCGACAGGGCGCCGAGATTGCAGGACGCATTGAGCAGCTTGCTGCTGCAGATTGCCTGCATGAGGTGCTGCCCCAGCAGAAGGGTGAAGGCGACCATGAAGAATGACCCGGTACCTGGGCCGAAAATGCCGTCGTAGAAGCCAATGGCTGGGGCAACTACCAAGGTGAAGCACAAGGTCGTTAACCGCTGTTTGCGCTCCCGCTCCCCCAGCTTGGGGCAAAGTGCAAAGTAGGCAGCCACTGCAATCAGCAGAACAGGGGCCGAAACCTCCAGCACGCCCCTGTCGAGCAGGCTGATCGACAGGGCACCTGCAACGCCGCCGGCAAATGACAGCACGGCCATTGGCCAACCTGCCCGCCAATCAATCATTCGCTTGCGGGCGAACGCCAAGACCGCCGAAACGCTGGCTGAGGAAGCCTGAAACTTGTTGGTTGCCATCGCAGCCAACGGATCGACCCCGGCAATGAACAGGGCCGGTAGGGTAACCAAGCCTCCACCGCCTGCTATGGCATCGAAGAAGCCGGCCAGCAAGGCAATGGTGGCGAGGGCCAATAGCGTTGCAATCTCGATTTCCATACTTGGCTATCCAGGCTTAACCGCGAACGACGAGAGGATCTGGTTGAAGCACCAGAGGCTCCGTATGGGGTGCATAGGCAAAAAGTCGGATCAGGAGTCTTCGGTTGTCCTGAACGATATCGCGGGAATGGAGTGCCTGGTGATTGTTAATCAAGAGCGCCGAGCGTGAATCTAATATGAAGGTTTTTGGTTTCACTTCCTTTATTGCCCTTTCCAATGAGCTGAGTGCGTATTGCGCAGGTGCAGCTGCGTCAGCGTCCAGTGAGTAGCGATAAGTGCTATAGCGCAAGGTAAAATTCTTCAAGCTTGGCGAACTGCAAAATAGAACTTGGTTCGGGAGGAGGGCCATCATCTTTCAAGAAGCACTCGCTGCGGCTAAAACGGTACGAACGTGATGAAAGCGCCAGCACTTCAATACCCTTGAGCTTTTCAATGGCTGTTCGCATAGGTGTCAGATATGTCGGCTCACGTAGCGGATTCCATCTTGCACTCAAGATCAGAGCACTGGGCGCAGGCGAGTGGCCATTTTCAGCTACAACGGAACAGTTGTAAGGAGGTTCGGTATGAGGTCCGAGGCTCACCCCTGCGTGGGAGCTAAGCTCGGGGGCTCTACTCAGACATTCGCCAGGCAAAGCATCTTTACCCCCGCCCTTGAAATTGCCAACAAGCCGCAAATGCTTACCTTCGTTATCGATATCAAAAGCAAATGAACGGTATCCGATGAGGCTAAGCAGAATCTGATGCCTTGACGCCAGATAGATAACAGCAGTGGCGGTAGACAGTTCATTCAAAGGAGGAAGGATATCGGGGGTCGGATCGTCTGGTGGAGGTAGCATTGTGCTGAATTCAATCGCGCAAATTTGACCAGAGGTGAATGCCCTAAGAAGAGCACTTTGCTGGGCATTCAGAACCTGTTTCAACTGATGGGCGTAGTGTGTAGATAACGCAGCAGCGCCAGGAAAGTCTGGCCCATCAGTAGTGGCCACATGCCTGCATGCTTCGTCCAGTCTCTTTGCCTGGTCTTTCCTGAATTTGAATTGGGCGACGTCCTGTGATCTCTCGCAATAACTCCTTGTCATTGTTTTATCCTTGTCTATAGGGATGTGCTGAGATTTTTCCTGGATGAGGGAGTTATTGAGACAGGGTTTTTTTGTGCTGAATGCAGGATTGGGTTGTCAGCGGTTGTAAGGTATTTCCTGCCGGGTCGTAGGGCGCCGAGCTAATAGTGCTAAAACCCCCAGGGTTGGACTTCCCCGCCCGGAAACCGCAAAATGGCCCCTTTCCCCCAATTAACCTGTTCGGATCTGCTGACTCTATGCGTATGCGCCTGATGCTGTTGGGTGGTGGCAATGCCCTCGGGCAAGCGCTGATTCGTCTCGGGGCCGAGGAGGACATCACATTCCTGGCCCCGCGCCCGCCGGAAGACGGCTGGGGCCCGGCCAGCCTCACTCAGCTGCTGGACGATCACCGCCCCAATGCTCTGGTCAACCTGGCCTACTACTTCGACTGGTTCCAGGCCGAGTCGGTGAGCGAGCAGCGCCTGGCTCAGCAGGAGCGAGCGGTCGAGCGCCTGGCCGAGTTGTGCCAGCACCACCAGATCACCCTGGTTCAGCCTTCCAGCTACCGGGTGTTCGATGGCTCGCGGGCGACCGCCTACAGCGAAAAAGACGAACCCGTGCCGCTGGGCCTGCGTGGCCAGGCTCTGTGGCGCATCGAGCAGAGCGTGCGCGCCGCTTGCCCGCAGCATGTGCTGCTGCGCTTCGGCTGGTTGCTCGACGAAAGCATCGATGGTGCCCTGGGCCGCTTCCTGACCCGCGCCGAGCAGCCCCAGGAACTGTTGCTGGCCGATGACCGCCGGGGCAACCCGACGCCGGTCGACGATGCCGCGCGGGTGATTCTGTCGGTGCTCAAGCAGCTCGACTGCAGTGCGCCGCTGTGGGGCACGTACCATTACGCCGGCAACGAGGCGACCACGCCGCTGGCGCTCGCCCAGGCGATCCTCACCGAGGCAGGGCAGTACCGCCAGCTGGCCGTGCAGGCGCCGACCGCCCAAGCCCATGCCGCCCGCCCGGATGCCAGCGAAGAACCGCAGAATGCGGTGCTGGCCTGCAAGAAAATACTTCACACCTTCGGCATCAAGCCGCGCGCCTGGCGCGCCGGTTTGCCGCCCCTACTGGACCGTTTCTACCGCCATGGCTGACGCCCCCATCCTGATCACCGGCGGCGCCGGCTTCATCGGCTCCCACCTGTGCGATGCGTTGCTGGACAAAGGCTACGCGGTGCGCGTGCTCGACGACCTGTCGACAGGCACGCGTGACAACCTGCAGATCGGCAACCCACGTCTGGAACTGATCGAAGGGGATGTCGCCGACGCCAAACTGGTCGAGCGCGTTGCCGCAGGCTGCAGTGCAGTCGTGCATCTGGCGGCAGTGGCCTCTGTTCAGGCCTCGGTCGAAGACCCGGTAAGAACCCACCAGAGCAACTTCATTGGCACGCTCAATGTGTGCGAAGCCATGCGGGTGCATGGTGTGCGCCGGGTGTTGTTCGCCTCCAGCGCTGCGGTGTATGGCAACAACGGCGAGGGGGAGTCGATTGCCGAGGACACCCCCAAAGCGCCCTTGACCCCTTACGCGGTGGACAAGCTGGCCAGCGAGCAGTACCTGGACTTCTATCGCCGCCAGCATGGCCTGGAACCGGTGGTGTTCCGCTTCTTCAACATCTTCGGGCCGCGCCAGGACCCGTCATCGCCGTACTCCGGGGTCATCAGCATTTTCAGCGAGCGGGCGACCCAAGGGCTGCCGATCACAGTGTTCGGCGACGGCGAGCAGACCCGTGACTTCCTCTATGTTGGCGACCTGGTGCAAGTAATGGTGCAGGCGCTGGAACAGCCGAAGGTGGAGGAGGGCGCAGTGAATATCGGCCTGAACCAGGCGACTTCGCTGAACCAGTTGCTCAAGGCACTGGAGCAGGTAGTGGGTAGCTTGCCGGCGGTGAGCTACGGCCAGGCGCGCTCGGGTGACATCCGCCATTCACGTGCGGATAACCAGCGCTTGCTGGCCCGGTTCGATTTCCCCGAGCCGACCTCGATGGTCGATGGTTTGGCGCGTCTGCTCAGCAAGGCCTGATGGAGCAGAGTAAGCCAGGAACAGAAAGGGCGGCCTAGGCCGCCCTTTCTGTATCGGTCAGAACTTGTAGCCAAGCCCTACCATGTAGACCCACGGGTCTACATCCACATTGACCTTGGTCTTGCTGTAGCCCAGTGCACTCGGGCCGTCGACGCTGGCCTTGGTGTCGATGTCGACATACCAGACCGAGGCGTTGACCAGGAAATTGTCGGTCAGCATGTAGTCCATGCCCAGCTGGCCGGCGATGCCTACCGAGTCCTGCAGCTTGAGATTGCTGAAGCCCTGCTGCTTGCGGGCGCTGGTCAGGTCTTCGTCGAAGAACATGGTGTAGTTGATACCGATGCCGGCGTACGGCTGGAAGCGCGAGTTCGGCTCCATCGGGTAGTACTGCACGGACAGGGTCGGTGGCAGTTGCTTGATGTCCGCCAGTTTGCCGTCCAGCCCGCCGCCCAGGCCCTGAACACCGACGGTGTGCTTGAACGGGGTGGCCGCCAGCAGCTCGAGGCCGATGTGGTCGGTGAGCATGTAGGCGAAGGTCAGGCCCAGTTGGGTGTCGCTGTCCAGGGTCGCCTTGGTGCCCGATACCTTGTTGCCGTCGAACTTCAGGTCGCCGCTGTTCTCGTTCGGTGCGGTGGTGATGGCGCCTGCGCGCAGGATCATGTCTCCCGCCTGATAGGCGTGGGCGGCAGGGGCAGCGAGCGCAAGGACCACGAGTGAGGCGCCGAGCAAGGACTTGTTCATGGAAGCTCCCAAAGGACGTTATTAATCGAGTAGTCCAATGGTACGGAGCTGGATAAACAGAAAGTTTGACCCAGCTCAAAGAAGCGCGCTTGTGAATTCGAAACAGTTCTCACTTCAGTTCATAAGCGTATATTTTCTCGGCTTCCATTTGGTATCCGGCATCGGCAAGTTCGCTGCTGGAGGCTCTAACCTGCAGCTTTCCTTCGATCCAGTAGGGCTGGTAGAGGTCTTCTACGCGCACACCCATTTCACTGAAGATGTGCACGATCTGGTTGGAAGGTGGTGGCGGCACGTGGATGCAGGCGCCGTAGTAGGGCACTAGCAGGAATTCTGTGGTGCGTCCTTCTTCGCTGACTTCCAGCGGCACGATGTAGCCGGGCAGCTTGATCTGTTGGCCATCCAGAGCTTTGACCACTGGGGCATTGGGCGCTTGTTGGGCCGCAGGCGGGGCAGACTCGGCGGACAGGGCGTTGCTCAGCTGGGACATGTCGTGCAGCGGGGTGAGCTGTGGCGCGATGACCGGGGCGCCTTCCGGGATCAGGGCGGGCCAGTCGAGTTCGCGGGGTTCTGCGGCCCAGAGCGGCATGGCCAGGAGCAATTGCATGACCAGCAGCAGGCCGGTGCGTGTGGCGATCATGTGCGGCCCTCAGAGGTGAATCGACAAGCCATCGGCCAGCGACTGCCGATAGGCGCGCCAGGCCGGCACACTGCCCATCAACAGTGCAGCGCCGAGGATGATAGCCAGCGACGTCCATTCGTGCGCGCTGGGCCAGGCCAATGGCAGGTACAAGCCGTAATTGGCCTGCACGTAGCCTTGCGCCAGGGCAATCCCCGCATACAACAACCCAAGCCCCGCGGCGATACCTGCCAGGGCCAGTGCCAGCGCTTCAAGCACCAATAACCCTGCAATATGCCATGGGCGAGCCCCCACCGATCGCAGGATCGCCATCTCCCGACGGCGCTCGTTGAGGCTGGTGAGAATCGCCGTAAGCATGCCGATCAGCCCGGTCAGCACCACGAACAGCGACACCACGAACAGCGCCTGTTCGGCCGTGCCCATCAGGCTCCACAGCTCTTGCAGCGCTACGCCGGGCAAAATCGCCAGCAACGGCTCGCTGCGGTATTCGTTGATTTCGCGCTGCAGGCTGAAGGTGGCGATCTTGTTGTTCAGGCCGAGCATGAACGCGGTGATGGCCGCCGGTTGCAGGTCCATGGCCCGTGCCTGCTCGGCGCTGATGCGCCCGACGCCGCGGGCCGGAACGCCGTTGTGCCAGTCGATGTGGATGGCCTCCATCCCGGCGAGGCTGATGTGCAGGGTGCGGTCGACTGGCGTACCGGTGCGTTCGAGCACACCGACCACAGTGAATGGTTTGTCATCGTGCTTGACCAGGCTGATCGCGGCTACGCCATGTGCCAGCACCAGCTTGTCGCCCAGCTTGTAATGCAGCGCGTCGGCCACTTCGGCGCCGAGAACCACTTCGAACGGGTCGTCGGCAAAGGCGCGGCCCTGGCTCAGCGCCAGGTGCTGGCGGCGGCCGTATTGGTAATGGCTGAAGTAGTCACCGGTGGTGCCCATCACGCGGTAGCCACGGTGCGAGTCACCCAGCGAGATCGGGATCGCCCATTTCACCCGAGGGTCTTTGGCGTAATGCTCGTAGCTGTCCCAACGGATATTGTTGGTGGCATTGCCAATGCGGAACACCGAATACAGCAGCAGGTTCACCGAGCCGGAGCGGGCGCCGACGATCAGGTCGGTGCCGCTGATGGTGCTGGCGAAGCTGGCGCGGGCCTCGGTGCGCACGCGCTCGACGGCCAGCAGCAGGCACACCGAAAGGGCGATGGCGAACGCGGTGAGAAAGGCGGTGAAGCGGCGGTTGGCCAGGCTGGCCAGGGCAAGGCGAAGCAGGTACATCAGGCCTCCCGGGGCTTGGCTGCGCGGTTGAGCTCGGCCAAGGACAGATGACGATCGAACAGTGGCGCAAGGCTCTGGTCGTGGCTGACGAACAGCAGGCTGGAGCCGGCCGCCCGGCACTCGGCGAACAGCAGGCGGATGAAGGCTTCGCGGCTATCGGCATCCAGCGCCGAGGTCGGCTCGTCTGCGATCACCAGCTCGGGCTGGCCGATCAGCGCGCGGGCCGCGGCCACCCGCTGTTGCTGGCCGATCGAGAGGCTGTCGGCGCGTCGGGCTAGCAGCGTGTGGTCCAGGCCCAGATGGGCCAGGAGCACGCTGGCCGCCTGGTCGACACTGCCATGCCGTTGCCGCGCACGCTCGGCACGGCTACGCGAAAAGCGGCAGGGCAGCTCGACGTTTTCGCGCACTGAGAGGAATGGCAACAAGTTGAACTGCTGGAAGATGTAGCCGGTGTGGTCGACCCGGAAGCGGTCACGCGCGCCTTGGCCCATGGTGCCGAGGTCATGGCCGAGCAACTGGATGCGGCCCTGACCTGGTACGTTGACCCCGCCGAGCAGGCCCAGCAGCGTGGTCTTGCCACTGCCACTGGGGCCTTTGAGGAACAAGGCTTCACCGGCTTCCAGGCGCAGCGCCGGGATGTCCAGCAGCGGCGCCTGGCCTGGCCAGGCGAACATCAGGTCATGCAGTTCGATCAAGGGCTGGCTCATTCAGAATGCGACCATGGCCTTGGCAGGAGAGGTTTCCAGGCCCTTCTGGCCGTTCGGGCCGATCAGTTGCACGTTGATCTTCTGTGTGGCTGGGAAGGCTTTGAACAGCGGCGCGAGATCGATCTGCGCAAGTTTGCCGGGAGCTGAGCAGTTCAGCTGGTAGTGGGCGTTGATGTCGCTGTGCTGATGACCATGCTCGTGTTCGTCACCGTCGTCATCCTTGGCCGCATCGCCGAACAGTGGGCTTTCCAGCTCTTGGGCATCTTCCACGCAGCCGGCGGAGGCGGCCAGGCCGAACAGCTTCAGCGGTTGTTCGAGCTGCTGGCGCACGGCGGACACCTTGGCCTTGTCGGCATCGCTGGTGGCAGCATGCTCGAAGCCGACCAGGTTCATGGCCGGGCTGTCGAGTTCCAGCTCCAGCGTGTTGCCATCGAGCACGGCATTGAGCTTGGCCACGCCGTGCTCGTGGGCGCCGAGGGTGCCGTGGGCATGATCATGATCGTGGTCATCGTGGGCGTGAGCGGCGGTGAAAGGCAGCAGGGCGATAGGCAGGGCGAGCAGCAGGCGACGCATGGACGACTCCAGGGGCGGGCTGGGAATGGTTTGGTAATGTTATAACAACTTTTCTCTGCGTCGCCAGCCTGCCTGTGGCAGGTTTCATGTTGCTGTAGCATGAAGGGATTGACGGGCTTGAGGGAATGCAGCGTGAGAATCCGTGGAAAGATTGGTGACTGGCCGGTGGACCTGACCATTGAGCTGGAGCCTGAAGAATGGGCGCAGTTGGGGCGGCAGACAGAGGTGCCGGTAACTGCTGATACAGCCGCTGTGGCCGTGGCGAACGTGGCACGCCAGGATGACGGGCAGTGGGGCGCAGCGCGCGATGTGTTGCGCCAGGCGGGGCAGATGAATGGGCCGGAACTGTTGGACCATTTGGAGGGATTGGCTGGAAGTACTGCGGCGGGCAAGCGATTGCTGGTGCGGTTGCGCCATTGCAGTGAAGTGAAGGTGGAGAGTGGAGCGGATGCGCCCGTGTATCACTGGGTGGGGTGAGATTGACTGTACCGGCCGTATCGCCGGCAAGCCGGCTCCCACAAAGTACCTGTGGGAGCCGGCTTGCCGGCGATAGGGTCGCAATGGGTCAGAACATGGCCGCCGACAGCTTGCGACGGTACACACCCACCAGCGGATGATCGCCGCCCAGCAGTTCGAACACCTGCAGCATTGCTTTTTGCGGCAACCCGCTTTCATACCCACGATTACGCTGGAACAGCTTCAACAGCCCGTCCAGCGCCGCCTCGTACTGCTGGCGCGCCAACTGCTGAATGCTTAGCTGGTAAGCCGCTTCATCATCCTGCGGGTTCTGCGCCAGTCGGCTCTTGAGGTCTGCCACTTCCGGCAGGCTGGCGGCCTGGCGCAGGAAGGTCAGCTGAGCCTTGGCACCTGCCAGGGCGGCCTTGTGTTCGTCGGTCTTGACCGCGTCCAGCACCACCTGGGCTTCGCCCAGCTCACCACGCTCGGCCAGGCAACGTGCATACAGGATCAGCGCTTCGGCGTTGCTGTTGTCTTCGCTCAGCAGTTGCTGCAGCGCAGCTTCCGCCTCCGCGAAACGGCTTTCGGCGAACAGCGTCTTGGCCTGCTCCAGTGGCGATGCAGCCGGGGCGGCAGGCATCTGCACATGCGGCTCGAGCATGGCGCGGATCGCCGACTCCGGCTGCGCACCGGCGAAACCGTCGACCGGCTGGCCATCCTTGAACAGCACCACGGTCGGCAGGCTGCGAATGCCGAACTGGGCCACCACTTGCTGCTCGACGTCGCAATTGATCTTGGCCAGCAGCAACTCGCCCTGGTAGCCCTCGGCAATCTTGGCCAGCAGCGGCATCAGGGCCTTGCACGGCGCGCACCACTCGGCCCAGAAGTCCACCAGGACCGGTTTGTGGAAGGAGTTCTCGATCACCAGTTGCTGGAAGTTGGCATCGGTAGCATCGAAGATGTAAGGCGTTTGCTGGCTCATCGTGACTCTCGCAAATCAGTGAATGGCACCACTATAAAGGCTCGCGTCTGGCGTGGTACAGGCTGACCCGGCGGAATTCGTGTGGTTCGGCCAGGTCAGGCAAGGTCAGGGCTTCGAGTACGCCCAAGTGCTGGTACAGCGGGTGACGAAAATCGCGTACCCGCGAGTCGGCCACCAGGGCCTGACGGCCGCGGCTGAGGAAGGCATCGAGCAACGGCAGGTTGGCGCGATCGTAGAGCACGTCGGCGACCAGGATGAGGTCGAAACGGTCGGCTTCGGCGAAGAAGTCGTTGCTGTAATCAAGCTTTACGCCGTTGAGCAAGGCATTGGCCTGGCAGGCCTGCAGGGCCAGCGGGTCGAGGTCGCAGGCCACCACTTCCAGGGCACCGGCACGCGCGGCAGCGATGCCGGCAATGCCCGAGCCCGCGCCGAAGTCCAGCACGCGCTTGCCGGCGACCCATTCGGGGTGCGCGGCGAGGTAGCGGGCCATGGCCAGGCCGCTGGCCCAGCAGAAGCTCCAGTAGGGCGGCTCCTCGAGAATGCGCCGGGTTTCCTCGCTGCTGAAGGCGCGGTCCATGTTCTGGTCGTCGATCAGCCAGAGCTTGAGGTCGCACTCGGGCAATTCGCTGACGACCAGCCGCGCTTCACCGATCAGCCCGCTGAGGGCCTGCTGCAGTGCCAGCGGCGCCACTTACGGCGCCTTCTCGAAACGTAATGGGCCGGTAGCTTGGGTCTGGGCCTGGACAATGCGCACCGGCGGCAGGTGCATGATCAGCTGGCCCGAGCTGCTGGCGCGGCCGCGCAGCTCGACCCGGGCGCCGGCAGGGAAGGCCTCGGGGTTGAAACGCAGCTGATAGGGCAGGTCTTGGCCGGTGCCGGTCAGGGTGCTGCTGGCCAGCAGTTGTTGCGGCCGGTCACGCTCGTCGATCACCAGCAGGGCCAGTTCCACGTCGGCACCCGCCGGAATGTTCAGCAAGGTGCCGCTCAACTCACGCTGGTAGGCCGGCAGCGGGCCGAGTGGCTGTGCCTTCTTGGTCACCTTGGCGGGTGCTGGCGCGGACGTTTGTTCGATCTTCGGCTTGTCACTGCCACAGGCAGCCAGCAGGGCGGTGCAGCACAGCACGGCGAGCACGCGAAAATGCATAGGGGAGTCCTTCACGGGCAGAATTGCATGGATGTTAACCCCTTTGGCTTGTCTTGCCAGTGCAATGCGCTACCATGGCCCTCCCTTTTTTTGTTGCCTGCCACCATGCACTGTCCCTTTTGCGGTGCCAACGACACCAAGGTCATCGACTCGCGCCTGGTCGCCGAGGGCGAACAAGTGCGCCGCCGCCGCGAGTGCGTGGCTTGCGGCGAGCGTTTCACCACCTTCGAAACTGCCGAGCTGGTGCTGCCCCGGCTGATCAAGCAGGACGGCACGCGCCAGCCCTTCGATGAAGACAAGCTGCGTGCCGGCATGCAGCGCGCGCTGGAGAAGCGCCCGGTCAGCGTCGAGCGCCTGGAAGCGGCGCTGGCGCACATCAAGAGCCGGCTGCGAGCGACGGGCGAGCGTGAGGTCAAGTCGCTGGTGGTCGGTGAACTGGTGATGGCTGAGCTGCGCAAGCTCGATGAAGTGGCCTACATCCGTTTCGCTTCGGTTTACCGGCGCTTCCAGGACCTCGACGAATTCCGCGAAGAAATCGACCGCCTGGCCCGTGAGCCGGCTAAAGAGTGAGCATGCCGAGCCAGACCGCGATCCTCGACGCCCATTACATGGCCCGTGCCCTGGAGCTCGCGCGCAAGGGTATGTACACCACCCACCCCAACCCCCGCGTAGGTTGCGTGATCGTCCATGAGGGCGAGGTGGTCGGTGAAGGCTGGCATGTCCGTGCCGGCGAGCCGCATGCCGAGGTGCATGCGCTGCGCCAGGCCGGTGAGCGGGCGAAAGGCGCCTGTGCCTACGTGACCCTGGAGCCGTGCAGCCATCATGGCCGTACCCCGCCGTGTGCCGAAGCGCTGGTGAAGGCTGGCGTAGCCCGCGTGGTGGCCGCGATGCAGGATCCCAATCCGCAAGTCGCCGGGCAAGGCCTGCGGCGCTTGGCCGAGGCAGGCATCGAAGTGGCCAGCGGTGTGCTCGAGGCCGAAGCCCGTGCACTCAACCCAGGTTTCCTCAAACGCATGGAGCATGGCCTACCGTTCGTGCGCGCCAAGCTGGCCATGAGCCTGGACGGTCGCACGGCGATGGCCAATGGCGAAAGCCAGTGGATTACCGGCCCCGCTGCCCGATCTGCGGTACAGCGCTTGCGTGCCCGCTCCAGCGTGGTGCTGACAAGCGCCGCCAGCGTGCTGGCCGATAACGCACGGATGACCGTGCGCGGCGCCGAGCTGGGGCTCGATGAGGAAACCACAGCGTTGGCCCTGAGCCGCACGCCACTGCGCGTACTGATCGACGGCCGGCTGCGCGTGCCACTGGATGCACCGTTCTTCCAGGCTGGCCCGGCCCTGGTCGTGACCGCCTTGGGCGATGCGCCACGTTACGCTGAGGCGGGCCATGAACTGCTGAGCCTGCCCGGCAGCAATGGCCAGGTCGACCTGCCGGCCCTGATGCAGGCGCTCGCGGCTCGCGGGGTCAACGAGATCCTGCTGGAGGCCGGCGCCGGCCTGGTCGGCGCCTTCGCCCAGCACGGCCTGATCGACGAGTTTCAGTTGTTCGTCGCCGGCACCTTCCTCGGCTCTCAGGCCCGCCCGCTGCTGGACTGGCCTCTGAGCAAGATGAGTGAAGCGCCCCGGCTGAAAATTACCGAAATGCGCGCAGTGGGCGATGACTGGCGGGTCACGGCCATCCCTCTGCCGGCACCCGGCGTATAATGCCGCGCTTGCCCCGCGCAACCCGTTCTTGAGGAAGACCCCATGTTCACCGGCATCATCGAATCCATCGGCACCATCCGCAGCCTGACCCCGAAAGGCGGTGACGTGCGTGTGTATGTCGAAACCGGCAAGCTCGACCTGGGTGACGTCAAGCTCGGTGACAGCATTGCCGTCAACGGCGTGTGTCTGACCGCAGTCGAGCTGCCGGGCGATGGCTTCTGGGCCGACGTCAGCGTCGAGACCCTCAAGCGCACCGCCTTCATCGACCTCAAGAGCGGCAGCAAGGTCAACCTGGAAAAGGCCCTGACCCCGACCACCCGCCTGGGCGGCCACCTGGTCAGCGGCCACGTCGACGGTGTCGGCGAAATCATTTCGCGCAGCGATAACGCCCGCGCCATCCAGTTCCGCGTGCGTGCACCCAAGGAGCTGGCCAAGTACATCGCCCACAAGGGTTCGATCACCGTCGACGGCACCAGCCTGACGGTCAATGAGGTCAATGGCGCTGAGTTCGAGCTGACCATTGTCCCGCACACCCTGTCCGAAACCATCATGGCCGACTACCGTGCAGGGCGTCGGGTGAACCTTGAGGTCGACCTGCTGGCCCGTTACCTGGAGCGTCTGCTGCTGGGTGACAAGGCCGCCGAACCGAGCAAGGGCAGTGGCATCACCGAAAGCTTCCTGGCCGCCAACGGCTTCTTGAAATCCTGATTGAGAAGGGGGTGCCGCGTGGCGCTCAACAGCATCGAAGAACTGGTCGAAGACATCCGCCAGGGCAAAATGGTCATCCTCATGGACGACGAAGACCGCGAGAACGAAGGCGATATCATCATGGCTGCCGAGTGCTGCCTGCCTGAGCACATCAACTTCATGGCCAAGCACGCCCGCGGCCTGATCTGCATGCCGATGACCCGCGAGCGTTGCGAAACGCTGAAGCTGCCGCTCATGGCGCCGCGCAACGGCTCGGGCTTCGGCACCAAGTTCACCGTGTCGATCGAAGCTGCCGAAGGCGTCACCACCGGCATTTCCGCCGCTGACCGTGCCCGCACCGTGCAGGCCGCTGCAGCCAAGGACGCCAAGGCCGAAGACATCGTCAGCCCTGGCCATATCTTCCCGTTGATGGCCCAGCCTGGCGGTACCCTGGCTCGCGCCGGCCATACCGAAGCCGCTTGCGACCTGGCGCGCATGGCCGGCTTCGAGCCGAGCGGCGTGATCTGCGAGGTGATGAACGACGACGGCACCATGTCGCGTCGCGCCGAGCTGGAAGTGTTCGCCGCCGAGCACGGCCTGAAGATCGGCACCATCGCCGACCTGATCCACTACCGCATGATCCACGAGCGCACCGTGCAGCGCGTGTCCGAGCAGCCGATCGAGAGCGAGCTGGGCCAGTTCAACCTGGTCACCTACCGCGACGCGGTGGAAGGCGACGTGCACATGGCCCTGACCCTGGGCAAGATCTGCGCCGAAGAGCCGACCCTGGTGCGTGTGCACAACATGGACCCGCTGCGTGACCTGCTGATGGTCAAGCAACCTGGCCGTTGGAGCCTGCGCGCGGCGATGAGCGCCGTGGCTGACGCCGGCAGCGGCGTGGTGCTGCTGCTCGGCCATCCGCTGGACGGCGACGTGCTGCTGGCGCACATCCGCGAAAGCGCCGGCGACGCCCAGGCCAAGGCGCCGACCACATACAGCACCGTCGGCGCCGGTTCGCAGATCCTGCGTGACCTCGGCGTGCGCAAGATGCGCCTGATGAGTTCGCCGATGAAGTTCAATGCGATATCCGGATTCGATCTGGAAGTTGTAGAATACGTGCCCTCCGAGTGACTTGAGGCGGCAGTGACGCCCTGATACTCGAGTCCAGACCCCTGTCGAGGCCGCCAGCGCGCGGCCTCGCTCTTGAATATGAGAACATCGGAATGACCCTGAAGACCATCGAAGGTACCTTCATCGCCCCCAAAGGTCGCTATGCTTTGGTGGTTGGCCGCTTCAACAGCTTCGTCGTCGAAAGCCTGGTAAGCGGTGCCGTTGATGCCCTGGTACGCCACGGCGTCAGCGAAAGCGAGATCACCATCATCCGTGCCCCGGGCGCGTTCGAAATTCCGCTGGTGGCACAGAAAGTCGCCCAGCAAGGCGAATACGACGCGATCATCGCCCTGGGCGCCGTGATCCGTGGCGGTACCCCGCACTTCGAATACGTGGCGGGCGAATGCACCAAGGGCCTGGCCCAGGTGTCCATGGAGTTCGGTGTGCCGGTGGCCTTCGGTGTCCTGACCGTCGATTCCATCGAGCAAGCCATCGAGCGTTCCGGCACCAAGGCCGGCAACAAAGGTGCTGAAGCTGCCCTGTCCGCACTGGAAATGGTCAGCCTGCTGGCGCAGTTGGAGGCCAAGTGATTAGCGACGAAAGCGATCGTTTCAACCCGCGCGATCCAAAACCTGCGGATGCCGGCAAGCCATCGAAAAGCGCCAAGCGCCGCGAAGCCCGTAAGCTCGCGACCCAGGCGCTGTATCAGTGGCACATGGCCGGTGCGTCGCTGAACGAGATCGAAGCGCAGTTCCGGGTGGATAACGATTTCACCGATGTCGACGGTGCCTATTTCCGCGAAATCCTGCATGGGGTTCCGGGAATCAAGGGCGAGATCGACAAGGCGCTGGTGCCTTGCATGACCATCGCACTGGAAGAGCTCGACCCGGTCGAACTGGCCGTACTGCGCCTGTCCACCTGGGAGCTCATCAAGCGCGTCGACGTTCCGTATCGCGTTGTGATCAACGAAGGCGTGGAACTGGCCAAGGTCTTCGGTGCCACCGACGGCCACAAGTTCGTCAACGGCGTGCTGGACAAGCTCGCGCCTTCGCTGCGCGAAGCAGAAGTCAAGGCGAACAAGCGCTGATTTTGGCGCTGCCGAGCCATGGGTGAGTTCGAGCTGATCAACCATTACTTCGCCGCCGCGCCCTGTGCGCAGGGCGGCGAGGGCGTGGCCCTGGGGATCGGTGATGACTGTGCCCTGCTTGACCTTCCCCCCGGCGAGCAGTTGGCGGTGTCGACCGACACCCTGGTTGCTGGCGTGCATTTCCCCGCCGTATGCGACCCGCGCCTGCTTGGCCAGCGGTCGTTGGCCGTGGCGGTCAGTGACCTGGCGGCCATGGGCGCCCAAGCCATCGGTTTCACCCTGGCCCTGACCTTGCCCGAGGTTGGCCCGGACTGGCTCGAAGCCTACGCCGACGGCCTCGGCCGCATGGCCCAGCGTTGCCGCATCAGCCTGATCGGTGGTGATACCACGCGCGGCCCTCTGAGCATCACCGTTACCGTGTTCGGCCGCGTGCCGGCTGGCCAGGCCCTGCGCCGCAGCGGCGCCCGGCCGGGGGACCTGCTGTGCGTGGGCGGTACGCTGGGCAAGGCTGCGGGTGCACTGCCGCTGGTGCTCGGTGAGCGTGAAGCGCCGGCCGAGCAGGCCGAGCCGCTGCTGGCCCACTACTGGTCGCCGCTGCCACAGCTTGAGCTTGGCCAGCGCCTGCGCGGGCTGGCCACCTCGGCCCTGGACATCTCCGACGGCCTGCTCGCCGATTGCGGGCATATCGCCAAGGCGTCTGGGGTCGCGCTCGAGGTGAACCTGGCGCAGGTGCCAGTGTCTCCTGCTCTAGAAGCCTTTCTCGGCCGCGACGCAGCGGTACAGGCGGCGCTCACCGGCGGCGACGACTATGTGCTGGCATTCACCTTGCCACCTGAAGCGCTGGAAACCCTCGCCGACAGCGACGTGCATGTCGTCGGCCGGGTGCTTGAGGGGCAAGGGGTGACCCTGCGTGACCCGCAGGGCCTGGACATCACCCCCGTACAACGGGGTTATCAACATTTTAGGGAGACACCGTGACCGACCACCCCAACCAGGTGCCCGCGGAGTTCGTTCCGCCATCGGTCTGGCGCAACCCGTGGCACTTCATCGCCTTTGGCTTCGGCTCCGGCACCATACCCAAAGCGCCTGGTACCTGGGGTTCGATGGTGGCCATCCCGTTCATTCCGTTGTGGCAGATGCTGCCGGACTGGGGATACTGGCTGCTGCTGGGTGTCACCATGTTGTTCGGTTTCTGGCTATGTGGAAAAGTCGCCAATGACTTGCGCGTCCACGATCATGAAGGCATTGTCTGGGACGAGATGGTCGGTATGTGGATCACCCTCTGGCTGGTGCCGGAAGGGTGGCAGTGGATCCTGGCGGGGTTCCTGTTGTTCCGCTTCTTCGACATCCTTAAGCCGTGGCCGATTCGTTGGATCGATCGCCATGTGCATGGCGGGGTTGGCATCATGCTCGACGATATCCTGGCTGGCGTCTTCGCCTGGCTGGGCATGCAACTTCTGGTATGGGCGGTAGGCTGAAACAGGGAGTGCTTCGATGGCCATAAGGACTGTGCTACTGGCAACATTGCTGATGGTTGCGCCCTGGGTGGTCGCAGCCGAAGGCGTGCCGAAGCAGATCCACCTGGTCAGTGAAGAGTGGGCCGACTACACCAATGCCGACGGTACCGGCGTGGCCTGGGATGTCCTGCGCAAGGTATTCGAGCCGGCCGGGGTCAAGGTGGTGGCCCAGAGCGTGCCCTACAGCCGCGCCGTGGGGCTGGTGAAACGCGGTGAAGCGGATGCCTGGGTCGGCTCATACAAGGAAGAGAGCGACGACAACCTCTATCCGCGCTGGCATTTCGATATGGACCATATCTATGCCCTGGGGCTTGTCGACAAGCCGGTGCCGACCAATGACACCGTCGGCAACTACCGACTGGCCTGGGTGCGTGGCTATGACTACGCCAGTTACCTGCCCAACGTGCACAACTTCCGTGAAATCCAGCGCCGCGAAGGCATACTGCCGATGCTCGAACATGACCGTGTGGATTTCTACATCGATGCGCAAACCGAAGTCGATTATGTGCTCGGGCAGAGCTCGCAACCTGAGCGTTTTCGCCGTACCCATGTCGCCGAGTTGCCGTTGTACCTGGCCTTTGCGCGCAACGATCAGGCCAAGGCCCTGCGTGACCTGTTCGACAGGCGCATGGCCGAGCTGGTGCGCAGTGGCGAGTTGAAGCCGATTTTCGAGCACTGGAGGCAGCCGTATCCGTTCACTCCGGACAGCAAGCCGCAATAACTGGGGCCGCTGCGCGGCCCATCGCCGGCAAGCCGGCTCCCACTGGTTCAGCGCCGCTCTCAAGACCAGCGCTAAACCCACTGGTTCAGCGCTGCTCTCAAGGCCAGCGCTAAACCCACAGGTTCAGCGCCGCTCTCAAGGCCAGCCCTAAACCCACAGGTTCAGCGCCGCTCTCAAGGCCAGCGCTAAACCCACTGGTTCAGCGCTGCTCTCAATGCCAGCGCCAAACCCACTGGTTCAGCGCCGCTCTCAAGGCCAGCGCTAAACCCACTGGTTCAGCGCTGCTCTCAATGCCAGCGCTAACCCTGTGGGAGCCGGCTTGCCGGCGATAGGGCCCCAACAGGCAGCCTAAGCATCGAACTTTTCGATCCTATGCCACGGTATTCAACGAGCGCACAGGCCCCAACCTGCTGATACAATCGCTTCACGAGAAATTTCCTACTTATCCAGGAGCACAACGTGCCCGTCGTCTTTGTTGCCGCCTCTAAACTCCCGACCCCCTTTGCAACGTTCACCATGCATGGCTTTCTCGACGAAGCCACTGGCCGTGAGCACGTAGTGCTCAGCCTGGGTGATATTGCCGACGGTGAGCCGGTGCTGGGGCGTCTGCACTCCGAGTGCCTGACTGGCGATGCCCTGTTCAGCCAGCGGTGCGACTGCGGTTCGCAGCTGGAAGCCGCGTTGCAGGCCATTGCCCGTGAAGGCCGTGGCGTGCTGCTGTACCTGCGCCAGGAAGGACGCGGCATCGGCCTGTTGAACAAGATCCGCGCCTACGAACTGCAAGACGGTGGCGCCGACACTGTCGAGGCCAACGAGCGCCTCGGCTTCGCCGCCGACCAGCGTGACTACGCCATGTGCCTGCCGATGCTCGAGCACCTGGGCGTGAAATCGCTGCGCCTGATGACCAACAACCCACGCAAGGTCAAGGCGCTCACCGACATGAACATCAAGGTTGCCGAGCGTGTACCGCTGCACACCGGCCACAACCCGCACAACCGTTACTACCTGGCCACCAAAGCCGGCAAGCTCGGCCACATGCTGGGCAACGAACACCAGGGCGAGGTGCCTCAGGCGTGACCCGTGGCCAGGTGAAGCGGCGCCTGGCGCTGGCCTGGTGGCAATACCTGGCGGTCGGCCTGGTGCCGCTGCCAGTGATGGCCTGGGCCTTTGGCGGCGGCGAGGCGCTGATACCCGTGCTGGCCATGCCGCTGTTCATCGCCGGCGCGGCGACCATGTTTCTCAGCCTGCCGCGCTTTGGCGCCTACAAGCGCGCCCTGATCGCCACCTCCAAGGTGCTCGGTACGGCTGAAGAGCCGGCCGCCTGGATCGAGTTGGCGCGCGTGCGACGCATGGCCATGCTGTTCGCCTGCTTCCCGGCCTGGGTCGCCGCGCTGTCGGTGCTGGTGGGGCTCGAAGCCGTGCCGCAGATCCTGCTGGTACTGTCCACCGCGGTAATTCTTTACCTCTATCGCATCCCGCGTCAGTTGGGTTGATGCGCGCACTGTTCTGGCTGTTGGCATGGCTGGCCTGCAGCGCCGAGGCCGGTGAGCCGTTGCGGGTCATCAGCCTAGCGCCCTCCATGAGTGAAATCATGCTCGAACTGCAGGCCGACGACCTGCTGGTAGGCGTGCTCGACGGCGGTCAACGGCCTGCCGCCCTGGCCGGCCTGCCTTCGGTGGGGCGCCAAGGGCAGTTGGACATGGAGCGTTTGCTCAGCCTCAAGCCGGACTTGCTGCTGCTGTGGCCGGGCAGCGTGGCCCCAGCCCAGCGCGATCAGCTCAAACGCCTGGGGATCGCCACCTACAGCGCCGAACCTCATGACCTTGACCAGTTGCTCGAGCAGATCGAGGCCATTGCCGTGCAAGTTGGGCGAGCGGAGCAAGGGCGGCGCTATGTGGCGGTGCTGAGCGAGCGCTTGCGTCAGTTGCGCCAGCAATATCGCCGGGCAGAGCCGCTGCGGGTGTTCTATCAGGTCTGGGACCGGCCGCTGTACACCTTGGGTGGTGGTCAGGTGGTCAGCGATGCATTGGCGGTTTGCGGGGCGCGCAATATCTTTGCCGACCTCGGCCAGCCAGCGCCGCAGGTCAATGTGGAGTCTGTTTTGTTGCGTGATCCGCAGGTGATCCTGGCGGGCGACTCGGCGCAGCTGGCCAGTTGGAAAGCCTGGCCGCGCCTGAGTGCCGTAGCGGGCGACCGCCTGCTGGTGGTGCCGGACAAGGGCCTGGAGCGTCCAAGCGGGCAGATGATCGAAGCTACCGCCCGCCTGTGTGCATTGCTGGCGACTAGAGCGCCGGCGTCCAGGTGACGCTGAACAGGGCCGTGCGGCCTTCTTCGCGGTAGCCATAGTCGTTGCCGTCGTAGCTGTACAGCGCTCTGCTGTAGTCTTTATCCAGCACGTTATCCAGTTTCACCTCCAGCTTCAGCTCATTCGTCGCTGCCCAGCTGCCGCGCAGACCGAACAGGCCATAGCCGCCGAGGCGGTTGCGATTGGCTTCATCGTCGTAGCTGGCGCTGACGGCTTGCCAACTGCCGCCGATAGCGAAGCGTTCGAACTGACGGTCCAGGTCCAGGCTCAGGGTGCGCCGGGCGCGGCGGGCCAGGGTATGGCCGCTGTCACGGTCGCGCGGGTCGATCAAGGCCAGGCCAAGTTGGCTGCGCCATTCGCCCCACTGCTGATCCAGTGCCACTTCCAGGCCATTGATGCGTGCCGAGGCGACGTTGCGGGGGATCGAGCCTTCACCAAAGATGATCGCGTCGCGCAGGTCGGTGCGGTACAGCGACGTCTCCAGGCGGCTGTCAGTGGTGAGCTGGCTGCGCCACTGCAGTTCGTAGCTTTTCGACCGCTCAGGCTTGAGTTCCGCGTTGCTGTACTGCGGGTAGTACAGGTCATTGAAGGTGGGCGCGCGAAAACCTTCGCTGTAGGACAGCAGTACATCATTCCGGGCGTTCAGCGGCACCGTGAGGCTACCGCTCCAGGTGGTCTGGCCGCCAAACTGCTGGTTCTGATCGCGGCGAACGCCCACTTCGGTGGAGAACAGTTCGCCACTGAAGCGGTGCTGGATGAACGCAGCGCGGTTCCAGCGGCTGTCCTCGGTGAAGTCGGTGCTGCCGTGCACGCGGTCTTCGTACCAGTCGCCGCCGATCAGCAAATTGTGCTGTTCGGCAAGGGCCAGGTCGTTTTGCCAGGTGACCTGGTCGCGGTAGGTGTTGAAGACGAAACGCTCGTCGCTCAGCTTGTCGCGTTTGTCATCGCGGTTTTCGCTGTGGCCCAGTTCCAGTCGCGAATGCCACAGGTCGTTGATCTGGGCATCGAAATAGGTGCCGAGGCTGCTGACGGCAAAATCGGTGTAGGGCTTTTGCCCCACGCTTTCGAACGTGTCGAGGTCGAAGCGCCCGAATGGGTTGTCGTATTCGCTGCGGCCACGGCTGTCGAGCAGATTCAGCCCCGCTTCGAAGCGTTCGCCAAAGGTATGGCTCAGGCTCAGGTTCAACGACTTGTTGCGGTAGGCGTCATGGTCGCCGTCGCTGGCGAATGACGGCCCAGTCGAGTCGATTCCCGCCGTTTCATCGAGGCTTGCACCGAGGTTGAAGCGGGTCTCGCCGTTACCGCCCGAAAGCCCCAGGCTGCGCTGGAACGTCTGGTCGCTGCCCGCAGCCAGGCGCAGGCGCGGCTGCAGGCCCTGGCCATCGCCACGGCGGGTGAAGATCTGGATGACCCCACCGATGGCATCGCTGCCATAGATGGCCGAGCGCGAGCCACGCAGTACTTCGACCCGCTCGATCTGGTCAACGTCGAGAAACTGCAGGCCGCTATCGCCGGAGGTGGCGTTGGCGATGCGCACACCGTCCACCAGCACCAGGCTCTGGGCGGCCTTGGTACCGCGGATGAAGATACCCGGCAGGCTGCCTCGGCCGCCGGTAGGGGCGACTTGCACGCCAGGCACTCGGGCAAGCAGGTCGGTGATGCTGGTGGGCTGCAGGCGGTCGATGTCGCTGCGGGTGAAGACGGTGTTGGCGGCGCTGGTGGCGGTGCGCGACTCGACCTGGCGGTTGGCGCTGATCAGGACGTCGGGGAGCTTCAGCGCGTCGTCGCGTTCGGCGGCCAGCAGGGGGATGGGAAGGCAAAGCAGGGTGGTAAAGGTCGAGATCTTCATCAAGGCATCCAAAGCAATCGCCGGCAAGCCGGCTCCCACAGGTACGCCACTGCCCTTGAGACCAGTGGGGTATCTGTGGGAGCCGGCTTGCCGGCGATAGGGCCTACAGGCCCAGCTTGTTCATCCGGGCTTTCACCGAAGCCTCGATCCCGGCCGCATCCAGCCCGCACTCGGCCAGCATCTGCGCTGGCTTGGCATGCTCGACATAAACATCCGGCAGCCCCAGGTGCAGCAGTGGCTTGACCACGGCCTGGCTGGCCAGGAACTCACCCACGGCAGCGCCGGCACCGCCCATGATGGCGTTCTCTTCAATGGTCACCAGCAGCTCATGGCTGCCGGCCAGTTCCAGCACCAGCGCCTCGTCCAGTGGCTTGACGAAGCGCATGTCGACCACCGTGGCGTTGATCTGCTCGGCCACTTGAAGGGCCTCGGCCAATTGCACGCCAAACACCAGCAGGGCCACTTTCTCGCCCTGGCGACGAACCACGCCCTTGCCGATTTCCAGCGGTTCCAGGTCGCCGCTGATCGGCGCATTGGGGCCGGTGCCACGCGGGTAGCGCACGGCCGCCGGGCCGTTGTACAGGTGGCCGGTGCTGAGCATCTTGCGCAGTTCGTTCTCGTCGCTCGGCGTCATCACCAGCATGCCGGGGATGCAACGCAGGTACGACAGGTCGTAGCTGCCAGCGTGGGTCGGGCCGTCTTCGCCAACCAGGCCGGCACGGTCGATGGCGAACAGCACGTCGAGGTTCTGCACCGCCACGTCGTGGATCAGCTGGTCGTAGGCGCGCTGCAGGAAGGTCGAGTAGATCGCCACCACCGGCTTGCTGCCTTCGCACGCCATCCCCGCGGCGAGGGTGACGGCGTGCTGCTCGGCAATCGCCACGTCGAAGTAGCGCTGCGGGTAGCGTTCGCTGAAGGCGACCAGGTCGGAGCCTTCTTTCATGGCTGGAGTGATGCCCACCAGGCGATTGTCGGCGGCAGCCATGTCGCACAGCCACTGGCCGAACACCGAAGAGTACTTCGGCCCGCTGGGCTTCTTCGGTGCGGCAGGCTTGTCGGCAGGCTCGAGCTTGGTGATGGCGTGGTAGCCGATCGGGTCGATCTCGGCCGGGGCGAAGCCCTTGCCCTTCTTGGTCACCACGTGCAGGAACTGCGGGCCCTTGAGGTCACGCATGTTGCGCAGGGTGGCGATCATGGTCGGCAGGTCGTGGCCGTCGATCGGGCCGATGTAGTTCCAGCCCAACTCTTCGAACAGGGTGCCGGGGGCCAGCATGCCCTTGGCGTATTCCTCGGTGCGGCGGGCGATCTCCCACGCACCTGGCAGGCGCGACAGCACTTTCTTGCTGCCTTCGCGCATGCTCGAGTAGGTGCGGCTGGAGAGGATCTTGGCCAGGTAATTGGACAGGCCGCCGACGTTGCGCGAAATCGACATGTCGTTGTCGTTGAGGATCACCAGCATGTTGGCGTCCACTTCCTGGGCGTGGTTCAACGCCTCGAAGGCCATGCCGGCGGTGAGAGCGCCGTCGCCGATCACTGCGATCGATTTGCGCGCGCTGTTCTGCAGGCGGGCGGCGATGGCCATGCCCAAGGCAGCACTGATCGAGGTGCTGGAGTGCCCGACGCCAAAGGTGTCGTACTCGCTTTCGCTGCGGCGCGGGAAGGCGGCGATGCCGTCCTTCTGGCGCAGGGTCAGCATGCGGTTGCGGCGGCCGGTGAGGATCTTGTGCGGGTACGCCTGATGGCCTACATCCCACACCAACCGGTCGTCCGGGGTATCGAAGACGTAGTGCAGGGCGATCGTCAGCTCGATGACGCCCAGGCCGGCGCCGAAATGCCCACCGGTCTGACCAACGGTATAGAGCAACTCCTGGCGCAATTCGTCGGCCAGGGTCTCCAGGTCGGCTTCGGCCAACCGGCGCAGGCCGGCAGGCGTGTCAGCGCGGTCGAGCAACGGCGTGACCGGGCGTTCGCGGGGGATCTCTTGAAACGTCGTGGGCATCAGGCGAGTCGTTATGGATGTTTAAGACGCGGCAGTTTACCCCATTGTGGGAAATACTGCCCATTCAGACAGGGGTGGAATGGGGCTGCCTTGCAGCCCATCGCCGGCAAGCCGGCTCCCACACTGGCGGCGAAGATCCTTGTGGGAACCGGCTTGCCGGCGATGGGCCGCAAAGCGGCCCCAATCAATGACGCCGCTCGACGATATAGCGCGCCAACGCCCGCAGCGGCTCGGCGTTTTCACCAAACCCTTGCAGTGCGACCAGCGCCTGGTCGCGCAGTTCGATCGCATAGGCCTTGGCTGCTTCCAGCCCGAGCAGGGCCGGGTAGGTCGGTTTGTCGCGGGCAACGTCAGCACCCTGGCGCTTGCCGAGGGTGGCGGTGTCGCTTTCCACGTCGAGGATATCGTCCTGCACCTGGAACGCCAGGCCGATCGCTTGGGCATAGGTCTGCAGGGCATCCAGTTGCGGTTGTTCGGCGCGGCCGCTGGCCAGGGCGCCGAGGCGCACGCTGGCCTCGATCAGCGCACCGGTCTTGTGCCGATGCATGTATTCCAGTGCCTGCTGGTCCAGCTTCAGCCCCACTGAACCCAAGTCGATAGCCTGGCCGCCGACCATGCCGGCCGGGCCTGCCGCCTTGGCCAGTGCCTGGACCATGGCCAGGCGGATGGCATCGGTTTGTGGGCTCAGACGTGGGTCGAGCAGGGCGCTGAAGGCCAGGCTCTGAAGGCCATCACCGGCGAGGATCGCGCAGGCTTCGTCGAAGGCTTTGTGGGTGGTCGGTTGGCCGCGGCGCAGGTCGTCGTCGTCCATGGCCGGCAGGTCGTCATGCACCAACGAATAGGCATGGATCAGCTCTACCGCGCAGGCGGCGCCATTGGCCTGCTCGGCTGGTACGCCCAGGGCTTCGCAGGCCGCGTAGGCGAGCAGTGGGCGCACTCGCTTGCCACCGTTCATCACGCTGTAGCGCATGGCGGCATACAGCCGCTCGAGCTCCTTGGACGGGGCGATGAACAGGGGTTCGAGGGCCGCGTCGACACGCGCCTGGCTGCTGGCCTGGTACGCGCTGATCATGCTTCAGGCTCCGCATCGAAGGGCTGCGCGGCGAGCTCGCCGTCGCGCTCCAGAAGGATCTGCACCTTCTGCTCGGCCTGGGCCAGGGCGCCTTGGCAATCGCGGGTCAGGGCAATGCCCTGCTCGAAGGCGGCCAGCGAGTCTTCCAGCGACAACTCGCCGTTCTCCAGGCGCTCGACCAGGGCTTGCAGGTCGGCGAGGGATTGCTCGAAATCGATGGAGGCTTTTTTGCGGGCCATGGCGACGGGTCTCTGTGGCTGGTCAGAACGGCGCGACACTAGCAGAGCGGGGCGGGGGGAGCAAACTTGGGGGTGGATTTTCCGGCCTCATCGCCGGCAAGCCGGCTCCCACAGGTACAGCAGCGCTGCTGACAGTGTGGGAGCCGGCTTGCCGGCGATAGAGTCATCAGGCAGGCACCGCTTCCCGCGCCACCATCGCCTCACGATAGCGTGCCAATTCCTCGATGGTCAGTACTGGCAGGTTGTACTGCCGCGCATACACCGCCACCTGCTCGCCGCGGGCCATGCTGCCATCCGGGTTTATCAGCTCGCACAGCACCGCCGCCGGCCGCAGCCCGGCCAGGCGCGCCAGGTCCACCGAGCCTTCGGTATGGCCGCGACGGGTCAGTACCCCGCCATTGCGCGCGCGTAGCGGGAACACATGGCCCGGGCTGACGATGTGGCGCTGTTCGGCGGTCGAACGCAGCGCGGCCTCGATGGTGGTGATGCGGTCCTGGGCAGACACGCCAGTGCTCACGCCCTCGGCCGCTTCGATGGTGACGGTGAAGCCAGTGCCATGCCGGGCCTGGTTGTTCTGCACCATGGGCGCCAGCTGCAAGGCGTCGACGGTGGCCTCGTCCAGGCACAGGCAGACGATGCCGCTGCAGTCGCGGATCATCATGGCCATGGTCTGCAGCGAGAGGTTTTCTGCGGCAGCAACGATGTCCGCTTCATCCTCGCGGTCGTCATCGTCGAGCAGCAGCACAGGGCGGCCTGCCTGGAAAGCGGCGATGGCGGCGGACACATTGGGGAATTGCGGGTATTGGGTGGACATGAAACGCTCCTCGTGATTGATCGATGAACGTCTCGGGGCGATCAAAATGCGCGCGCAGGGGCGCCCGAATGGCCCCTGCCTGACGCCTTCTTTCATCCGGACTATGACCGTCGGCTCTGGAGTCGCACCAGATCTGCTGACCCCCGGCATGGCCGGGGCGCTCGCGGGCTCATCTTTCGATTTACCGCCGGTGGGGACTTTCACCCCGCCCTGAAGACCGGCCAAGCATACCGCACGGTGCCACCCCGCTGGCAACCCGCCGGCCTACGACCTTCGGCGGTATCGCTTGATCTTGAGGGCATGTCCGATCGTGAATTGCACGGCTTCTAATAAAGGTCGTTGGCGTTTACGAGGTCAATGATCAGAGATTCCAGGAGGTTGCTTAGCCACTTGACTTCAGCGACCTCTTTGTTGCTCAGGCCAATGATTCTGTCAAGTCGTTCGCCATGAGCGGACTTGTTTCTTACAAAATATCCGTACTTGATGCACAGCGCCACAATGAGCTGCTGATCATCTTGAATGTCTGCTTTTAAATGTTTGTCTATGTGTGCTGTTACTGTGCCGATATATCCAGCTTTTGTGAGGTAGTCCTTACGATACGGTAGGGTCTCTTTAAAGACATGCATGAGCCTGGCATCCGTATATCTCAGTATGAAGTCTTTGAAGGCTTCTGTTTTTTTTGGGGTATCGTAATCGTTGAGAATAAGTTGTCGCCAGCGAACCTTGTTGCGTAATTGTGCGCCGGTCATGCTTTTTACGAGTTTGACAGAGGATTCAGAAGCGCTGGTATGGCCAATGATGAAGGATCGGGTTTCCCGTTGGCACTCATGGTCACTGGTTTTTTTGGAGATGACTCGATAGAGGGCGTTGAACGACTTCCACAGAGAATCAAAGCGGTCGTAGGCATCGGCTTTGGTTTTTGAACGCGTCAGGTGAGAGACAGCTTTTAGCAGTCCTGTGCTTTTTTCCGACTCTCCGAGAATTTCCTTGAGCGGATCAGGTTCGAAGTCGGATAGGAATTTGGACGTAAGCTGGGCGTGGCTTTTGAAGTCAGCATCGCCAATGCTCTTCTCGTCTACTGATTTGTTACGGTAACTGGCTGATACCTTTATTGAGGCTATTTCCGGAATTGACTGTTTACGGCAGATGTAGAAAAAGATGGATTTTGTGATCTGTCCATACAGCGCGCTTTGGTAATTGTTGAATGCCCCGTCCAAGTCTATCTTGGATGCGCGAATGCAGGTGATCGAGATGCTGCTGCTTGTGATATGCAACTGGTCCATATAAGACCCGCCGCCGTTGTATTCGATGGATCCAGAGAAAAGGTTTTCTTCTTTTTTGATGTTGCTGAATTTTATCTGGACATCGTAGTGGTATTTGTCGCGCATTATTCATCCATGATTGCGAGAGAAGGCGAATGTGAAATTTACCAATATTTCTGGATGATGGCTATGGGCCATTTCTGATGGTCGAGTAGGGGCCAGATTTTTCTCGCCCCTTCAGTGTGATGCAATGGATGCAGCGTTATCGGGACAAATCTTCAACCACCTTCTTCAACGAAGCCGGCAACATCGGCCCATGCCCCAATCCTTCGAACCGCTCGAAGCGCACCTGCAACCCCGGCACCTTGCCCAGGTCGGCAACCAGCTCCCGCGCAGGCCGCTCCACATCCCCTTTCACCGGCGTCCGCGGATTCGCCGGTTCCTCGCCACCGCGCATCAGCAGCAACCGTGGCCGGCTGCCACCCAAGCGCTGCTGCAGCCCTTGCACCTCGCGCACGATCGCGCCGTCGTGCCACCACAAAGAAGGGCTGGCCGCCGCGTAATCGCTGAACGCGCCTGGCCGTGTGAACAACGTATGCAATACCGCCAGCCCCCCGTAGGAGTGCCCCCACAGCGTCTGGCGTTGCAAATCGATCGGTGCCACTTCGGCTACCATCGGCCGCATGCGCTGGGTCAGCAGATCCAGGAACGCATCCACGCCACCACTGGGCTGGCCGGTCAGCGGGTCGCGCTGCTCGGATTGCCCCGTCAGTGCCGGGGTGTAGTCGAGGGTACGCCCGGCCCGTTCGATGCGTTGCTCGGTCTGATAACCCACCGCCACCAGCAACGGAGCCTGGCCCGCGGCGAGTTGGCGTAGCTGTTCGCTGTCCAGGGCGCCCAGCGCGGCATTGCCGTCGAGCATCCACAGCACCGGATAACCGGCGGCAGGCGCCGGGCGATCCGGCTTGCCGATCCACAGCCGGTAATGGCGCTGGCCATCCGCTGAATCCAGGTCGAGCTGGCTGAAGCGGTAGGCGAGGTCGTGGCGCTGTAACAGTGAGGTGTCCATCTTCTGCTCACGCGCCGGCTGCGCCAGGGCAGCCGGCGCGGTGAGGGCCAGTGCCAAGGCCAGGTACAGAGGCATCTTGCTCATCGGGCGGTTCTCATCATGAGGTCAGAACGACGCGGTCAGGCTGGTGTACAAGGTACGGCCCGGTTCGTTGTAGGTGGCCGCGCCGGCACCTTCGATGCCATTTACGCCCTGGGCATTGCCGGCCCGGAACAGACGCTTGTCGAACAGGTTGTCGATGCCGGCGGTCAGGCTCAGGTTCTTGCTGATGGCATAGGTGCCGCTGGCGCCAACCAAGGCGTAAGGCGCCAGCTGGTCGTTGGACGAGCCGGTGACACGCTCGCCGTGGTAGTCGTACTTCTTCGGCTTCTGCTTGCCGTACCAGGCCACGCTCAACTGCAGCGAAAGGTCATCGCTGGCCTGCCAGTCGAGCATAGAGTTGAGGGTGTAGGCCGGGGTAACCGACAGGGTCTCCCCGGTTTGCTTGTTCTTCGACTGCAGCATGTAGGTGAGGTTGTTGCTCCACTTCAGCTGCTCGGTCAGCGGGATGGTCAGGGTACCTTCCAGGCCCTCGACCACAGCCTTGGGGATGTTCTCCCACTGGTAGATCGCCGCATTGGCATAGCTGCCGGTACCGCCGCTGGCGCTGCCGATCGGGCTCAGGCCAGAGTCGATCTTGTTCTTGTAGTCGTTGCGAAAGTACGTCAGGCCAGCTACCCAGCCGTCACGCTGGTACTCAATGCCCAGTTCCTTGTTAATGCTGGTTTCGGCTTTGAGGTTATCGTTGCCTTGCAAGTAGCAGCTGGTGCTTTGCCCGTAGCAGCCCTGGCCGCGGCTGTAGAGCAGGTAATCGGAATTGAGCTGATACAGGTTAGGCGCCTTGTAGGCACGGGCGATACCGGCCTTCAGGGTGAGGGTGTCGGTCAGCGCGTGGGACAGGTTGAGCGACGGGCTCCAGTTGTCGCCGACGATGCTGTGGTGGTCGAAACGCAGGGCCGGGGTGAGCATGGTGCCGGGCAGGAGCTCGATGTTGTCTTCGGCGAACAGCGAGAAGATCTGTGCTTGCGAACGCGTGTCACGGCCGCTGCTGGTCAGACCATCGACGGCACCGCCTTCACTGGTGCTCTGGGTGTTGGCGCTGGGGTCGTCGAGTTTTTGCTGGGTCCATTCACTGCCCAGGGTCAGGGTCTGGTCGCGCCAGGCGTGCAGCGGCAGGTTCAGCTCGCCGTGGGCAGTCAGGTCGCGCAGGGTCGAGGTGTAGAAATCGGTATTGCTGAAGATACCTTCGGTGCCGCCGGCCAGGCCCTCGTTGATGCGCTGGTTGCGGGTCTTTTCGTATTGCAGGAAGGCCATGGTGCTGCCGAAATCCCAGTCGCCGCGATGGGTGAGGGCAAAGTTCTCGCGGTAGAGGATGTTGGTCTCCTTGCCCAGCATGTTTTTCACGTTGGCATTGGAGTTGGTGTTCTGGGTATCACCGGTGTAGATGTTGCCCTGGCGGCTGAAGCCGGCTTCGAATTCAAGGGTTTGCTCAGGCGTCAGGCGCCAGCTCAGCAGGCCGTTGACATCCTTGTTGCGCACCCCTTCGCGACCGGCGGGCAGGGTGCCGGCCTGGTTGCCGGTGCGTGCTGATTCGTGGCCGGCGTTGATGTCCCAGTCATCCGAGTCGGTCTTGGCGACGTTGCCGTAGACGCGGTAGCTGAGGGCGTCGGTGAGCGGGCCGTTGAGGCCGAAGCTCACACGCTTGGTGGCACCTTCATCACCGTGCTGAGGGAAGTTCTGGTACACGGTCATGTTGCCATGGGTTTCGCCAGAGGCCTGCTTGGTGATGATGTTCACCACCCCGCCCATGGCGCCGGAGCCATAGCGGGCCGCGGCCGGGCCACGGATGACTTCGATGCGCTCGACCTGGTCGGCCGGTACCCAGTTGGTATCACCGCGCGAGTCACGCTCGCCGCGCCAGCCGTAGCGTACCGAGCTGCGGCTGCTGACGGGTTTGCCATCGACCAGGATCAAGGTGTTCTCCGGGCCCATGCCGCGAATGTCGATCTGCCGGTTGTTGCCGCGTTGGCCGCTGGTGGAGTTGCCGGTCAGGTTGACGCCGGGCATGGTGCGGATGATCTGCGACAGGTCATTGGCCGGTGGGCGTTTCTTGATGTCTTCGGCGGTGATGATGGAAACGCCCGGCGCCTGCTTGGTTTCCTCCAGTGCAGTAGCCACAACGTTCTGGCTTTCCAGCTCAATGGGCGCGGGCTGGTCGGTAGCGGCTTGCACGGCGCTGCTCAGCAGGCAACTGGACAGCAACAGAAAGGGGGCGAAAGGCAGCGGGCGGGGCGACATCATCGATCTCCGGGACAACAGGCGGTAGGCTAGAGATCGTGGATGATAATTACTCCCAATTGAGAGTAAAGCTCATTAACTTTCTAAACATTTGCCAGCACTCGGCAGCAACAGATGCAGGCACAGGCCTGGATGACCGTTGCTGGCCCACAGCTTGCCGCCCTGCAGTTCGACGGCACGGCGAGCGATGGCCAGGCCCAGGCCGAAGCCGGCGCCACTGCCGGCGAGGCGCTGGTAAGGCTGGAAGATGCCCTCCAGCTGATCATGGGGCACACCGGGGCCTTGGTCGCTGAGGCGAAGGTGCCAGTAGCCGTCCTCACGCCAGCCATCCAGGCGGACCCGGCCGCCATCTGGCGAATGGCGGATGGCATTGCGCAGCAGGTTTTCCAGGGCCTGGGCCAGGCTGTCGAGATGAGCCAGCACCACGCAATCGGTGCCCAGCGAGCAAGGCAGGCGCGCGTACTCCCATCCACTCTCGAAGCAACTGTCCTGGCACAGGGCTTCCCACACCGATAGCACCAGCACCGGCTCGGTCGCAAGTTGCGGCTGTTCGGTGTCCATCCAGGCCAGGTCGAGGGTGTCTTCCAGCAGCTTCTGCATGTCATCGACTTCACGGTCCAGGCGCTCGCGCAGCTGCGCCGGTGGCAGGCCGCTGTCGTGAGCGATGCGCAGGCGAGCCAGGGGCGTGCGCAATTCGTGGGACAAGGTACGCAGCAACAGCCGTTGCTGCTCCAGGCTCTGGCGCAGTCGGCCGGCCATGTGCTCGAAGGCCTGAGCCAGTTCGCCCAGTTCGTCGCGGCGTTCTTGCAGCGGTAGGCCAGGGCTTTCCAGATCATCGGCGCGCAAGGCGTCAGCGCGGTCGCGCAGACGGTTCAGCGGTGCCACCAGATGGCGATACAGAGCCAGGCCCATCAGCAGTGCGAGCAGCGCGGGGGCGACCCCGTGGGTGATGACGTGGGTCCATGGGGTGAGGCCGGATGGCAGCAGGCGCTCGGGTAACTGGATGACCAGGCGACCGTCTTGCGGCCGCTGGGGGAAGGCAATGCTGACATAGGGCAGTTCGTCCTGCAGCCGCCGGCTCATGGGCCAGTCGAGCTTGCGCATGAAGGTCAGGTGGCTGGCCTCCTCGGCGCTTAGCGGCGCAGTACCGAGGCTTTCCAGGCGTGGGCCGATCAGCGCCACCCAGGTGTCTTCGGCCTGTTCGAGCTGCCGACGATAGGCCTCGGCACCTGCGGCGCCACCGCTGCGCCAGGCGTCTTCGGCCTGTTGTGCATAGCGTGCGAGATAGCCTTGGTCGGCTGGGGTGAGGAAGTAGGTGCTGCGCTCTACCGAAAGCCCCCAGGTCCAAATCAACCAGGTCAGCAGCAGACAGAAGCCAACCTGCAGTATCGCGAGCTTCCAAAGTAGTGGGTGACGGCGCATCAGTTGACTTCCGTGTTCACCAGGATGTAGCCCTGGCCGCGCACAGCCTGGATCTGCAGGTGCTGGGCGCCGATGTCGGCAAGCTTGCGGCGCAGGTTGCAGACGTGCACATCCAGGCCGCGGTCCAGGCGGGTATAGGCCCGGTGCAGCACGGTCTGGTAGAGAAACGCTTTGCTAAGCGCTTCGCCAGGGTGCGCATGCAGGGTGGCCAGCAGGCGATATTCGGAGCCGGTCAGGCCGGCGTCCTTGCCGTGGTGAGTGACATCCTGGCGATCCGGGTCGAGTGTGACCGAACCTTCGCTGGGCGGCCTGGCCGGTTGCCGGTCTAGGGCGACCCGACGCAGCAGGGCGTCCATGCGCGCATTCAGCTCGGCAAGGCTGAAGGGTTTGGGCAGGTAATCATCGGCACCGCGGGTGAAGCCGCTGATGCGGTCTTGCTCGGCGCCCAGGGCCGACATCAGCATCACCGGCACGGCCTGCTGGCGGCGCAGTTCGTCAAGCAGGCTCAGGCCATCGATGCCCGGCAGCATGATGTCCAGCAACACGAGGTCGAAGCGCTGCTGTTGCGTAGCGTTGAGGGCCTGCGTGCCGGTGGCGCAGGCGTGAACCCGAAAGCCGCGGTCGAGGAAATGGCGTTCCAAGTCCTGGCGCAGGTTGATGTCGTCTTCGGCGAGCAGCAGATGGGTGGGCACGGAGAAGCCTTGAATGAGAATTCGTATCAATTACGAATCATCCCACTGTGCTGGCGCAGGGGCAAGTGCGGCTCTTGGTGTGTTCTGCGGGCATTAAAAAGCCGGCTTGTGGCCGGCTTCTCGGGGACGCTTCCGACTAATTTATGGTAAGCCGCAACCGCCTTAACTGTGTGGCCAACAAGGGCCTGAAAGAGATGGCGAACGCTCGTATGGAGTGTTGCCGAGCCCTCTGGATCGCGGCTTGTGCCGGCCGGGGCTGAATGTGCCGCGTAGCATACAGAGGCGAGCACAGGTTGCCCAGCAAAAAATGGCACAGGGTGTTTCAGCCGGGGCGCCGGTGGCGATAATGCGACCAATGGAACACCCAACCGAGGATTTCCAGGCGTTGGTCGTGGCGCTGGGCGCGGGTGAAACGCTCCACTGGGTAGTTGTGGCGGTCGTTGCTGTGCAGGCACAGGGTGTCATTGTGGCCACGGCTCAGGCTATGCACTCTGAGTATGCCGTTGTGTAGCAGGGCATAGGTTTCACCGTCAAACACTCGGGTCTGGCTCAGGTCGATGGCCAGGATCGCTTCGCGGGGTATCCACGGTGACATGTTGCTGGCGGGCATTGCCAGGCTGATGGCATTGCCAGGCGCGACACCGAGTGCCTTGAGGGCTTGCGTGGGCAGGCGCAGACAATGCCCGTCGAGGGGCGCGAGGCGGCCTTCGCGTACTTCGTGAAACGGTACTTGCAACTGCCGGCCGTCGTGCTTCGACAGTGAGCGTGTCGAAACCGGCTCGGGCTGGGAGGCGTCCACCCGCAGGATCGAGCTGGGGTGCTTGGGGCCTTCGCCGCAGCGCAGCCAACGCCTGTGTACACAGAACAGGTCGGCAATCTCGTCGAGGCGAGTCAGAGGAATGCCGCGTCGAAACCAGTTGTTGACGTGCTGAGGCGTGACGCGCCGCTGGGCGGCGAAGTCGGAAGGGGTCAGGCCGCATTCGTGGAGCAGGGCCTTTAGGCGGTCACCGGACGTTTTCATGAGGCCGAGTCTAGCGGCCGCGCTTCGGTAGGGAAATGAACCTGATGTTGATGGGAAATGTACGAAAACAGCCTTGTTGTAGGTAATTGGCGTAGGACGCTGTAGGATTTTTTACCGTCCAGTCGACGCCCACAAAAAAACCCGCCGAAGCGGGTTCTTTGTGCAATCGCTATCAGCCTTTGTAGGCAGCGACCGATTTGGTGATCGCGGCGCGGGCGGCGTCGGCGCCTTCCCAGCCTTCGATCTTGACCCACTTGCCTTTTTCGAGATCTTTGTAGTTCGCGAAGAAGTGCTCGATCTGCTGGATCAGCAGGGCTGGCAGGTCGGTGTATTCCTTCACGTCAACATACAGCTGCGACAGTTTGTCGTGCGGTACGGCGATGACCTTGGCGTCGCCGCCGCCATCGTCGGTCATGTTCAGTACGCCAACCGGGCGGGCGCGGATGACCGAGCCTGGGGCAACCGGGTACGGGGTCACGACCAGCACGTCCAGCGGATCACCGTCGTCGGCCAGGGTGTTCGGGATGAAGCCGTAGTTGGCCGGGTAGAACATCGGGGTGGCCATGAAACGGTCAACGAACAGGGTGTCGCTGTCCTTGTCGATTTCGTACTTGATCGGCGCGTGGTTGGCCGGGATCTCGATGGCGACGTAGATGTCGTTCGGCAGGTCTTTGCCAGCCGGAATCTTGCTGTAGCTCATTGGGCAGTGCCCCCGTGTTTGATCAAAAAAGTGGCGGCGATTATAGGCACATTCCGCCAGGCCATGCCACGCCCGACCTGATGCGCGGGCGCATCAGGCGTGGCTTTGGCGGTAGTCCGGGTGCTCGGCCTGCAACTGCGTGAGGCGTGCCAAAGGGTCTTGGCGATAGAACAGCGCCAGTTGCTGGTACACCTGTGGATAAGCCTGCTGCAGCAGATCGGGTGCGCTGAAGAAGTATTCGCTGGTGACGGCGAAGAACTCCGCCGGGTTTTCCGCCGCGTAGGGGTCGATGGCGGTTTCAGCGTCGGGGTCGGCATCGAGCTGGCGGTTGAGGTCATCGTAGGCCTGCTGCATGGCGCTGGCCCAGGCCTCAACGTGCATGTCGCTGTGCAGCGGCGGCAAACCATTGGCATCGCCGTTGAGCATGTCGAGCTTGTGTGCCAGCTCATGGATCACCAGGTTGTAGGCTTCCCATCCACCGCTGGCCAGTACCCCCGCCCAGGCCAGGATCACCGGGCCCTGTTGCCAGGCCTCGCCGCTGTGCTCGGCGTCCCATACATGCTCCACGCCACTGGCGTCGCGGTGGCGCTGGGGGCTCTTGAAGTCGTCGGGGTAGAGGATGATCTCGTGGAAGCCCTGGTACCAGTTGAGCTCGCCCAGGTGCAGTAGCGGCAATTGCGCCTGGGCGGCAAGGAACAGGCGCTGCTCGTCGTCCAGCTCGACGCCGGGCAGGGTGGTCAGGTGCTTGTCGAGCAGAAACAGGATGCAGGCTTCACGCAGCCAGCGGTCTTCTGCATCGCTGATGCCATCGAGAATGGGCAGGCGCTCGCGAAGCACCTGCCATTGCCGAGGCTCGATCGGGTAGCGCGCCAGGGTGCGCTTGCGCCGCCAGGCGCTGAACGACCACATGCGCGCTGTCAGTGGGCCTTGGCCGTGCGGCTCAGGCGCCCACGCAGCAGGCCCAGGACCATCGGGAACAGCGACAGGAAGATGATGCCGACCACCATCAGCGACAGATGCTGCTTGATGAACGGCACGTTACCGAAGAAGTAGCCCAGGGTGACCAGGCCACCGACCCACAGTATGGAACCTGCGACGCTGAAGGCCAGGAAGCGCGGGTAGTGCATGTGGGCAATGCCGGCGACGAACGGCGCGAAGGTGCGCAGGATCGGCAGGAAGCGCGCCAGGGTCACGGTCTTGCCGCCGTGGCGGTCGTAGAAGTCGTGGGTTCGCTGCAGGTAGTCGCGGCGGAAGATCTTCGAGTTCGGGTTGTTGAACAGTCGTTCACCCGCTGTTCGCCCGATCACGTAGTTGGTGCTGTCACCCATGATCGCTGCGGCCATCAGCAAGCCTGCCAGCAGTACTGGGTCCATGCCGCCGCCGGCGGCCACGGCACCGGCAATGAACAGCAGCGAATCGCCCGGCAGGAACGGCATCACCACCAGGCCGGTTTCGCAGAAGATCACGGTGAACAGGATGGCGTAGATCCAGGGGCCGTAGTTGGTGACCAGCAGATCGAGATAAGCATCGAGATGCAGGATGAGGTCCAGCGGGTTGAAATCCATGTACAGCACCTGTGTTCTTGACCCGCAGCTACGGGCACGCGGACCTGCGGGAGGGTAAATTTTCACACATGTCAGGAGGGAGCATTATACGGCTAAGTCCGAGTCGTGCCCGGAGAGATTGTAGCGGGGGGTTACTGGAGATTTACCTGTGCCAGCCTCTCGCGGATGAATCCGCTCCTCAGACGCCGCGATCCTGTAGGAGCGGATTTATCCGCGAGAGGGCGGTTCAGATCAGTCCGGGGTAATCGGCAAGATATAACTCTCGAACTCGGTATCCTTGCGAAACCCGATGGATTCGTATGTCTTGCGCGCCACCTCGTTGTTGGCACTGGTCGATACACGCATGCGCACCGCCTGGGTCTCGCGGGCCATTTTCTTGGCCTCGCGAATCAGGTGGTCAGCCACCAGCATGCGCCGCGAATCTTCGGCCACGAAGATATCGTTGAGAATCCACACCCGTTTGAGTGAAAGCGACGAAAAGCTTGGATACAACTGGCAGAAACCGAGCAGTTTGCCATCGTCATCTTCCGGCATTGCCAGGTAAATCACGGATTCGTCACGTTTCAGGCGTTTTTCCAGGAAGCTGCGCGAACTGTCTGGATAAGGTAACTGCCCATAGAACTCGCGGTATCTGACGAACAGCGGAGTGAGCAGGTCGAGGTGTTCCAGATTTGCCTTGATGATGCGCATGTGTGGCCCTCAGAGTCCATTTGGGGAAACAGCGGAATGCCAGCAAGCTTTCAAGCGCATGCTGCCGAATGCTGGCCAGAAGCGCAATCCGCCTTCCATGACATGTTGTTTACCGGTCGCCGAGCAGGAAGTTTCCTTTTTGATTGGCCGTGTTTTCACTGTCGAGTGTATGGACCTCGGCTTCATCCTTCAGATTCACCCCGGACAACTGCCGCCGACAGGCCTCACGCATCAAGTACAGCAGACGGTGGGCGGCCATGCCGTAGCTCAGGCCTTCCAGGCGCACGTTGGAAATGCAGTTGCGGTACGCATCGGTCAGGCCGACCTTGGGGCCATAGGTGAAGTACAGGCCAAGACTGTCGGGTGAACTCAAGCCGGGCCGTTCGCCGATCAGCATTACAGTCATCCGCGCGCCGAGCAGCTCGCCCACCTCATCGCCCACGGCCACCCGGCCTTGTTCTACCAGCACCACCGGGGCGCTGGTCCAGCCATCGGCGGCCGCCTGTTCTTCGAAGCGGCTCAGAAACGGTAGGGTGTGGCGGTGCACGGCCAGTGCAGAGAGGCCGTCGGCGACCACGATGGCCAGGTCGAAGCCACCGGGGTTGGCCTGGGCATGCTGACGCAACTGTTCGGCCGACGCGTCATTCAGCCGCCGGCCCAGGTCAGGACGTTGCAGGTATTGGTGGCGGTCGCTGGCGGCGCTGTGCAGCACTAGGCTGTCACGGCCGCGATCCTTCAATTGCTCGGTAAGCGCTGCATGGTCGAACGGCAGGTGCACGGCATCACGTGCCTGGGCGTGGGCGAACTGGAAGTCCAGTTGCGCGCCGGTCGGCAGGCTGATGCCGCTGCGGCCCAGGGCGATACGTGCCGGGGTCAGGTTGCGCAGGGCCAGCCAAGGGTTTTCGGGGGTGGGGGTGCGATGGTCCATGATCACCTCTATGCCAACTGAGCCAAAGCCTGGCGGAACGCCGGCGGCAGGTTGTCGCCGAAGCGAATCCGGCCGTCGGCCTGGGTGAAGATACCGGTGCGCTGCAGCCAGGCTTCAAATTCCGGCCCGGGCTTGAGGCCCAGGGTCTGGCGCGCGTACAGCGCGTCATGGAACGAGGTGGTCTGGTAGTTGAGCATGATGTCGTCGGAGCCGGGGATACCCATGATGAAGTTGATCCCGGCCACACCGAGCAGGGTCAGCAGGGTGTCCATGTCGTCCTGGTCGGCCTCGGCGTGGTTGGTGTAGCAGATGTCACAGCCCATCGGCACGCCAAGCAGCTTGCCGCAGAAGTGGTCTTCCAGGCCGGCTCGAATGATCTGCTTGCCGTTGTACAGGTATTCCGGGCCGATGAAGCCGACCACGGTGTTGACCAGAAACGGCTTGAAATGACGGGCCACTGCATAGGCGCGGGTTTCGCAGGTTTGCTGGTCGACGCCGTGATGGGCATTAGCCGACAAGGCGCTGCCCTGGCCGGTTTCGAAATACATGAGGTTTTGCCCGAGGGTGCCGCGCTTGAGCGACAGGCCCGCCTCATAGCCCTCCTGCAATACGTTCAGGTTGATACCGAACCCGGCGTTGGCGGCCTCGGTGCCGGCAATCGACTGGAATACCAGGTCCAGGGGCACGCCTCGGTTGATGGCTTCGATCGAGGTGGTGACGTGGGTCAGCACGCAGGCCTGGGTGGGGATGTCGTAGCGCTGGATGATGGCATCGAGCATTTCCAGCAGGGCACAGATCGAGGCAATGCTATCGGTGGCGGGGTTGATGCCGATCATGGCATCACCATTACCGTAGAGCAGGCCGTCGAGGATGCTGGCCGCGATGCCGGCGGGCTCGTCGGTGGGGTGGTTGGGCTGCAGGCGTGTCGACAGGCGCCCGCGCAGGCCCATGGTGCCGCGAAAACGGGTGACCACGCGGATTTTCTGGGCCACCAGCACCAGGTCCTGCACGCGCATGATCTTCGACACGGCAGCGGCCATTTCCGGCGTCAGGCCCGGGGCCAAGGCGCGCAGGCTGTCTTCGTCGGCTTCCTCGCTGAGCAGCCAGTCGCGCAGGCCGCCCACGGTGAGATGGCTGACCGGTGCGAAAGCCTGGGCGTCGTGGCTGTCGATGATCAGCCGTGTGATCTCGTCCTTTTCGTAAGGAATAAGTGCTTCGTTGAGAAAGTGGCTCAGCGGGATGTTTGCCAGGGCCATTTGCGCGGCCACGCGTTCGCCGTCGTTGGCGGCGGCAACGCCGGCCAGGTAGTCCCCGGAACGCGCCGGGCTGGCCTTAGCCATCACGTCCTTGAGGCTGTCGAAGCGGTAGACCAGGTGGCCTACCGTGTGTACGAAACTTGCCATACAGAATCTCCAGAGCGCCGCAGGGTGGGCCTGCGGCGGGTGTCGGCGATCAGTGCAGGGCCTCTTCGGCCTTCTGGATCGCGGCGAATTCCTCTTCCGGTGTGCCCGCCACCAGGTGATGACGGCTGTAGAACGCAAAGTAGGCAATCAGTACCGCATAGATCACCGCCGCGCCAATCACCACCCGTGGGTCGACCAGGAAGCCGGCCACGACCGCGATGCAGGCCAGCACCAGGGCCAGGCCCGAGGTGAAGATGCCACCTGGGGTGCGATACGGGCGCTCCATCTTCGGCCGGCGAATACGCAGGGTGATATGCGCGGCCATCATCAGTACATAGGACAGCGTAGCGCCGAACACAGCAACCAGGATCAAGAGGTCGCCCTGGCCGGTCAGCGACAGGGCGAAGCCGATGATGCCAGGGATGACCAGGGCCAATACCGGCGCCTTGCTCTTGTTCGTTTCGGACAATTTGCGCGGCAGGTAGCCCGCACGGGAAAGTGCGAAAATCTGCCGCGAATAGGCATAGATGATCGAGAAGAAGCTGGCGATCAGGCCGGCCAGGCCGACCAGGTTCACGAAGCCTCCCATCCAGGTGGAGCCGCCGTACGCCTTGGCCAGTGCCTCGACCAGCGGGTTGCCGGAGGCCTTGAGTGCTTCGGCCCCGGCGCCGCCTGGGCCGACTACCAGGATCAGCAGGGCGAAGGCCAGTAGCACCAGCATCGCGCCGATCAGGCCGCGGGGCAGGTCGCGTTTCGGGTTCTTGGTTTCCTCGGCGGCTAGCGGCACGCCTTCGACCGCAAGGAAAAACCAGATCGCGTAGGGGATTGCCGCCCACACGCCGACATAGCCGAATGGCAGGAAACTGCTCGCCCCGACTGCATCGGTCTGGGCGATGTCGAACAGGTTCGCTGCATCAAAATGGGGCACCATGCTCACCAGGAATACCGCCAGGGCAATGGCGGCGATGGCGGTGATGATGAACATCAGCTTGAGCGCTTCACCGACGCCGAAGATGTGGATGCCGATGAAAATGATGTAGAAGGCCAGGTAGATCATCCAGCCGCCGATGCCGAACAGTGACTGGCAGTAGGCGCCGATGAACACCGCGATGGCGGCCGGGGCGATGGCGTATTCGATCAGGATCGCCGTACCGGTGAGAAACCCGCCCCATGGGCCGAAGGCACTGCGGGCGAAGCCGTAGCCGCCGCCTGCGGTGGGGATCATCGACGACAGTTCGGCCAGCGAGAAGCACATGCACAGGTACATGGTGGCCATCAGCAAGGTGGCGAGGAACATGCCGCCCCAGCCTCCCTGTGCCAGGCCGAAGTTCCAGCCGGCGTAGTCGCCGGAGATCACGTAGGCGACGCCCAGGCCCACCAGCAGGACCCAGCCGGCGGCGCCTTTTTTCAGTTCACGTTGCTGGAAATAGTCCGAGCCGACTTTTTCGAAGTCGACCGATGCACCTGCCGGCGCACCGGCGGAATGATCGCTTGGCATAGATTCACCTGTTTTTTTTCTTGGTGGCCAGAGGGGTTCCGGCCCGTGGTGATGGGGATTGCAGGAAGCGAGCCAGAGAGGTTCTGGGTGGCTGTAACGGCCCTATCGCCGGCAAGCCGGCTGCCACAGGGGAACACTCCCTGTAGGCGCCAGCTTGCCGGCGATGGGCTGCAAGGCAGCCCCAGGCCGGCCTGGTTTAGAAGAAGCCCAGCGGATTGATGTCGTAGCTCACCAGCAGGTTCTTGGTCTGCTGGTAGTGGTCGAGCATCATCTTGTGGGTTTCACGGCCGACGCCGGACTTCTTGTAGCCACCGAATGCGGCATGCGCCGGGTACAGGTGGTAGCAGTTGGTCCACACGCGGCCAGCCTTGATGCCGCGGCCCATGCGGTAGGCGCGGTTGATGTCGCGGGTCCACACACCGGCGCCGAGGCCGAACTCGGTGTCGTTGGCGATCGCCAGGGCTTCGGCTTCGTCCTTGAAGGTGGTGACGCTGACCACCGGGCCGAAGATTTCTTCCTGGAACACGCGCATTCTGTTGTTGCCTTTGAGCAGGGTCGGCTGAATGTAGTAACCGGTGGCCAGCGAGCCTTCCAGCTTCTCGACCTTACCGCCGGTCAGCAGCTCGGCGCCTTCTTCCTGGGCGATCTGCAGGTACGACAGGATCTTCTCGAATTGCTGCTGCGAGGCCTGGGCGCCGACCATGGTGTCAGTGTCCAGCGGGTCGCCGCGCTTGATCTGCAGCACCTTCTTCATCACCACTTCCATGAACTGCGGGTAGATCGACTCCTGCACCAGGGCACGCGACGGGCAGGTGCACACTTCGCCCTGGTTGAAGAACGCCAGCACCATGCCTTCGGCGGCCTTGTCGATGAAGCTCGGCTCGGCCTGCATGATGTCTTCGAAGTACACGTTCGGCGACTTGCCGCCCAGCTCGACGGTGGACGGGATGATGTTCTCGGCGGCGCACTTCATGATGTGCGAGCCCACCGGGGTGGAGCCGGTGAAGGCGATCTTGGCGATGCGCTTGCTGGTGGCCAGGGCTTCGCCCGCTTCGCGGCCATAGCCTTGCACCACGTTGAGCACGCCCGGCGGCAGCAGGTCGCCGATCAGCTCGACCAGCACGGTGATGCCCAGCGGGGTCTGCTCGGCTGGCTTGAGCACCACGCAGTTGCCCGCGGCCAGGGCCGGGGCGAGCTTCCAGGCGGCCATCAGGATCGGGAAGTTCCACGGGATGATTTGCCCGACCACGCCCAGCGGCTCATGAATGTGGTAGGCCACGGTGTTTTCGTTGATCTCGGCGGCGCCGCCTTCCTGGGCGCGGATGCAGCCGGCGAAGTAGCGGAAGTGGTCGACGGCCAGCGGGATGTCGGCGTTGAGGGTTTCGCGGATTGGCTTGCCGTTGTCCCAGGTTTCGGTGATGGCCAGGACCTCGAGGTTCTGCTCGATGCGGTCGGCGATCTTCAGCAGCACGTTGGAGCGGTCCTGGACGGACGTGCGGCCCCAGGCGTCGGCGGCGGCGTGGGCGGCGTCGAGGGCCTTGTCGATGTCTTCGGCAGTGGAGCGGGGGAATTCTGCGATCAGTTTGCCATTCACCGGGGAGGTGTTTTCGAAGTACTGCCCCTTGACCGGAGCTACGAACTCACCACCGATGTAGTTGCCGTAGCGGCTCTTGAAGGAAACCTTCGCGCCCTCGGTACCGGGATGTGCATAACGCATGGTGTGTCTCCTGGTTAATTGTGTTTGTTGAGGAGTTAAGAAGCGTAGAGCAAAGGCCGGGCCAGCGTGGCGAGCCTCATGTGAATCAATGATTTAGGTCATTGTTCAGTACTCTCCGGTCAGTCGTTGTACCGATGCTGGTACGGCGGGGAGTGACACTCTGTACCGTTTGCGACACGCTCGATGACGGTGCATTGCAAAGCCTGGTGGGGTGGAGGATGCTGGGGTGAGTGTCTATCTGCGGAGAACAACAACCAATGCAGAACAATCACTTCAGCCGCCATGCCCAGCAGGTTCATACCGTCGCCCGTGGCGAAGCTGGTAGCGACCCTTCGATAGCCCGCTCCTGGCTGCGCTGCCTGGAGGACTATCACCTCGACCCTTCGGTGATCGAGGCGCCGGTGGTGCTTGAACACGGTCGGTTGCTGGAAAGCCGCGAGCGTCTGCACCAGGTGCTGACAATCGCCAACGGCGAAATGAACAGCCTGCACCAGCAGCTTTCAGGCACCGGTCATGCGGTGTTGCTCACCGATGCCCGTGGGGTGATCCTCAATTGCGTCACCGCGCCCAGCGAGCGGCGCATCTTCGAGCGCGCCGGGCTGTGGCTGGGCGCGGACTGGAGCGAGGCCCGCGAGGGTACCAACGGCATCGGCACCTGCCTGGTCGAGCGCCAGGCCCTGACCATTCATCAGGACGAACATTTCCGAGGTCGCCATACGGGTTTGACCTGTTCGGCCAGCCCAGTGTTCGATCCCCATGGCGAGCTGCTGGCGGTGCTTGATGTATCGTCGGCGCGGCCGGATGTTTCGCGCCAGAGCCAGTTTCACACCATGGCCCTGGTCAACCTCTCGGCGAAAATGATCGAAAGCTGTTATTTCCTGCGTCACTTCGAGCAGCAGTGGCTGCTGCGTTTTCACCTGCAGGCCGAGTCTGTCGGTTTGTTCAGCGAAGGGCTGCTGGCCTTCGACGGCGATGGCCGCATCTGCGCCGCCAACCAGAGCGCCCTCAATCTGCTGGGCAGCATTCGTGGTGGCGTGCTGGGCAAGCCGCTGGAGCGGTTTTTTGCCTGTAGCCATGACGAGTTGTTCAACCGTGCGATGCCTGACGGCAGCACGGCTTGGCCGCTGCATACCCACGATGGCCGCCAGGTGTTCGCCAGTGTGCGTGGCCAGCCGCGCACGCCACTGTGGTCGGTGCCCGCCAGCCTGCCGCGGATGCGCCCGCAAGCGGAGCCGGGAATTTGCCTGCTGGACCCGGCATTGCAGAACGACTTCCGCCGCGCCGTGCGGGTCTTCGAGCGCGACGTGCCGCTGTTGTTGCGTGGCGAGACAGGCTGCGGCAAGGAAGCTTTCGCCCAGGCTGTGCATCAGGCCAGTCAGCGTCGCGGCAAGCCCTTCGTGGCGGTCAACTGCGCGTCGATCCCCGAAAGCCTGATCGAGAGCGAGCTGTTCGGCTACCGGGGCGGCAGCTTTACCGGCGCGCGCAAGGAAGGCATGCGCGGCAAGCTGTTGCAGGCCGATGGCGGCACGCTGTTGCTGGACGAGATCGGCGACATGCCGCTGGCCCTGCAGACCCGCCTGCTGCGCGTACTGGAAGAGCGCCAGGTGGTGCCGATCGGCGGCGAGGCGCAGGCAGTGGATGTGCGTATCGTCAGCGCGACCCACCGGGATCTGCTGGAGCGGGTGGAGCAGGGCAGTTTTCGCGAGGACCTGTACTACCGGCTCAATGGGTTGGAGGTAGCATTGCCGGCAGTGCGCGAGCGCAGCGACAAGGCGCAGTTGCTGGATTTCCTGCTGCGTCAGGAGGCGCAGGGGCAAACCATCGAACTGCAGCCCAAAGCGCGGCAAGCGTTGCTGGACTTTGCCTGGCCAGGCAACGTGCGGCAGATGCGCAATGTGCTGCGGACCTTGGTGGCACTCTGTGAGCACGACCGCATAACAGTGGCCGATCTTCCTGCAATCGTCTTGAACACTGCTGGCGAGGGCTTTGCCCTCGATCGCCGGCAAGCCGGCTCCCACAGGCCCGGTGTGGCCGTTGAGGGAGGCGCTCTCGCTGAAGCAGGTGCTATTCCTGAGGCAGGCACTGTCCCTGTGGGAGCCGGCTTGCCGGCGATAGGGCCGGTACTGCTGGCAAATGCCGAACGCCACGCCCTGCTGGCCGTGCTGGAAGCAAAACACTGGCACCTGACCCGCGTTGCGAAGCACTTGGGCATAAGCCGCAATACCTTGTATCGAAAACTGCGCAAGCACGGCATCGCCAGGGGCGTCTGAACGAAACATCGGGTGCGATTTCCCGCTTCCTGGGCTACCCTGCCTCGAAGTTTTGCGAGGTCGACCATGCACATTCATATTCTCGGTATTTGCGGCACTTTCATGGGCTCGCTGGCGGTGCTGGCCAAAGAGCTCGGCCACCGCGTCACAGGCTCCGACGCCAACGTCTACCCTCCGATGAGCACCCAGCTACAAGCCCAGGGCATCGAGCTGACCCAAGGCTACGACCCGGCCCAGCTGGACCCGGCGCCAGACCTGGTGGTGATCGGTAATGCGATGTCGCGGGGCAACCCGGCGGTGGAGTATGTTCTCAACAAGGGCCTGCCTTACGTCTCCGGCCCGCAGTGGCTGGCCGACCATGTGCTGCAGGGCCGTTGGGTGCTGGCGGTGGCGGGCACCCACGGCAAGACCACCACCAGCAGCATGCTGGCCTGGGTGCTGGAGCACGCCGGCATGAGCCCGGGGTTCCTGATCGGTGGTGTGCCGCAGAACTTCTCGGTGTCGGCGCGTTTGGGCGATACCCCGTTCTTCGTGGTCGAGGCCGACGAATACGACAGCGCGTTCTTCGACAAGCGCTCGAAGTTCGTGCATTACCACCCGCGTACCGCGATCCTCAACAACCTTGAGTTCGACCATGCGGATATCTTCCCTGACCTGGCATCGATCGAACGGCAGTTCCACCACTTGGTGCGCACCATTCCGAGCGAAGGCCTGGTCATTCACCCGACTACCGAGCAGGCCCTTGAGCGCGTCATCGGCATGGGCTGCTGGACCCCGGTACAAACCACCGGTGAAGGCGGCCAATGGCAAGCGCGCCTGCTCAGCCCCGACGGCTCGCGTTTCGAGGTGCTGTTCGGGGGCCAGGCCCAGGGCGTGGTTGACTGGGCGTTGACCGGCCAGCACAACGTCGCCAACGCTTTGGCCACTCTGGCAGCCGCCCGCCATGTGGGTGTGGCACCGGCCATGGGCATCGAAGGTTTGAGCGCTTTCAAGAGCGTCAAGCGGCGTATGGAAAAGGTCGCTGATGTGCAAGGCGTGACCATCTACGACGACTTCGCCCACCATCCGACTGCGATCGCCACCACCCTCGACGGTCTGCGCAAGCAGATAGGCGAATCGCCGGTTATCGCGATCATCGAACCGCGCTCCAACTCGATGAAGCTGGGTGCGCACCGCGACGGCCTGCCGGAGAGCGTCAATGACGCCGACCAGGTGATCTGGTACGCGCCCGCCAACCTGGGCTGGGACTTGGCCGCCACCGCCGCGCAGTGCAAGGTGCCGAGTGTGGTAGCCGACAGCCTCGAGGCGATCATCGAGCGGGTCAAAGGCCAGGCGCGCCCGGGGACGCATGTGGTGATCATGAGCAACGGCGGCTTTGGCGGCCTGCACGGCAAATTGGCCGAGGCCCTGAAGTGAGCGGGCCGGAACGCATTACCCTGGCCATGACCGGCGCCTCCGGGGCGCAGTATGGCCTGCGCCTGCTCGACTGCCTTGTGCGCGAAGACCGGGAAGTGCACTTCCTGATTTCCAAGGCCGCGCAATTGGTGATGTCCACCGAAACCGACGTGGTGCTGCCGGCCAAGCCTCAGGCCATTCAGGCATTCCTGACCGAGTACACCGGCGCTGCCGATGGGCAGATCCGCGTATATGGCAAGGAAGACTGGATGTCGCCGGTGGCCTCGGGCTCCGGCGCCCCGGCGGCGATGGTGGTGGTGCCTTGCTCCACCGGCACCCTGTCGGCCATTGCTACCGGCGCATGCAACAACCTGATCGAGCGTGCGGCAGACGTGACCCTCAAGGAACGACGCCAGCTCATTCTGGTGCCCCGTGAGGCGCCGCTGTCGACCATCCACCTGGAGAACATGCTCAAGTTGTCACAGATGGGGGCGGTGATTCTGCCAGCGGCGCCGGGCTTCTATCACCAGCCACAGACCATCGATGACCTGATCGATTTCGTGGTAGCGCGCATCCTCAACCTGCTGAACATTCCACAGGACATGTTGCCGCGCTGGGGTGAGCACCATTTCGGGGTGGATGATTGAAGCGTGCGCTGGCCGCTTTGCTGGCCGTCAGTGTGCTCAGTGGTTGTGCCACGGTGCGTACGCTGGATGCGAACAAGCCTGGAGCGCCGGTGGTTTACGCCGGTACTCGGCTCGACCTGTATGCGATGAACGGTGGGTGCTGCCCGATGGATCGTTTCGGCGCCGAGGCACCGGCTTATCCGGGGCTGGACCTGCCGGGCAGTGCGTTGCTGGATACCGTATTGTTGCCGCTTTCGTTGCTCACTGCAGCGGGGATTGGTTTTCAGGCTACTGGTGGTCTTTAAGGCCCTTTCGCCGGCCTGCCGGCGAAAGGGCTTTCAGACGTAACTATTTCTTGCCGAGCCTGCGCAGCTCATCGGACTCAATAACCCGAATCCCGTCTTCCTCTTCCAGCGCCAACCGCCACAGCGCCCGCGCCAGCGTGCATGCTTCGATCCCCCGATACTTGCCCGGCATCAGCCGCGAAAACGGTGAAGCCAGCCGCTCGCCCAGGCGCGGCTCGATACGCTCGCCCAGCAGCAACGACGGCCTGACAATGGTCAACTGCGGCCAATCCTGAGCCTTGAGTGCCTCTTCCATCTCGCCCTTGACCCGGTTGTAGAAGATCGATGACTTGGGGTCGGCGCCGATCGCACTGACCACCAACAGGTGCCGTGCGCCCATTTCCCGCGCGCGCTTGCTGAACGCCACCACCATGTCCAGGTCGACGGCGCGGAACGCTTGTTCCGAACCGGCCTGCTTGAGGGTGGTGCCCAGGCAGCAGTAGGCGATATCCACACGCCCAGCCAGCTGCGGGAGAAACACCGCAGGGTCACCGACAGGGTTCTCCAGGTGCGGATGCTCGGCCAGCGGACGACGGGTCGGCGCCAGCACGCGGCTGATGGTCGGTTCGTTGAGCAGGCGATCGAGCAGGTGTTCACCGGTAAGGCCTGTTGCTCCGGCAAGCAGGACATGCTGAGGCGTCAAGTACATGATGTCTCTCCTGTGTTACACACAAGCTTAGTGGTTGCCGGGGGTTTTTTCCTGTTCCCCCGCCTTGGCTTGTGCGGCATTACGCAAGGCTTCTTCCGCTTGCTGCTGACGCAGGCGCTGCCAATGTGCCAGTACTGCGGGAGGGGCCCAGAGCTGTGGCTCGGAGGCCTCGAAACCTTCCCTTCCTTCACGTTCGGCAACGCTCTTGCGCGCCAGTTCAAACGCCTGTTTCAAGTCATCGGTCTGGTTCAGCGCCTCGGCGAAGAGCGCATCGCCAAAATAAGTGAAGTCCGCTTCTTCCGAGCAGCCGAAGGATACCCGGTCGGCGCGTGCGGCGGTCATGATCACGGTGCGGTCATCTTTCAGCGGGGCGATGTAGCCACCGGAATAGCAGGCGGAGATGACGATTATCTTGTCGCGGTCTTTGAGCGGCGCTAGGGCGCTGGCCAGCTCGTCGGCGGTCAGGTCGGCCAGTTGCAGGCGCGGCTGGTCGAGCACCAGTTGGTGATCCTGGCTGCCGTGGCTGGTCAGGTAGATGAACACCAGGTCTTCCGGGCCGCTGCGTTCGGCCAGGGTGCGGGCGGCGCGGGTCAGGCTCTCGCGGGTGGCCATGGGCCGGGTCGCCATCTGGTCGCGGTGGTTGACCAGGGTGACCTGACCACGGGCACCAAAGCGTACCTTGAGCATGTTGCTGACATAGTCGGCCTCGCGCAGGAACACGCTCTGCTGGCCGTCGCCCGCCAGCACCAGGCTGTAGAGCTGGATGGGTGGGGCTGAGCGGGGCACGCGGGCCAGGGCATCTTCCAGCAGGCGGCCCTGATTGAGCAGGGCCAGGTCCAGCGGGTCGGGGAGCAGCATGCCTTTGTGGTCGCGAACGCGTACACCATTGACCCAATAGCCGCTTTCGACCATGCCATTGGCCAAGGTCAGCTTGCCGTGGCCCTGGTAGGCATCGTTATCGAAGCCGCCGATGTACTTGCTGCCATCGGGTAACTGCAAGCTGCCCTGGCCGGACAGGCGCCAGTCGACGAAATGGCCCTTGTAGTGGCTGCCGTCGCTGCCCAGCATTTCGCCTTCGCCGACCAGCGAGCCGTCCTTGAACTCGCCAATCCACACATCGCCGTCGGCATTCTCGTAGCGACCGCGGCCCTCGAGGCGGTTGTCCTTGAATTCGCCGATGTACTGCTCGCCATCGACGCTGTCGTAGGTGCCGCTGCCTTGCAGCAGGCCATCGACGAAGCGGCCGCTGAACTGGTTACCGCTGGCGTCGCTGCGCACCCCGGCGCCGTTGGGCTTGCCCTTGGCGAACAGGCCCTGGTAACGGCTGCCATCGGCCATTTCGAGTTCGCCCGCGCCTTCGTACTGGTCGTCCTTGAATTGGCCGCGGTAGCTTTGATCGGCCTGCTTGAGCGTACCTTCGCCATCGCGCCGGCCATGGCTGAAGGTGCCGGCATAGTGGCTGCCAGGCGTGGTCAGGTCGCCCAGGCCCTGGAACAGTCCACCGACGAACTGGCCGCGATAGACTTCACCATTGCTACCGTGCCATTCGCCCTGGCCATGCCATTGGCCATCCTTGAAACCACCGGCGTACCAACTGCCATTGGGGTAGTCGATTCGCCCTTCGCCCTGCAGCAGGCCGTCCACCACGTGGCCGCGGTAGCGACCGCCATCTGGCAGGCGCGCATCCGGAGGCGAAAGTGCTTCGCCATCACCGCAGGCAGCAAGCATCAGGGACAGGGCGAGTGGCAGCAGAGGACGCATGTCGGAATCCGGGCAAAAGGTCTACCGAGTATGCCGCAGAATGGGTGGGCTGAGGTATGGCTGGCGGGGTGGAAATATCGGATGGTGTCATCGCGGGCAAGCCCGCGATGAGGGCCGGGTCAAACGAAGCAGAGCGACAATGGCTGGGCAATGTAGGCCGGTTTCTCCTCGCCTTCGATCTCCAGGGTCGCGGTAGCCTTGAGCAACCACTGCCCGGGCTTCTTCTCGGTCACTTCCACCAGGTCCACTTTCAGTCGCACGTTGCTGTCGACTTTCACGGGCTGAATGAAGCGCACGCTGTCCAGCCCGTAGTTAACGACCATTTTCAGCCCTTCAGGCACCACCAGCAGGTCCATCATCAATTTGGGTATCAGCGACAAGGTGAGAAAGCCATGGGCAATGGTGCTGCCGAACGGCGTCTTCGCAGCCTTTTCCGGGTCGACATGTATGAACTGGAAATCGCCGGTGGCCTCGGCGAACAGGTTGATGCGCTGTTGATCGATCTTCATCCAATCGGAACGTCCCAGTTCCTTTCCAACGTACTGCGACAGCTCGGTAACCGGTACAAAAGGCATCGCGACTCTCCAGATTGTCATTTGGTACGAAGGTGCAAGATCAGCACGGCTGATCGATTGAGTCAAGATGTCCGCTTTTCGGCGAATATCGGCTTATCGACGGGGCATGCTTATAATGGCCGGCATGCCCGAAGGAGTTATTTATGCTGTTGCGTGGTTTGACCTGGCTGGTGCTGTTTCAACTGCTGGGTACGGCAATCAATCATCTGTGCGTGCCGATGCTGCCTGGGCCGATCATCGGCCTGTTGCTGTTGCTGTTCTTCCTCATGGCCCGGGGTGAGGTGGGCAAACCACTGAACGAGGCGGCCAGCAGCCTGTTGCGCTACCTGCCGTTGCTGCTGGTGCCGCCGGCGGTTGGGGTCATGGTCTATGCCAAGGACATTGCCGCCGACTTCTGGGCCATCGTGGGGGCATTGCTGATCTCCTGCCTGGTTACCCTGGTGTTCGTTGGGGTGCTGATGCAGAAGCTCATGCACCGTCAGGGCAAGCGCGAGGAACAGCCATGATCCTCGATTGGCAAGGTGCGCTGGATGCCGTGGTTCACCACCCATTGTTCGGCATCGGCATTACCCTGGGCGCGTACCAGGTCGTGCTGGCTGCCTACGAGCGCACGCGCTGGATCTTCCTGCAGCCCGTGCTGGTGTCCATGGTGCTGGTGATCGCCGTGCTGCTGCTCTGTGGTATCGACTACCGTGAATACCGCAAGAGCACCGAAATCATGAACATCCTGCTCGGCCCCGCCACCGTGGCGCTGGCAGTGCCGCTCTACCTCAACCTGCGGCGCATCCGTCAGCTGTTCTGGCCGACATTTACTACGCTGGTAATCGGAGGCCTGTTCGCCACGCTCTGCTGCCTGCTGCTGGGCTGGTGGTTCGGTGCTGAACACATGATCCTGATGACCATGGCGCCGAAATCGGTCACCTCACCGATTGCCATGCTGGTGGCCGAGCAGATTGGCGGCGTGGCGGCACTGGCGGCCGTGTTCGTGTTGATTACTGGTGTGATCGGAGCCATTTTCGGGCCCGCGTTGTTGACCCGCTTCGGCGTGCACAGCCCCGAAGCACGTGGCATGTCACTGGGCGTAACCGCGCATGCCGTGGGTACGTCGGTGGCCCTGCAGGAAAGTGACGAGTGCGGCGCGTTTGCTGCATTGGCGATGAGCCTGATGGGGGTGGCCACGGCGGTGTTCCTGCCGTTGGCGGTCAGCCTGGTGGCTTGAGGAGTTGTGATGACGCTACCGCTGTTTCCGCTTGATACCGTGCTGTTTCCCGGCTGCCTGCTGGATTTGCAGATCTTCGAGGCGCGCTACCTGGACATGATTGGCCGGTGCATGAAGCAAGGCACCGGCTTTGGCGTGGTGTGCATCCTTGAGGGTGAGCAGGTGGGCAAGGCGCCGCCGGTGGTCGCATCGATTGGTTGCGAGGCCCAGATCCGTGATTTCGTCCAGCAGGAGAATGGCTTGCTGGGTATTCGCGTAGAAGGGGTACGGCGCTTCGAGCTGAGCCAGACCGAGGTGCAGAAGGACCAGTTGCTGCTCGGCGAGGTGCACTGGTTGCCGGAGCAGCCGGACAGCCCGCTGACCGAGCACGACGATGACCTGCTGGCACTGCTGGTGGCCCTGGGCGAGCATCCGATGGTCGAAGCGCTGGACATGCCGCGCGAGGTGGATGGGCGCCAGGCACTGAGCAATCAGCTGGCGTACCTGCTGCCGTTCATGGAGGAGGACAAGCTGGACCTGCTGGCGATCGATTCGCCGGCGCAGCGGCTAGCGGAGATTCAGAAGCTGCTGGAGCGGATTCAGGCCGAGCTGTTTGCCTGAGGCATTTGCAGCGCCCTTATCACCGGCTTGCCGGCGATAAGGGCGCTATAGATCAATACTGATAGCGCAGCAACGCTTGCGGCAACGCATGCATGGCAAAGAAAGCCAGCAACGCGACACACGCCGGCAGCACCAGCCACCACACCCGCTGCGGCAGGGCATTGAGCGGCTGATGATGCTGCACCAGGGTTAGGCTCACCGCACACACGCAGCAGGCCAGCAAGGCCCCTGCCATGATGTCAGTCGGCCAATGCGCCCCCAGATATACCCGCGACAGGGCGATCGCCAGCGCCGGTATGCAACCGAGCATCACCCACGTCAGGCGCATGCGCGGTGGCTGCCCACGCCCTGCCAGTACCGCCATTACCAGAAAGAACGCAAACGACGCGGAGCTGTGCCCGCTGGGCATGCTGTAGCTGGTCAGTGGGTCGCTCAGCACCTCCGGCCGAGCGCGAGCGAACAACCACTTCAGCGTGCCATTGGCAATCGCCGTGCCCATCAACGCGCCGCCTGCGAACATGGCATGGCGCCATTGGCGGGCGAGCAGCAACAGGCCGGTCAGCAGGCCGCCGAGGAACAATTGGGTGCGGAAGTCGCCCAGACGTGTTACCAGCACCACTGTGCCATCGAGGGCCTGGCTGCGATGTTCCTGCACCAGTGTCATCACCCCTTGGTCGAACTCGTGCAGATACGGCCAACCCAGGAACACGCCGGCAAGGGCCAGGAAGCTCAGGCCGGCGATCAGCCGTGTGCCGTGGCGCTGGTCGCGGATGCTGCTGCTCAGGCTCAGGCCGATGACCACCGCCAATGTGCCCGCAATGATACCTGCGTCCAGCCAGAAGCCTTCCGGCAGGGGCAGGCGCATGGCCGCACCCGTGGCCCAGCCGGGCAGCAGGTAGGCTACCGACCAGCCCGCGCCAGCCACCAGGCTGACCGCGATGAAGCGCGGCAGCGGCATGTCGAACATCCCTGCCACCATCGGCAGCATGGGGCGCAGCGGGCCGATGAAGCGGCCTACCAGCAGGCTGGCGATGCCATACCGATGGAAGTAGGTTTCGGCGCTGCCGATCCATTCCGGATGGTGGCGCAGCAGCGGCAGGCGCCGAATGTTCTGGTGGAAGTACTTGCCGATGGCGTAGGACAAGGCGTCACCGAGCACGCCGCCAAGGAACCCCAGCAGCAAGGTTTCCCCCAGGGTGAAGGCGCCGCTGCCGGCGAGTACGGCTACCGCGAACAGCAGCACGGTACCGGGCACGATAATACCGGCGATGGCCAGGCACTCGATGCAGGCCACCAGAAAAATTGCCACGCCAAGCCACTGTGGGTTGGCGCTCAGCCAGCCGGTCAGGCTGTCGAGCCATTGGCCCATGCTTTAGCTTCCTTGTTGATGGATGAAGAAGTCTTGCCCTTCGACTTGCCCCCGGCGCAGCGGGTTCCGGGTGCAGAAGCGGGCGTAGTCGGCGTCGACGAAGCGGTACGGCAGGTGCTCGTCGCGGCCATGTGGAATGCCCAGGCGGGCAGCCTGGATCACCTTGGGCACGACAATGCCGCAGTCCTCGACGTAGAGGCGTTCGGGATCGAAGCGTTGGGCGTCCCACTGCGGCACCTTCAGGCCCATGGCCCTGCACAGCAAGGTCTGCCCGGCACACAGCCGCTCGGGCGGGCGCAGGTTGCCGCTGGCGTCGGGGTTGTTGAGTTGCATCTGCGCCAGGCTGTTGGCCGTGGAGATGGCATCGACCCATGGGTAGGCAGACTTGATCAACACCGCGTTGCCCGGGCCCTGGGCGCTGAAGTTGAGCGAATCGCCGCCGCGTGCGTAGTACATGTAGATATGCCCGCCATCGAGAAACAGCGCCTTGCGCTTTTCGGTATAGCCGAGGGATGCATGGCTGCCTTTGTCGGTGAGGTAATAGGCCTCGGTCTCGATGATTCGCGCGGCCAGCCACAGTTCGCCGTGACGGTGACGGATGACTTTACCCAGCAGGGCCTTGGCCAGGGCTTGGGCATCTTGGTCGAAAAAGCTGTCGGGCAGGGCTCGGGCAGGGCAGGGGGCTGTATCTGGCATGCAGGAGGTTCGTTAGGGTCAAGGCGCGGATGATAGCAATGAATGGCTTAACCGAGGCTGAAGCGCGGCATTTCGATAAGTGCCGTTACAACTTACCCACAGATTGAAACGACCATTTTCGACCATCCGCCACCCGCCGCTGGGCGTATACCTGCGCGACAGTTATAATCAGCCGATTTCCCCTTCGCCAAGACACCGAACCCATGACTGAGTCCGTTCTTGACTATATGACCCGCTTGGGTCGCGCCGCTCGCCAGGCTTCCCGGGTGATCGCCCGCGCCAGCACCGCGCAGAAGAACCGCGCCCTGCAAGCCGCCGCCGATGCCTTGGATGCTGCACGCGCCGAGCTTGCCGCAGCCAATGAGCTGGACTTGGCCGCCGGCCGTGCCAACGGCTTGGAGCCGGCGCTGCTGGATCGCCTGGCCCTGACGCCGGCGCGCATCGACGGCATGATCACCGGCCTGCGTCAGGTGGCCAGCCTGCCGGACCCGGTCGGTGCCATCCGCGACATGAGCTATCGCCCGTCCGGCATCCAGGTCGGCAAGATGCGCGTGCCGCTGGGTGTCATCGGCATCATCTACGAGTCGCGCCCGAACGTGACCATCGATGCCGCCAGCCTGTGCCTGAAGTCGGGCAATGCCACCATCCTGCGTGGTGGGTCGGAGGCCATCCACTCCAACCGCGCCATCGCCACCTGCATCCAGCGTGGCCTTGCCGAGGCCGGGTTGCCGGCTGCAGTGGTGCAAGTGGTCGAGACGACCGACCGGGAAGCGGTAGGCGCGCTGATCAGCATGCCTGAGTTCGTCGATGTCATCGTCCCCCGCGGTGGTCGTGGCCTGATCGAACGCATCAGCCGTGATGCCCGCGTGCCGGTGATCAAGCACCTGGACGGCATCTGCCACATCTATGTCGCCGAACACGCCGACCTGGACAAGGCCTGGCGCGTGGCTTTCAACGCCAAGACCTACCGCTATGGCATCTGCGGCGCCATGGAAACGCTGCTGGTCGACCAGCGCGTGGCCGAAGGCTTCCTGCCGGAAATGGCCCGCCGCTTTCAAGAAAAAGGCGTCGAACTGCGCGGCTGCGAACGTACCCGCGCGCTGATCGACGCCAAGCCGGCCACCGAAGACGATTGGCATACCGAATACCTGGACGCGATCCTGTCGGTTCGTGTGGTCGATGGCCTGGACCAGGCGATCGAGCACATCAACCACTATGGCTCTCACCACACCGACTCGATCATCACCGAACACCAGGGGCAGGCTCGCCAGTTCATGGCCGAGGTCGACTCGGCATCGGTGATGCTCAATACCCCGACCTGCTTCGCCGACGGTTTCGAGTACGGCCTGGGCGCTGAAATCGGCATTTCCACCGACAAGCTGCACGCCCGTGGCCCGGTAGGCCTTGAAGGCCTGACGTGCGAGAAGTACGTGGTGATCGGTGACGGCCAACTGCGCGGCCAGGAGTCCTGCTGAGTTGAGTAAGGCCCAGGCAGTCCGGCGCATCGGCATTCTTGGCGGTACTTTCGACCCCGTGCACATCGGCCACCTGCGCAGCGCGCTGGAGGTGGCCGAGTTCATGGCGCTTGACGAGCTGCGACTGCTGCCCAACGCCCGCCCGCCGCACCGCGACACCCCGCAGGTGTCGGCGCAGGATCGCCTGGCGATGGTGCGCGAAGCGGTACAGGGCGTCGAGCGCCTGAGTGTCGATGCACGGGAGCTGGACCGCGACAAGCCGTCGTACACCATCGATACCCTGGAGTCGATCCGCGCCGAACTGGGCGCGAACGACCAGTTGTTCCTGGTGCTGGGCTGGGATGCCTTCTGTGGCCTGCCGGCCTGGCACCGCTGGGAAGAGCTGCTGCAACACTGTCACATCCTGGTGCTGCAACGCCCGGATGCCGACGTAGAACCCCCTGACGAGCTGCGCAACCTGCTGGCTGCGCGATCCGAGAGCGATCCCACCGCCATGTCCGGCCCGGCGGGGAATATTTCGTTCGTCTGGCAGACACCGCTTGCGGTGTCGGCTACACAGATCCGACAGCTGCTGGCCAGCGGCAGGTCGGTGAGGTTCCTGGTGCCGGACGCCGTACTGGCCTACATCGAGGCGCATGAACTGTATCGTGCCCCTAACTGACGGTGCCTCAGGGCGCCTCATCCAAACGAGTTGAAGAGTTTTATATGAGCAAGCAGAAAATCAATGGCGAAGCACTGGTCGAACTGACCATCAGCGCCCTGGAAGACGTCAAGGCCCAGGACATCCAGGTCATCGACGTGCGTGAAAAGCACAGCCTGACCGACTACATGATCATCGCCACCGGTACCTCCAACCGCCAGATCAACGCGATGCTGGAAAAGGTCCGTGAAACGGTCAAGAAAGAAGGCGCACAGCCGCTGGGCGAAGAAGGCAAGGGCGACAGCGACTGGGTGCTGCTGGACCTGAACGACGTCATCGTGCACATGATGACCGCCGCCGCCCGCCAGTTCTACGACCTGGAGCGCCTGTGGATGGGTGCCGAGCAGAGCCGTGCTGCCGATGCCAAGCACCACAGCCCGGAAAACGCCAGCGAATACTTCACCGACAAGCTCAAAGACCGGGAATAAGGAAGCGTCGTGCGTCTGCGCCTGATCGCGGTCGGCTCGCGCATGCCCAAGTGGGTCGAGGAAGGCTGGCATGAATATGCCAAGCGCCTGCCCCAGGAGCTGTCGCTTGAGCTGGTGGAAATACCGCTGAACACCCGTGGCAAGAATGCCGATGTCGCCCGCCTGATCCGTCAGGAGGGCGAAGCCATGCTGAGCAAAGTGCAGCCTGGGGAGCGCATCGTCACCCTCGAGGTCCATGGCAAGCCCTGGAGCACCGAGCAGCTGGCCACCGAGCTGGACCGCTGGCGCCTGGACTCGCGCACGGTGAACTTGATGGTGGGTGGCCCGGAAGGGCTGGCGCCCGAGGTCTGCGCGCGCGCCGAGCAACGCTGGTCGCTGTCGCCGCTGACCTTGCCGCACCCGTTGGTAAGGATACTGATCGGCGAGCAGATCTACCGCGCCTGGACCGTGCTGTCCGGGCACCCTTACCACAAATGAGCCTGTAAGCAGTCCGATGTCGCAGCCGATCCGTCTCAAGGACCATGAGAAAGACGCCCGCCTGGTGCGCAACCGCGTCGTGGTCGGCGCGATCGCGATCGTGTTGCTGATCTGCGTGCTGATTGCGCGCCTGTATTACCTGCAGATCATCCAGTACGACTACCACTCCACGCTGTCGGAGAACAATCGGGTGCACGTGCAGCCGATACCGCCGACGCGTGGGCTGATCTTCGATCGCAACGGGGTGATCATCGCCGATAACCGGCCCAGCTTCAGTTTGTCCATGACCCGCGAACGTGCTGGCGACTGGCAGGAAGTGCTGGACAACATCGTCGAAGTGCTGGAATTGACGCCGGACGACCGGGCACTGTTCGAGAAGCGCATGAAGCAGGGGCGACGGCCATTCGAGCCGGTGCCGATCCTGTTCGAGCTGAGCGAGGAGCAGATTGCCCGGGTGGCGGTGAACCAGTTCCGCCTGCCAGGCGTGGAGGTAGTTGCCCAGTTGGTGCGGCATTATCCGCAGGGTGCGCATTTTGCCCACTCGGTCGGCTACGTGGGGCGGATCAACGAGAAAGAGCTCAAGACCCTCGACCCGGTCAACTACAGCGGCACCCACCATATTGGCAAGACCGGTATCGAGCGCTTCTACGAAGACGACCTGCACGGCCAGGTCGGTTACGAGGAAGTCGAGACCAACGCCCGCGGCCGCGTGCTGCGCGTGCTCAAACGCACCGACCCCAAGCCCGGCAAGGACATCGTGCTGAGCCTGGACATCAAGCTGCAGGAAGCTGCCGAAGCCGCCCTGGGTGGCCGTCGTGGCGCGGTGGTGGCGCTGGATCCGCGCACTGGCGAGGTGCTGGCGATGGTCAGCCAGCCGAGTTTCGACCCCAACCTGTTCGTTACCGGCATCAGCTTCAAGGCCTACGCCGAACTGCGCGACTCGATCGACCGGCCACTGTTCAACCGTGTGTTGCGCGGGTTGTACCCGCCGGGTTCGACCATCAAGCCGGCGGTGGCCATCGCCGGCCTCGACAGTGGAGTGGTCAATGCCGGCAGCCGGGTGTTCGACCCCGGCTACTACCAACTGCCCAACTATGATCACAAGTACCGCAACTGGAACCGCACCGGTGATGGCTGGGTCGACCTCGATACCGCGATCATGCGTTCCAATGACACCTATTTCTACGACCTTGCCCACAAGATGGGCATCGATCGCCTGTCCAGCTACATGAACAAGTTCGGCATCGGCCAGAAGGTTGCCCTCGACATGTTCGAGGAGTCGCCCGGCCTGATGCCGTCTCGCGAATGGAAGCGCGCCACCCGGCGCCAGGCCTGGTTCCCGGGTGAGACGCTGATTCTGGGTATCGGCCAGGGCTACATGCAGGCCACCCCACTGCAACTGGCCCAGGCCACCGCGTTGATCGCCAACAAAGGCGTATGGAACCGCCCGCACCTGGCCAAGACCATCGAAGGCCAACTGCCGGTGGACCCGAACCCGATGCAAGACATCGTGCTGCGCGACAAGTCCGACTGGGCCAAGGTCACCCACGGCATGGAACAGGTCATGCACAACGCCCGTGGTACCGCGCGCAAGGCTGCTGCCGGTGCCCAGTACCGTATAGCCGGCAAGAGCGGTACCGCCCAGGTGGTGGCGATCAAGCAAGGCGAGAAATACGACCGCAACAAACTTCAGGAGCGCCACCGCGACCACGCCTTGTTCGTCGCCTTCGCCCCCGCCGACGATCCGAAGATCGTGGTGTCGGTGATGGTCGAGAACGGCGAGTCCGGCTCCGGCGTCGCTGCCCCCGTGGTGCGACAGATCATGGACGCCTGGCTGCTCGATGAGAACGGCCGGCTGAAGCCAGAGTTCGCGCCTGCCACCGTCGCCCAGGAAACGGCCCCGTGAAGAACAATTTCGATCGCATGCTCTCCAGCGAGGACGTGATGCGTCGACGCGCCAGCTTTCTGCAGCGCATCCACATCGACGGCCCCTTGCTGGTCATCCTGCTGACCCTCGCGGCCGGCAGCCTGTTCGTCCTCTATTCGGCCAGCGGCAAGAACTGGGACCTGCTGCTCAAGCAGGCCACCTCGTTCGGCATCGGCCTGGTGTCGATGTTCGTCATCGCCCAGCTCGAACCGCGCTTCATGGCGCGCTGGGTGCCGTTGGCGTACCTGGCGGGGGTCTTCCTGCTGATCGTGGTGGACGTCATGGGCCACAACGCCATGGGTGCCACGCGCTGGATCAACATCCCTGGTGTGATTCGCTTTCAGCCCTCGGAATTCATGAAGATCATCATGCCGGCGACCATCGCCTGGTACCTGTCCAAGCGCACCTTGCCGCCGCAGCTCAAGCACGTGGCCATCAGCCTGGTGCTGATCGGCGTGCCGTTCATCCTCATCGTCCGCCAGCCTGACCTGGGCACCGCACTGCTGATTCTTGCGTCCGGCGCCTTCGTGCTGTTCATGGGAGGCCTGCGCTGGCGCTGGATCGTCAGCGTGCTGGCAGCCGCAGTGCCGGTGGCTGTGGCCATGTGGTTCTTCGTGATGCACGACTACCAGAAGCAGCGCGTGCTGACCTTCCTCGACCCTGAAAGCGACCCGCTGGGCACTGGCTGGAACATCATTCAGTCCAAGGCGGCGATCGGTTCGGGCGGGGTGTTCGGCAAGGGGTGGCTGCTGGGTACCCAGTCGCACCTGGACTTCCTCCCGGAAAGCCACACCGACTTCATCATTGCGGTGCTCGGCGAGGAATTCGGCCTGGTGGGCATCTGTCTGCTGCTGATCGTCTACCTGCTGCTGATCGGCCGCGGGCTGATGATCACCGCCCAGGCGCAGACCCTCTACGGCAAGCTGCTCGCGGGCAGCTTGACCATGACCTTCTTTGTATACGTGTTCGTCAATATCGGTATGGTCAGCGGCCTTCTCCCCGTGGTGGGCGTGCCGCTGCCCTTCATCAGCTATGGCGGAACTTCGTTGGTGACGCTGCTGTCAGCGTTTGGCGTTCTGATGTCGATCCATACGCACCGCAAATGGATTGCACAGGTTTGAATAAGGTGAAGAATTTCATGCAAGCAGTGCGTAACTGGGCTGCCCGTTGTGCGCCGTGGATCGGTGCGGTGGGCCTGTTCAGCGCTGTCCAGCAAGCTCATGCCGGTGACTACGACAACTCGCCCCAGGTGGCCGAGTTCGTCAGCGAGATGACTCGCGACTACGGTTTTGCCGGCGAACAACTGATGGGCGTGTTCCGCGAGGTACAGCGCAAGCAGTCGATTCTCGACGCGATTTCGCGCCCAGCCGAGCGGGTCAAGCCGTGGAAGGACTATCGTCCGATGTTCATCACCGACGCGCGCATTGCCCGTGGGGTGGACTTCTGGCGCCAGCATGAAGCCGTGCTGGCCCGTGCCGAGCAGGAATATGGCGTGCCGGCCCAGTACATCGTCTCGATCATCGGCGTGGAAACGTTCTTCGGCCGTAACACCGGCAATTATCGGGTCATCGATGCCCTGTCGACCTTGGGCTTCGACTACCCGCCGCGCGCCGAATTCTTCCGCAAGGAGCTGCGCGAGTACCTGCTGCTGGCCCGCGAGGAGCAGCTCGATCCGCTCACCCTCAAGGGCTCCTACGCCGGTGCGATGGGCCTGCCGCAGTTTATGCCGAGCAGCTTTCGCAACTACGCCGTGGATTTCGACGGTGACGGCCACATCAATATCTGGAACAACCCCGACGACGCCATCGGCAGTGTCGCCAGTTACTTCAAGCGCCATGGCTGGGTGGCCGGCGAGGCCGTGGTCAGCCGTGCCGATGTCACTGGTTCGCGTGCCGACGAGGGCCTGACTACCGGTATCGAACCGGCCAAGACGGCTGGGGAGTTGCGAGCGCTGGGCTGGTCGAGTCATGATGCGTTGCGCGATGATCTGCCGGTTACCGCCTTCCGCCTGGAAGGCGACAGCGGCCCCGAATACTGGATGGGCCTCAAGAACTTCTACGCGATCACCCGCTACAACCGCAGCGTGATGTATGCCATGGCGGTGCATCAGCTAGCGGAACAGCTGGTCCAAGCACGGGGCGTCAAGTAATGCGCGCAATCTTCTCTGCCAACACCTTCAAGCTGCTGACCTGCATGGCCGTCGGCATGCTGCTGGTCAGCTGTTCCTCCAGCCGTCCGACCACCAAGGCAAGCGGCAATGCCGTGCGTTCGCAGCCAGGCCTGGACATCAACCGTGCCCACAAGGACGGTGCGCCATGGTGGGATGTGGACGTGAACAAGATCCCCGATGCCACCCCGACCGTGCACAACGGAGCCTACAAGGCCAACCCGTACACGGTGCTTGGCAAGACGTACTACCCGATGCAGGACTCGCGCAACTACCGCGCCGAGGGGACGGCGTCGTGGTACGGCACCAAGTTCCACGGCCAGAACACCGCCAATGGCGAGCTCTATGACCTTTACGGCATGAGCGCGGCGCACAAGACCTTGCCGCTGCCGGCCTATGTGCGGGTGACCAACCTGGCCAACGGTCGCAGTGTCATCCTACGGGTCAACGACCGTGGCCCGTTCTATTCCGACCGCATCATCGACCTGTCGTATGCCGCCGCCAAGAAGCTCGGCTATGCCGAGATCGGTACCGCGCACGTGCGCGTCGAAGGCATCGACCCGCAGCAATGGTGGGCCCAGCGCGGGCAGCAACCGCCACTGGTGCTCAAGGAGCCACAGGTAGCCCAGACCCAGGCGATCCCGGCCACAACCGGGCGTGTCGAGCAGTGGACTCCGCCACCGCAACAGCATGCGGCACCGGTCGTGCCGGTGCAGGTCGGCGGCAACAACGTGCCGAGCGTCAACGGTGGCAGCTTCCTGCAGGTGGGCGCTTTCGCCAACCCGGACGCCGCCGAGCTGCTGCGCTCGAAGCTGAGCACCATGGTCAGCGCGCCGGTCTTCATCAGCTCCATCGTACGTAACCAGCAGACCCTGCACCGGGTACGCCTGGGGCCGATCAACAGCCAGGGCGAGATCCAGCAGGCGCAGGACAGCATTCGCCTGGCGAACCTTGGCCAGGCCAAGCTGGTCACAGCAGACTGACTGTACTGGCCTCATCGCCGGCAAGCCGGCGATGAGGCCAGTAAAGGCACCGCCAAACTGTCGGTTTTGTCATGAATTGCCGGGCTCGGCCATGTACAATGCCAGCTTTTGCGCGTTGCGCCAGGCTGCATCGCAGCCACCAAAACTAGACTGACTGGCGCTGGGCACACGATGTGGCCCAGGGAACATCTCAGACCATTAGCGATTTTCGAGAGACGGATGAACATCACCAACCTTGCCAAACGACTTTGCCTGCCCGTACTGCTGATGATCACGCCTGCCGCCTTCGCGGCCGAGCAGATGATGCCGGCACCACCGCAACTGGCAGCCAAGTCCTACGTACTCATGGACGCGTCCAGCGGCAACGTGCTGGTCGAGAACAACGGTGACGAGCGCCTGCCGCCGGCCAGCCTGACCAAGCTGATGACCGCCTACATCGCCACCCTGGACATCCGTCGTGGGCAGATCGGCGAGAACGACCCGGTAACCGTCAGCGAAAACGCCTGGCGTACCGGTGGTTCGCGCATGTTCATCAAGGTGGGCAGCCAGGTCACCGTCAGCGACCTGCTGCACGGCATCATCATCCAGTCGGGCAACGACGCCTCGGTTGCCCTGTCCGAGCACATCGCCGGCAGCGAAGACGCCTTCGCCGACATGATGAACAAGACTGCCGCCGACCTGGGCATGTCCAACAGCCACTTCATGAACCCGACCGGCCTGCCGAACCCGGACCACTACTCCTCGGCCCACGACATGGCGCTGCTGGCCCGCGCCATCATCGACGTGGACCCGGCCCACTATGCGATCTACTCGCAGAAAGAGTTCTTCTGGAACAACATCAAGCAGCCGAACCGCAACCTGCTGCTGTGGCGTGACAAGACCGTCGATGGCCTGAAGACCGGCCACACCGACGAAGCTGGCTACTGCATGGTGGCTTCGGCCGTTCGTGACGGCCAGCGCCTGATCGCCGTGGTGTTCGGCACCAACAGCGAGCAGTCCCGTGCTGCCGAGACCCAGAAGCTGCTGACTTACGGTTTCCGTTTCTTCGAAACCCAGACCTTCTATCAGAAGGGCACCGAGCTGACCCAGGCTCCGGTCTGGAAAGGCGCCACCAGCATCGTCAAGGCAGGCCTGGCCAACGACCTGACCATGACTATGCCTAAAGGCCAATTGAAGCGCCTGCAGGCTTCGATGACCATGAACCCGCAGCTCACCGCGCCGATCGCCAAAGGTGACGTGATCGGCAAAGTGGAAGTCAAACTGGACGAGAACGTGGTTCACAGCGCCGACCTGATCGCCCTCGACGGCGTCGAGGAAGGTGGTTTCATCCGTCGTATGTGGGATAGCATCCGTCTATTCTTCTACGGGTTGTTCAACTGATACGTGACCTGCCACGCCCCCGCTGAACATGCGGGGGCGTTGTTGTTGCCACGGCTTACGAGGCCGTTTCCGCCATGAGCGAACCTGACGTCAAGTCGCACAAAATCGAATTCCCATGCGCCGATTACCCGATCAAGGTCATCGGTGACACCGTGGTGGGCTTCAAGGACATGGTGATCGAAGTCCTGAGCAAGCACGCCAAGGTCGACCTTTCCACCCTGGCCGAGCGCCAGAGCAAGGAAGGCAAGTACACCACCGTGCAATTGCACATCGTTGCCGAAAGCGAGAACCAGCTGCACGATATCAACAGCGCCCTGCGCGCGACCGGCATCGTGAAAATGGTGCTCTGAATGTCTCTTTGCCTCGGTTTTCGCGAGCTTGGCCTGCAGCCCTATGAACCGGTGCTGGAGGCCATGCGTCGCTTTACCGAGCAGCGTAGCCCGGACAGCCAGGACGAAATCTGGCTGGTCGAGCACCCCGCAGTCTTCACCCAGGGCCAGGCCGGCAAGGCCGAGCACCTGCTGGTGCCGGGCGACATCCCGGTGGTGCAGACCGACCGCGGCGGCCAGGTGACCTACCATGGCCCCGGGCAGCTGGTGGCCTACCTGCTGCTGGACGTGCGCCGCCTGGGCTTTGGTGTGCGCGAGCTGGTCAGCCGTATCGAGCAGACCCTGATCGAGCTGCTGGCCAGTTACGACGTCAGCGCCGCGGCCAAGCCCGATGCGCCGGGTGTCTATGTCGATGGAGCAAAGATTGCCTCCCTCGGCCTGCGAATCCGCAATGGCCGTTCCTTCCACGGCCTTGCTCTGAACGTGGACATGGACCTTGCGCCATTCCGACGAATCAACCCCTGTGGGTATGCGGGGCTGGCCATGACCCAGCTGCGTGACCTGGCAGGCCCGATCGAACTCGACGAGGTCAGGACAAGGCTGCGCGGACAGCTGGTCAAGCACCTCGACTACGCTGAGCAGACGACCCTCACGGGCGGAATCGACTGAATATGACAACTGTGCAAGAAGCCGTGCCGAACCTGATACCTACCCAGGATGCCACCCCGCGCCCAGCGCCGAAGAAGGTGGAAGCTGGGGTCAAGCTGCGTGGCGCCGACAAGGTCGCGCGCATCCCGGTAAAAATCATCCCGACCGATGAGCTGCCGAAGAAACCGGACTGGATTCGCGTGCGTATCCCGGTTTCCCCGGAGGTTGACCGAATCAAGCAGCTGCTGCGCAAGCACAAGCTGCACAGCGTGTGCGAAGAAGCCTCCTGCCCGAACCTGGGCGAGTGCTTCTCCGGTGGTACCGCGACCTTCATGATCATGGGTGACATCTGCACCCGTCGCTGCCCATTCTGCGACGTCGGTCACGGCCGGCCGAAGCCGCTGGACCTGGACGAGCCGAAGAACCTGGCCGTCGCCATCGCCGACCTGCGCCTGAAGTACGTGGTGATCACCTCGGTGGACCGCGACGACCTGCGTGACGGCGGTGCCCAGCACTTCGCCGACTGCATCCGCGAAATCCGTGCGCTGTCGCCGGGCGTGCAGCTCGAGACCCTGGTGCCGGACTACCGTGGTCGCATGGACGTGGCGCTGGAAATCACCGCGCAAGAGCCGCCGGATGTGTTCAACCACAACCTGGAAACCGTACCGCGTCTGTACAAGGCCGCACGTCCGGGTTCCGACTACGACTGGTCGCTGGACCTGCTGCAGAAGTTCAAGCAGATGGTGCCGCACGTACCGACCAAGTCGGGCCTGATGCTCGGCCTGGGTGAGACCGACGAGGAAGTGATCGAAGTGATGCACCGCATGCGCGAGCACGACATCGACATGCTGACCCTCGGCCAGTACCTGCAGCCCTCGCGCAGCCACTTGCCTGTGCAGCGTTTCGTTCATCCGGACACCTTCGCCTGGTTCGCCGAGGAAGGTTACAAGATGGGCTTCAAGAACGTCGCGTCCGGCCCGCTGGTGCGCTCGTCCTATCACGCCGACCAGCAGGCCCACGAAGCCAAGATCAAGCTCTGATCCTGGTTCGGGCCGGATATGCCGATGCACGCCGAAAGGCGGCATCGGCATTTTTGTTTTTGTGCCGCGCTGCAAGGAGTTGCGATGAACTGCGCTGAAACCTCTGTGTCCCACCTGCCCAAAACCTTGCCGCGTGACGCGTGCTTCGCCATTGTCGCCCCGGCGGGCCCAGCTCGGCTGAATGCGCAAAAGGCTGGGCAATGGTTCGCAGAGCGGGGCTACCGCTGCCGTATCTATCCGGGGGTCGAGCAGGCTCAGGGTTACCTGGCGGGCGCCGATCAACAAAGGCTGGACGACCTACATGCAGCCTTTGCAGACCCTGCTGTGGACGCGATCCTGTGCATGCGGGGTGGCTATGGCAGCATGCGACTGCTTGACCAGCTCGACTTCGACCTGATCCGTCGCCACCCCAAGCCACTGATCGGCTACAGCGATATCACCGCGTTGCACACGGCAATCTACCGGCATACCGGTTTGCTGACCTTCCATGGCGCCATGCTCAATGCCGACCTGCTGGGTGCCAAGCTGCAGCCGACCGAGTCATCGCTGCTGGCGCAATTGAGCGGGCTGGTGGGGGAGGGTGATGAAATTGTCCATCCTTCCGAGTTTGCCTTGAGCTGCGTAGTCCCGGGGATTGCCAGCGGGCGATTGCTGGGCGGCAACCTGTCGATGCTGGGCGCGACCCTGGGCACAGTGGCCGAGATCGAGATGCAGGGCAGCATCCTGTTCATCGAGGATGTAAACGAGCCGCTATATCGGGTGGATCGATTGCTGACCCAGCTACGCCTGGCGGGCAAGCTGGAGGGTGTGAAAGGTGTGCTGGTGGGAGATTTTGCCGGGATCACCGTGGCGGCGATGACGCCGTTGTTGCAAGAGGTGTTCGAGCCGTTGGGCGCGCCGGTGCTAGCCGGCTGGCGCAGTGGGCATTGCGATCCGAATGTGTGTCTGCCGTTGGGAGCGCAGGTGAAGCTGGATAGCGAGGGGCAGCGCCTGGTGTTGGCTCAGGATCTGTTCGCGGGTTGAGATTGACGGGGGCCGCGTTGCGGCCCATCGCCGGCAAGCCAGCTCCTACAGGTTCCGCGCTGGCTTGAGCCCTGCGCTGTACCTGTGGGAGCCGGCTTGCCGGCGATGGCGTGCGCAGCACGCCCAGCATCTACTACTTGCGCAGGCTATCGAGCAACTTGTGCGTCGGATACCCATCGGCCGGCCACCCCAGGCCCTGCTGGGCATTGCGGATCGCCTTGCGGGTATTGGCACCGATGATGCCGTCCGGGTTGCCCGCTTCATGCCCGCTGGCATTCAGCAGGTTCTGCAGCTCCATGCGCTCGCTGCGGCTCAGCGGCAGGTCTTCCTTCGGCCAGCTGCCGGCGATGAAGCCCCAGCCCGAGAAACGGTCACCCAGCAAACTCACCGCCAGCGCATAGGACGACGAGTTGTTGTACTTGAGGATCGCGCGGAAGTTATCCAGCACCAGGAATGCCGGGCCACGAGCGCCGGCCGGCAGCAGCAGGGCGGCAGACAAATCGTTGCTGCCCGCCGGCAGTTGCGTACCTGCTGGCAGTTTCACGCCCAGTTGCAGCCATTCGCTGACTGGTTTGCGCAGCGAGCCATCGGCCAGCCAGTAATCGAAACCTGCGGGCACCTGTACTTCGAAGCCCCAGGGCTGGCCGCGTTTCCAGCCCGAGCTCTGCAGGTAGTGCGCGGTCGAGGCCAGGGCGTCTGGCGTGCTGTTCCAGATATCGCGCCGGCCATCGCCGTCGAAATCCACTGCATGGGTGTTGTAGGTGGTCGGGATGAACTGGGTCTGGCCCATGGCGCCGGCCCACGAACCGCGCATGGCGTCGGGCTGGATGTCGCCGTGCTGGATGATCTGCAATGCGGCGATGAGCTGGTCCTGGGCGAACTGCGGGCGGCGCCCTTCGTAAGCCAGGGTGGCCAGCGAGCGAATCACCGATTTGCTGCCCTGGAACTGGCCGAAGTTGCTTTCCATGCCCCACACCGACACCAGCACCTGGCGGTCGACGCCATAGCGTTGTTCGATGCGCGACAGCAGCTCGGCGTTCTGTTCCAGCAGGCGCTTGCCATTGCGTACCCGCAGCGGCGACAGCGCGCCGTCGAGGTACTCCCACACCGGGCGGGTGAACTCGGGCTGGCTGCGGTCGGCCTTGATCACGTCCATGTCTGGCGTCACGCCAAGGAAGGCACGGTCGAAAGTACTGGCCGAGATGCCGGCTTGCAACGCTTGCTGGCGGAAGCCCGCTTGCCATTGGGCAAAGGTTTGCAATGGCTGGATTTCAGTGCTGACGTCGGGCGTGGCGCTGGGCAGGGTCACTACCGGCGCGGGCTGGGCGGGTGCCAGCGGCAGGGCGTCGGCGGCGGTAGGTTTTTCCGCGCAGGCGACGAGCAGGATGAAGCTGGAGGCCGCGATGAGCTGGCGGGATTTCCAACGAGGGAGGAGGCTGAAGGGCATGCACAGATCCAGAATTTCAGGTCAGGTGCCGACCATACCATGCCTGCGCTTTCGATGCTTTCATGCGGCTAAAAAGTAAGAAGCCTCCCAATCTCTCGATTGGAAGGCTTCGCGGCGGTAGCTGCCTTTGCCCTTGTTCGGTTGTTCCTGGCGGCAGCGGAACAGCGGTTGGGCGATGATCGACTTGGCCTTGTTGGGGCCGTGCTTTTTCGGCTTTTTGCTCATGACAGGGTTCCTGCTGAGGGATGGATTGCGGGGCGCACTGTAGGCCTGATGAGGGGGTGCTGCCAATTGATTGTGTTTATGGCCGAAGGCCTTTGAGCCTACTCGGCAGGCAAAACCAAACGCTGCCCAGCCATCAACAGCGACAGCCGCGACAAACCGGTCCATGGTGAGCCCTCGGCCTGCCCCTTGATCTGCGCATCGATGCGCTGAGCGTCCTGAAGCAGCTGCGCCCAGCGCTGCGCCGAGAGGCGCTGCAGGGCCTTGCTGACCAGCGGGCGGCGCTTGTCCCAGACGGGCGGCCGGGCCTGGCTGAAGGCCTTGTCCAGCGGTACGCCCTGGCTGAACTGCTGGGCCAGGCCTGCCAGCAGGCGCAGCTCACGGGCCAATGCCCAGAGAATCACCGGTGGCTCTACCCCTTCGCCACGCAGGCCTTCGAGCATGCGCAGGGCATGCGCGGCTTCGCCATTGAGAATGGCATCGACCAGGCCGAAGACGTCGAAACGCGCGCTGTCTGCCACCGCAGCCTGTACCGTTTCCACGGTGATCTGGCTGCCTTCGGCAAGCAGTTTGAGCTTTTCGATTTCCTGGGCGGCCGCCAGCAGGTTGCCTTCGACCCTTGCAGCGATCAGGTCGACCGCATCGCGTTGCGCACTAAGGCCAGCCTGGGCCAGGCGTTGGTTGATCCACTGCGGCAGCTGCTGCGCATCCACCGGCCAGATCTGGATGAACTGGCAGTGTGCACCCTCGATCAGTGCCTTGCCCCACTTGGTCTTCTGTGCGCTGCCATCGAGTTTGGGAAGGCTGATCAGCAGCACCGTGTCTTCAGCGGGCTTTGCGCAGTATTCCATGAGCGCCGCTGCGCCCTTGTCACCAGGCTTGCCGGACGGCAGGCGCAGCTCCAGCAGGCGGCGCTGGGCGAACAGCGACAAGCTGGCACCTGCCTGTAGCAAGGTGCCCCAGTCGAAGTTGGCGTCGGCACTGAACACCTGGCGTTCATCGAAGCCTTGCTGGCGCGCGGCATTGCGAATGGCGTCAGCAGCTTCCTGGCACAGCAGCGGGTCGTCGCCGCTGACCGCGTAGACAGGGGCGAGAGCACCTTGCAGGTGCTTGCTGAGTTGGGCGGGGGCAAGTTTCATGGGAAACAGACGGGGCACCGAAGTGCCCCGTGCGGGCTTAACGCCCCGGGATTTCCAGTGGCGACTGTTGCGGCGTTTCCGCCTGCTGGCGACGTGCGGCCTCCAGTGCATCGGCTTCGGCCTTGGCACGTTCGTCGGCTTCGCGCTGTAGCTGATCCAGCTGGGACGGCGTCAGCATCTGCAAGCGCACGACCATGGCATTGACCAGGTCCCGGCGCATTTCGTCACGTGCGGTGTCGGCTTCCTGCTCCGAACCGGTGATGTTCGAGCCATCACGCAGGTAGGTCTTGCGCACTTCCAGCTTGTCGCTCATCAGTTCCAGGTTGTTCAGGCCCTGGATGCTGTAGTCGAGCTCGGTGGTCAACTCGTATTCGGCAGTCTGGTTGCCGCTGGAGTAGGACGCCGAGCGCTGGGATTGCTTCTCGTTGGTCAGCACCAGGCGATAGGGCGCGCCGGTGTGGATGTTTACGCCGCTACGCTCCAGTACTTCGCGAAGCTGGGTCACGGTAGGGCCGTAGGCATCACGTGCACTGAGGTCCATTTCCTTGACGCTCAGTTCAGAGGTGCCGGTACCGCGCAGCTGGAAACCGCAGGCGCTGAGCAGGACAGCCAGGCCCATTACCAGCAGATTGCGTTTGATCATTTTGTTGCTCCCTTGTGGGCCGATACCGCCCACCCGCACTGGCTGCGGATGGGCGTTGCCATCAGTTGGCTACGATGTTGACCAGTTTGCCCGGAACCACGATCACCTTGCGGATGGTCAGGCCATCGATGAAGCGCAGGACATTCTCGTTGCTGCGGGCAGCGGCTTCGATGTCTTCGCGGCTGGCGGCGGCGGGCATTTCCACCTGGCCGCGCAGTTTGCCGTTGACCTGCACTACCAGGGTGACGGTGTCTTGCACCAGCGCGCTCTCATCGACCGCTGGCCAGTTGGCGTCGATCACGGCCTGATCGTGGCCCAACGCCTTCCACAGCTCGTGGGAGATGTGCGGAGTGATCGGGGCCAGCAGCAGCGTGACGGCCTCCAGGCCTTCCTGCAGCAGGGCACGGTCCTGTTCGCTGGCCTGCGGGGCCTTTTCCAGCACATTCATCACGGTCATCACCTGGGCGATGGCGGTGTTGAACTTGTGGAACTGGCCGACATCGTTGCTGGCCTGCTTGATCGCGGCGTGGATAGCCCGGCGAACGACCTTCTGCTCGTCGTTCAGGCTGGCCAGGTCCAGCTTGGCCGGCAGGCCCTGGCTGACGTGGGCCTGAGCCAGGCGCCAGACGCGGCGCAGGAAGCGGCTGGCACCTTCGACGCCGGAGTCGGACCATTCCAGGCTCATGTCGGGCGGGGAGGCGAACATCATGAACAGGCGGCAGGTGTCGGCGCCGTAGGCTTCGATCATCGACTGCGGGTCAACGCCGTTATTCTTCGACTTCGACATCTTCTCGGTGCCGCCGATTTCCACCGGCAGGCCGTCGGTCTTCAGGCGCGCGCCAATGATCTTGGCCTTGGCATCGCGCTCGATCTCGACATCGGCCGGGTTGAACCAGTCCTTGCCGCCGTTGCTGGCCACACGATAGTAGGTCTCGGCGACCACCATGCCCTGGGTCAGCAGGTTCTTGAACGGCTCGTTGGAGGTGACCAGGCCTTCGTCACGCATCAGCTTGTGGAAGAAGCGCGCGTACAGCAAATGCAGGATCGCGTGTTCGATACCACCGATGTACTGGTCGACCGGCAGCCAGTGGTTGGCCGCTTTCGGATCGACCAGGCCCTTGTCGTAGTTCGGCGAGGCGTAGCGGGCGAAGTACCAGGACGATTCGACGAAGGTGTCCATGGTGTCGGTTTCGCGCTTGGCTGCAGTGCCGCATTTCGGGCAGGTGCAGTCGTAGAACTCAGGCATGCGCGCCAGTGGCGAACCGGCGCCGTCCGGCACCACGTTCTCTGGCAGCACGACCGGCAGTTGGTCTTCCGGCACCGGCACGTCACCGCACGATGGGCAGTGAATGATCGGAATAGGGCAGCCCCAGTAGCGCTGGCGGCTGATGCCCCAGTCGCGCAGGCGGAACTGGGTACGCGATTTGCCCAGCTCCTTGCGGATCAGGGCGGCTTCGATGGCGTCGAAAGCGCCGGCGAAGTCCAGGCCGTCGAACTCGCCGGAGTTGATCAGCTGGCCGTGCTCGCCGTAGGCGGCCAGCCACTCGCTACCGACCTCATCGCCAGCGCTGGTGCGGACCACTGCCTTGACTGGCAGGTTGTACTTGTGGGCGAACTCGAAGTCGCGCTCGTCGTGGGCCGGTACGGCCATCACGGCGCCGTCGCCGTAGTGCATCAGCACGTAGTTGGCGACCCATACCGGCAGTTTTTCACCGGTCAGTGGGTGCTCGACCAGCAGGGAAGTGGCCATGCCCTTCTTCTCCTGGGTGGCCATGTCGGCTTCGGCGACGCTGCCGCTCTTGCACTCGTCGATGAACGCTTGCAGCGCCGGGTTGCCCTGGGCGGCCTGGGTGGCCAGCGGGTGTTCGGCGGCCACGGCGACGTAGGTCGCGCCCATCAGGGTGTCCGGGCGGGTGGTGAAGACCTTGAGGGTGCCTTCGTGACCGATGCTCGCCTGGTCGTAGGGGAACTGCACTTCCATGCCGCGCGACTTGCCGATCCAGTTGCGCTGCATGGTCTTGACCTGCTCAGGCCAGCCCGGCAACTCGTCGAGGCTTTCCAGCAGCTCGTCGGCGTAGTCGGTGATGCGGAAGTAGTACATCGGGATTTCGCGCTTCTCGATCAGCGCGCCCGACCGCCAGCCGCGGCCGTCGATGACCTGCTCGTTGGCCAGTACGGTCTGGTCCGCCGGGTCCCAGTTCACGGTCCCGTTCTTGCGGTAGATGATGCCTTTCTCGAACAGGCGGGTGAACAGCCACTGTTCCCAGCGGTAGTAGTCCGGCTTGCAGGTGGTGACTTCACGCGCCCAGTCGATGGCCAGGCCCAGGCTCTTGAGCTGGGTCTTCATGTAGTCGATGTTTTCGTACGTCCACTTTGCCGGTGCGACGTTGTTCTTCATCGCCGCGTTTTCCGCCGGCATGCCGAAGGCGTCCCAGCCCATCGGCTGCAGGACGTTCTTGCCGAGCATGCGCTGGTAGCGGGCAATCACGTCGCCAATGGTGTAGTTGCGCACGTGGCCCATGTGTAGCTTGCCGCTCGGGTACGGGAACATCGACAGGCAGTAGTAGGTATCCTTGCCTGGCTGTTCGGTAACAGCGAACGATTGTTGCTCGTCCCAGAACTTCTGGGCGGCGGCTTCGATATCACGGGGCGTGTATTGTTCGTGCATGGCTACTTTTTGGCTGTGAGAAAAGAGACCTTGTTCCAGGCAGCGGAACCTCGCTGCGTCCGGCACTCCGGTGTCGTGAAGGTGAACGCCGTAGCATACAGCAGCGCCGCGCATCGTGGGAAACCCTGATTGCGAATGGCCGCTGGTCGCTGCGACCGGCTGCTTTTTGCAGCGACGCTAAGCTCATGTGTGGGGGGAGATATTCTTTATCTTCAATGAGGTGAACGGATGGGAGAGACGCAGCTACCCGCAATCAAACCGGAGCTTTACGAACGCCTGATCGACCGACTTGGCCTGGCACTGGAAGTGGCCAGAACCTCGGTGCGATTGCGCGACGAGATGCCAGCCGAGCTGGAGTTGCGCGGCCTTAGCCACGCAGAGTTCGAAGTGATCAAGGCCTACCTGGAGTCCCTCCCGGAACGCCGAAATGCCTGCGCCGGAATATACCCACAAGCGGAACCCAGCACGGCAAAGATCATATGGCTCAAGGACAAGAAACGCCCCGCCAGTACGGCGAGATCCAGGACGCTGCCACATCGCTAGCCGTTCAGGACGCCAGGCGCAGGCCATCGCGCGCCGGTTCTTCAATATACTTCTCACGATCGGCGCCGGCCGCGCACATGTTGGCTGGCGCCGATCCTCTTAGGTTAGGCTGCGCACCTTCCATGGAGGTGTAGCCGATGCCAATCAAATTCTTCGTCAAGCAATGGCTGATGCCGCCCGGTGTCCTGTTCCTGCTGTTGCTGATTGCCTGGTGGCTGCGCATCAGGCGCCCGGGGCTGTCGGTGGTGTGCTTCGCGCTGGGGCTGGGTGGTTTGTGGCTGATGAGCCTGCCGCTGGTGATGCAGAAGGCCGCCAGCCTGCTGGAAACCGAGCCCGCACTGCCGATGAGCGAGTGGGCAGGTCTGGCGGGCAGGGCAGATGCGATTGTTGTGTTGGGCGCGGGGCGTGAGCGTGGTGACCCGGGCTGGGGCGGCGCAGACCAACCTACCGCCACTGCGCTGGAGCGCATGCGTTTTGCGGCGGCGCTGGCCAAGGCCTCGGGTTTACCGGTGCTGACCAGTGGCGGGCTGCACTATGACACGCCGCCAAGCGAGGCACAGTTGATGGCCGACCGGCTGCGCGAGGACTTTGGCGTGCAGGTCAAATGGCAGGAAGGTGCCAGCCGCACCACATGGGAAAACGCCCAGCTCAGTGCCCAGGTGTTGCAGCCGCTGGGTATTCGCCGTGTAGTGGTGGTGACCCAGGCCTGGCATATGCAACGTTCACGCTGGAGCTTCGAGCGGGCAGGTTTCGAGGTCGTGCCGGCGCCGATGGGTTTCCTTGGACGTGATCACGCGCGGCCGTTTGGCGGCCTTCTACCGGAGAGCCGGGCGATGTGGCAGAGCGGGCAGTTGCTCAATGAAGCGGTGGGGTTGGTGGGGTATCGGTTGTTCTATTGAGACTTGTAGTGCCTGTACCGGCCTTATCGCCGGCAAGCCGGCTCCTACAGGTAAAGCACAGGATTCGAAAACTGTGCAGTACCTGTAGGCGCCGGCTTGCCGGCGATAGGGCCGGAAGAGGCTATTTCAAACGGTCTTGGCGATACGCCCCGCCAGCAGCGCCCACCCCAGTAACAGCACACAGACAATCGCCAGCGGCCACGAGCGCCATTGCAGGTACGGCGTCAGCTGCTGCATCGGCACCACCTCGCCATACAGCACCGCCTGCTGGAACTGCGGCACCTGGGCGGTGATCTTGCCGAACGGATCGATCAGTGCGGTCACGCCGTTGTTGGTGGCCCGGATCATCCAGCGCCCGGCTTCAAGCGCGCGCATCTGCGCCATCTGCAAATGCTGCAGTGGGCCGATCGAGGTGCCGAACCAGGTGTCGTTGCTGATGGTCAGCAACAGGTCGCTGCGCGCGGCGAGGCCTGCGGCGAACTCCGGGTAGACCACTTCGTAGCAGATGTACGGCGCGATCTGGTAACCCTTGGCTTGCAGCAGCGGCTGGTCTTCAGGGCCGCGGGCGAAGTCCGACATTGGCAGGTTGAAGAACTCGATCAGGCCACGCAGCATGTCCTGCAAGGGCACGTACTCGCCGAACGGCACCAGCTTCTGCTTGAGATAGGTGCCGTCCCCTTCGCCGGTCACGGTCACGCCGTTGTAGTAGCGGCGCTGATGGTGCACCACTTCACGCACCGGCACCCCAGTGATCAGTGCCGAGTGGCGATCGGCGGCGAAGCGGCCCATCACGTCGATATAGCCCTGCGCCTGGTCCTTGAGGATCGGCACGGCTGTTTCCGGCCACACCAGCAAGTCCACGGGCTTGGTCGTGAACGTCATGTCGCGGTAAAGCGCCAGTTGCGCATCGATATGCGCCGGGTCCCACTTCAGCTCCTGTTCGACGTTGCCCTGCAGCGCCGCGACCTTGAGCGGGTCGCCGGCAGGCTTGGTCCAGGCGTGCCCTTTGAGAGCCATGCCGGCCACCCAGGGCGCCAGCAGCAGAACGATACCAATAGCCAGGAATGACCGGCGTTCACGCAGGCGGTGCAGGTTGCACAGCAACGCGGCGCTCAAGGCCAGGATAAAGGAGATCAGCCATACCCCGCCCAGCGGCGCCAGGCCGGCCAGTGGCCCGTCCAGTTGGCTGTAACCGGCGTAAAGCCAGGGAAAACCGGTCAGGAACCAGCCGCGGAAGGCTTCTTGCAGCAACCACAGGGCCGCGAAGCACAGGGCATCAGCCAAGGGCGCTTCGTTACGCCGCAACCAGCGTGCCCACAGCCAGGTAGGCAGGGCGAAGAACCAGGCCAGGGCCGCGAAAAAGGCCAGCAGCAGCACGATCGCCAGCAGCGGCGAGGCGCCGCCGTAGGTATTCATGCTGACGTAGATCCACCAGGTGCCTGCGCCGTATAGGCCAAAGCCGAACCACCAGCCGCGCCACATGGCCTGGCGCGGGTTGAGTTCGCGCAGGCCAAGGTAGAGTACGGCGATGGACAGCAAGGCCAATGGCCAGATGTCGAATGGCGCCAGGGCCAGGAGGGTCGATGCGCCGGCCGCCAAGGCCAGCAGGTTACCGGGCCAGCCGGGGCGGGTGATCCAACGCATGTTTGTCCTTAGCGGGTGATCGGTGTCAGGCGCAGCAAGTGTATCCGCCGGCTGTCGGCGTTGAGAATACGGAACTTGTAGGCGCCGATCTCGGTGGTCTCGTTGCGCTTGGGCAGGTGGCCGAAGGCGCTCATCACCAGGCCGCCCACAGTGTCGAACTCATCGTCCGAGAATTCGCTGTCGAAGAACTCGTTGAAGTTATCGATCGGCGTCAGTGCCTTGACCAGGAAGTCGCCACTTGGCAGCGGCTTGATGTAGCTGTCTTCTTCGACGTCATGTTCGTCCTCAATGTCACCGACGATCTGCTCGAGCACGTCTTCGATGGTCACAAGGCCTGCCACGCCGCCGTACTCGTCGATGACGATGGCCATGTGGTTATGATTGGCGCGGAATTCGCGCAGCAGCACGTTCAGGCGCTTGGACTCCGGCACGAAGGTGGCGGGGCGCAGCAAGTCCTTGATGTTGAAGCTGTCGCCGTTCTCTTTGAGGATCAACGGCAGCAGATCCTTGGCCAGCAGGATCCCGAGCACATCGTCATGGCTTTCGCCGATCACCGGGTAGCGTGAGTGTGCAGCGTCGATCACCGACGGCAGGAACTCGCGAGGCGACTGGGTAGCCTTGATGCTGATCATCTGCGAGCGCGGCACCATGATGTCACGGACCTGCAGGTCAGCGACCTGAATGGCACCTTCGACAATGGTCAGCGCTTCGCTGTCGAGCAGCTTGTTCTGATGGGCTTCGCGCAGCAGCTCTAGCAGCTCCTGGCGGTTTTTCGGCTCATGGGCAAAAGCCTGGGTCAGTTTACCCAGCCAGGACTTCTGCCCGTTGCTCGATCGATCTTCGCTCATGGCGGTTCTCGTGATCCTTCGTGTATCAGTGTGTGATTGAGTCGGTTTCATCGTCGGCATAGGGGTCGGGGTGACCCAGTTCTGCCAGCAATTCCCGTTCCAGCGCTTCCATTTCTTCGGCCTCATCGTCGTCGATGTGGTCGTAGCCAAGCAGATGCAGGCAGCCATGGATAACCAGATGCGCCCAGTGTGCCTCTAGCGATTTGCCCTGTTCGGCGGCCTCGCGCTCTACCACCGGCACGCAGATCACCAGGTCGCCGAGCAACGGGATATCGAGCAGGTCGTCGGGCACGTCGGCCGGGAAGGACAGCACATTGGTCGCGTAGTCCTTGTGCCGGTAGGTGTGGTTGAGTTCGCGGCCCTCGGCTTCGTCGACCAGGCGAATGGTCATTTCCGAATCCGCTGTGCGCTGGCGCAAGGCCAACTCGCACCAGCGGCGGAAGGCGGTGTCATCCGGGGCGGCAGCATCCGTGGCCCGTTGCAGGTCAAGTTCAAGCATCTTTGCCGGGCGCCTCGGGCTTGGCCTGGCGGGCATCGAAGCGGTCGTAGGCCTCGACGATGCGCTGCACCAGTGGGTGACGAACCACATCTTTGGGTTGGAAGTGGGTAAAGCTGATCCCCGGAACGTCCTTGAGCACCTCGATCACATGGGCCAGGCCCGACTTGGTGCCGCGAGGCAGGTCGACCTGGGTGATGTCACCGGTAATCACCGCAGTGGAGCCGAAGCCGATACGGGTGAGGAACATCTTCATCTGCTCGAGCGTGGTGTTCTGGCTCTCGTCGAGGATGATGAAGCTGTTGTTCAGGGTGCGGCCGCGCATGTAGGCCAGCGGAGCGATCTCGATGACCTGGCGCTCGATCAGCTTGGCGACGTGCTCGAAGCCGAGCATCTCGTACAGGGCGTCGTAGAGCGGGCGCAGGTAAGGGTCGATCTTCTGGGCCAGGTCGCCCGGCAGGAAGCCGAGCTTCTCGCCAGCCTCGACCGCCGGGCGCACCAGCAGGATACGGCGAACTTGTTCGCGTTCCAGGGCATCCACGGCGCAGGCCACGGCCAGGTACGTCTTGCCGGTGCCGGCCGGGCCGACACCGAAATTGATGTCGTTGGCCAGGATTTCCTTGACGTAGCGCTGCTGGTTGACCCCGCGCGGGCGAATGTTGCCCTTGCGCGTGCGCAACGAGACGCTGACTTCATTGACCGCCGGGTTGTCGATGTTCTCGACGGTCGACTCCTGCAGATACAGGTGCACGGTTTCCGGCGACAGCTCGGTAGCCTTGGCCTCGCGGTACAGGCGGCGCAGCAGTTGCTCGGCAGCGGAGGTGGTCTTGGGTTCGCCGATCAGCTCGAATTGATTGCCGCGGTTGCGGATCTCGATAGCCAGGCGTTGTTCGATCAGGCGCAGGTGCTCGTCGAACTGGCCGCACAGGTTGGCGAAACGGTGGGCCTCGAAAGGTTCGAGGATGAAACGATGAGGTTCTATGGGTGCGTTCAAGGTCGTTTTTAGCCGCTCGACGGCAATGAAGGTGAACTCAAGAATAACCCTTGAAGGGCAGGGGCGAAAGCACTGAAACGTTCAACGGTATGTACAGGGCTGTCTGCTATGATGCGCGCCTTTTCTTACGCATGTGTTATCCCGACATGAGCAAACGCGAACTCGCAATTTACAAGGTGATCTTCCTCAACCAGGGGCAGGTCTTCGAGATGTATGCCAAGCAGATCTACCAGAGCGACCTGTGGGGTTTCCTGGAGATTGAAGAATTCGTCTTTGGCGAGCGCACGCAGGTGGTGGTCGACCCGAGCGAGGAGAAGCTCAAGAACCAGTTCGAGGGCGTGATTCGCAGTTTTGTGCCGATGCACTCGATCGTTCGCATCGACGAGGTGGAGCGCCTGGGGACGGCGAAGATCAGCGAGGCCAAGGGTGGCGGCAATGTCATGCCGTTCCCGATGCCGATGCCCGAGAAGTGATCAGGGAAGGGGCGAGAACGGCGTGCGCCCTTCGGCGTTCTGCAGTTCCAGCAGGTATTTTCGGAAGATCTGGCCGAGCACCTGGGTGGCATGCTCCAGCTCGTCACGGGGCATCTGCTCGGTGACTTCATCGGCCATGTCCAGTGCATCTTCTGCGCCGTTGACCGCCGCCATCTTCAGCAGGATATAGGCCTGGACGTTGTTGGCTTTGACCCCTTCGCCATGGAAGAACATGGCGCCAAGGCGGTACTGGGCTTCGGCATGGCCTTGCAGCGAGGCCTTCTCGAACCAGTCCAGGGCCTTTTTCAGGTTCTTGGGCGTTTGCGTGTAGTAAAACTCACCCAACTCGAACTGCGCCTGGGCATCCCCGGTCATCGCCGTCTGCTCGCAAGCCTTGAGGGCGTTTTCCTGGTCTTCTGGCTGAACATTGAGCGTGCAGCGCCCCGTTGCCGGAATCAGCAACGAGTTACCGCCCTCAGCCTGGGCCAGCAGAGGCGGAAGAAGCAACAGGCAGCCCAAGGTCAGGGCGCGGCCGGTGCGGTTCATGGGGATCGACTTACCTCTGCAAAGCTGCGGCCAATGTCTCTGGTGGCACATTATGGGATAAGCAGCGCCAACCTTACAAAGTTTTACTCGAATTTCTGTGTTGGTGGGGAAAGTTGCTGATGGCGCAAGGGCTGTAATCGCCTGTACCGGCCTCATCGCGGATGAACCCGCGATGAGGCCGGTACAGGTTATCGCTTACTTCAGCTTGGCAAACGCCCGCTCAGCGGCATCGAGGGTGATCTTCAGCTCGGTCTCGCCATGGGCGATGGAAGTGAAGCCTGCCTCGAACGCGCTTGGCGCCAGGTAAACGCCACCCTCGAGCATCAGATGGAAGAAGCGCTTGAAGCGCTCGGCATCGCTGGCCATCACGTCATCGAAGGTGACAATGTCGTCGGCACCGCTGAAGTACAGGCCGAACATGGCACCCGCCTGGGTGGTGACGAACGGTACGCCAGCCGCATCGGCGCGTTGCTGCAGCCCATCGAGCATGCGGCTGGTGAAGGCGCTCAGCTCGTCATGGAAGCCCGGGCGGCTGATCAGCTTCAGGGTGGTCAGGCCAGCGGCCATTGCCAGCGGGTTACCCGACAGGGTGCCGGCCTGGTAGACCGGGCCGAGCGGGGCGATGCAGCCCATGATCTCGCGTTTGCCGCCAAAGCAGCCGACCGGCATGCCGCCACCGACGATCTTGCCGAAGGTCGACAGGTCCGGTGTGATGCCGTAGTAACCCTGGGCGCCGCCCAGCGATACGCGGAAACCGGTCATCACTTCGTCGAAGATCAGCACCACGCCGTGCTTGTCGCACTGCTCGCGCAGGCCTTCCAGGAAGCCCGGTGCCGGCGGTACGCAGTTCATGTTGCCGGCCACAGGTTCGACGATGATGCAGGCAACGCTCTGGCCGACGTCGGCCAGGGTCTTCTCGACCGCAGCGAGGTCGTTGAACGGCAGGGTCAGGGTATGCTTGGCGAAGTCTGCCGGCACACCCGCCGAGCTCGGCACGCCCTGGGTCAGCAGGCCGGAGCCGGCCTTGACCAGCAGGCTGTCGGAATGACCGTGGTAGCAGCCCTCGAACTTGATGATGGCGTCACGGCCGGTGTAACCACGGGCCAGGCGAATGGCGCTCATGGTGGCTTCGGTGCCGGAGCTGACCATGCGCACCATCTCCATGGATGGCACCAGCGAGCACACCAGGTCGGCCATCTCGGTTTCCATGGCGGTCGGCGCGCCGTAGGACAGGCCGTGCTGCAGCTGGTTGCGCACGGCGTCGAGCACGTCCGGGTGGCCATGGCCGAGGATCATCGGGCCCCAGGAACCCACGTAATCGACATAGCGCTTGTCGTCTTCATCGACTACATAAGCGCCTTCGGCATGCTTGAAGAACAGCGGGGTGCCGCCGACGCTCTTGAAAGCGCGGACCGGCGAGTTGACGCCACCCGGGATGTGCTTCTGGGCTTGGGCGAACAGGGATTCGGAACGGGACATGGGATCTTCTCTCGAAATCAGGAAGCGAACAGGGCGTTGAAGGCGCGGGCGCGGCGGGTGACTTCCTGCGCGCTGTCGGCACCGAACAGGCCATGGATCACCGCCAGCAGGTCGGCACCATGGGCGACCAGCGGGGCGGCATTGTCGAGGGTGATGCCGCCGATCACGGCAATCGGCAACTTGACCTGGGCGCGGGCCTGTTCAAGCAGCTCGACATTGGCGGCAGGTGCCCCCGGCTTGGTCACGGAATTGAAGAAACGGCCAAAGGCCACATAGCTGGCGCCTTCCCTGGCGGCTTGCTGGGCCCGCTCGAGCTGGGCGTGGCAGGTCGAGCCGATGATGGCCTGGCTGCCGAGCAGGGCGCGGGCCGGCGTCAGCGGGCCATCGGTTTGGCCCAGGTGCACGCCGACGCCCAGGCGCGCAGCCAGTTCGGCGTCATCGTTGATGATCAGCTTGGTGCCGTAACGCTCGCACAGCTTCATCAGCGTTTCGGCCTCGCGCAGGCGGCGGGCGGCGTCGTCGCTTTTGTCGCGGTACTGAAGCAGACACACGCCGCCTTCCAGCGCTGCCTCGACATGGGACAGGAAACGACCGGCGAGCAGTTGGCTGTCGGTGATCGCGTACAGACCGCGTAGCTTCATCTGAAGGCCTCGTATCAGGAACAGAAGTCCAGGGGCAGGCGGCGTGGGACGAACTGGCCCTTGCCCAGTTGTTCAGCGTCACGCAGGGTGCGCCAGGTGTAGTCCAGGGCACTGCGTACAGCGCTTTGCAACTGTTCGCCCAGCGCCAGACGGCCAGCCAGGGCACTGGCCAGGGTGCAACCCGAACCGTGATAGCTGCCCGGCAGGCGCTGGCAGGTCCAGGTGTGGCTCTGGCCGTCGCGGCTGTAAAGGCGGTTGTGGATCTCGTCTTCGTCGCCGTGGCCACCGGTAATCAGCAGGTGCTTGCAGAACGGCAACAGTTTTTCGGCGCATTGGTCAGCCGTGCCTTCAGGCAGCTCGGCAAGGATGCGGGCTTCGGGCAGGTTCGGCGTTGCGATGGTGGCCAGCGGCAGCAGCCGTTCGCGCAGCGCATAGCCGACTTCGTCCTTGCCCAGGCGGCCACCGCCACCGGCGCGCAGCACCGGGTCGCAGACCAGCGGCAGGTGCGGGTGGGCACTCAGCAGTTCGGCGACGGTGTCGACCATGTCGATCGAGCCGAGCATGCCCAACTTGACGGCAGCAACGCGAGAGTCGGCCAGCACGGCGTTGGCCTGGGCCAGCACCCACTCGCGGTCGAGCACGCGGAAGTCGGAAACATTGACGGTATCCTGCACGGTCAGGGCGGTCACGGTCGGTGCGGCGTGACAGCCTTGGGCGATCAGGGCTTCGATATCTGCCTGCAAGCCGGCGCCGCCACTTGGGTCGTGGCCGGAGAGACAGAGGACAACGGGGCGGGAGCTGTAGGTATTCATGGTCGGCGAGCTTACCACCAAACCCAAATGTACGGATCGTCCTACACATGGATTATGTTGATCGAGTGGTCAGATTTTTGTGTGCTTGCAGGCTGAAAGTATTGTTCTAGAGCCTTTTCTATCAAATTTAAAGTGCCCCGTTGCCAGCGTTGAAAGCTATGCTAGAGTGCTCGGATAATTCGACAAACGGGCGCTGCCGGATCTCGTCGTCTCATAAGGATTGGAGGCCATCGCGACGCGACCGGACAGGCCATGCTGGGGCTGTATGCGCTATTTGCTGATTGTGCTTTTGGGTTTGCTGCCCGTGCTGGCCACTGCGGTCGACTTCGACGATACCACCCGGTACCTGCCACTGGGCAAGGTCATGCAGGTTTATGAAGACCGCGATGGCACTGCCAGCATCGCTCAAGTCAGCGCGCCCATCTTCGCCAATCGTTTTCGTGCCCACCATGAAAACGTGCTCAACGCCGGCTATTCAACCTCGGTGTTCTGGCTGAAGCTCGATCTGCACTACCTCCCGTCCGCAAGCACTTCCCCCCGCCAGTGGTTGCTGGAACTGGCCTACCCGCCGCTGGATCATCTCGAGCTGTATCTGCCCGGCAGTGATGGCGTCTACCGCCTGGCCCAGCGTACCGGCGACGCCTTGCCCTACGACAGCCGGCAGATCCGCCAGAACAACTACCTGTTCGAACTGCCTTTGCGCGCAGGCCAGGCGACCACTGCCTACTTGCGCCTGCACAGCGAAGGCTCGGTGCAGGCGCCGTTGGCGCTATGGTCGGCCGAGGCCTACATGGAGGATCAGCCCACTCGCCTGTACGTGCTGGGCATGATCTACGGCGTGCTGCTGGTGATGTTGGTGTACAACCTATTCATCTTCATCAGCGTGCGGGACGTCAGTTACCTCTACTACATCCTCTATATCGCCTCGTTCGGCCTTTACCAGGTGTCGGTCAACGGTGCCGGCGTGGCCTACTTCTGGCCGGACAGCCCCTGGTGGGCGAACGCTGCGACGCCGTTGTTCATTGGTGCGGCAGGCTTGTTCGGCTGTCAGTTCGCCCGCCATTTCCTGCGCCTGAGCAAGATCAGCCTAGGCTTCGATCGCCTGCTGCAACTGTTGATGGTGGGTGGCGTGGTGGTCATGGTGCTGGCGGTAAGCATGCCTTATGGCATTGCCCTGCGCATGGCCACCGTGCTGGCGTTGCTGTTCACCGTGAGCGTCTTCACGGCCGGGCTGATCGCCTGGTCGCGCGGACTGCGCGTGGCGCGCTGGTTCATCATCGCCTGGACGGCGTTCCTGCTTGGCGGACTGGTCAATACCTTGATGGTGCTGGGCTATCTGCCGAATGTGTTCATTACCATGTATGCCAGCCAACTGGGTTCGGCACTGGAAGTGGCGCTGCTGTCACTGGCGCTGGCCGACCGGATCAACAGCATGCGCGAACAGCAGGCACAGACGCTGCGTGATACCGGCCGCACGCTGGAGCAACTGAACCAGCAGCTGGCCAGGAGCAACCTGCTCAAGGACGAATTCCTCGCCACCGTGACCCATGAGCTGCGCACACCGATGAACGGCGTGATCGGCTCGCTGGAACTGATGCAGACGCTGCCCATGAGCGCCGAAATGGCGCAGTACCAGCGCACGGCGGTGGGGTCGGCCCAGGACATGATGGGCATGGTCGACGATATCCTTACCCTGACCGAACTGCAGGCCGGGCGGCTGCGTGCCCAGCCTGCGCCGTTCAGTTTGCGCCGGTTGCTCCAGGACCTGCGCGCCGGCCATGCGGGCACGGCGCTGGGCAAAGGCCTGTACCTGAGCCTGGATATTCCTGCCGAGCTGCCTGACGAGTTGCTGGGCGATGCGCACAAGCTGGCCCGTTGCCTGGGGTGCCTGGTGGACAACGGCCTGAAGTTCACCCATCAAGGAGGTGTGATGGTGCAGGTGCGCGGCCGGCGTCTGGGGCCTGACAGCCTGGCCCTGGCCTTTACCGTGAGCGACAGTGGCATCGGCTTCGATGACCTGGACCAGGCGATCCTCTACCAGCGCTTCTTTCAGGTCGACGGTTCGATGACCCGGCGCTATGGCGGGCTGGGCATCGGGCTGTCGATCTGCCGGCAGATGGGCGAGCTGCTTGGCGGCAAGTTGTCGCATGAGTCGACGCGTGGCCTGGGCAGCCGCTTCGAGCTGACGCTCAATGTGGCGATTGCGCAGATGCAGATGCCACCGGGCCGGGCGGCCTCGGGGGCGATCCGGTTCTGATGCCCTGCGCTACCACAGGTTTAGTCATATTTGTCACTTTGACTGACTGACAGGGAGTGCTTCACTGGGACTTTCAGGCATACCCGGCCCCAGGAGCTCCCGATGAACCTGCACCAGTACGCTGAAACCCACGAAGTCACGAACCAGCCGCCGTCACTGGACGGTGCCAACCTGTATCGGCTCGATATCCCTCTGCAGGAATGGTCGCGGCGCTTTGGCGCCGGCTGGGCCGAGTCGCGGATCGACGCCTACGGTGCCCTGGCTGGCGGGCCGCTGATGGCGGCAGGCTTCCTGGCCAACGCGCATAAGCCGGCGTTCAGCAGCCATGACCGCTATGGCCATCGTATCGACCTGGTGGAGTTTCACCCCGCCTACCATGAACTGATGCGCACCGCTGTCGAGCACGGCCTGCCGTCGTTGCCCTGGGCCGAACCCCGTGCCGGCGCCCATGTCGCCCGGGCGTCGATGACCTACCTGCACAGCCAGGCCGAAGCGGGCACCGGCTGCCCGCTGACCATGACCTTCGCCGCCGTGCCTGCACTGCGCCTGCAGCCGGAGCTGGCAGAGTACTGGCTGCCGAAGATCCTTGCCCGCGAGTACGACCCACGCAACGTTGGCGATCGCCACAAAGCCGGGGTGACCATCGGCATGGCCATGACCGAGAAACAGGGCGGCACCGATGTGCGCGCCAATACCACCCGCGCCTACCCCGTCGGTACGCCCGGCCCCGGCCAGCCCTACGAACTGGTCGGGCACAAATGGTTCTGCTCGGCGCCGATGTGCGATGCATTCCTGACCCTGGCGCAGACCGAAAAAGGCCTGACCTGCTTCCTGCTGCCGCGCCACCGCCCGGATGACCAGCGCAATCAGTTCTATATCCAGCGCCTGAAGAACAAGCTCGGCAACAGCTCCAATGCCTCCAGCGAGGTCGAGTTCCGTGGTGCCCTGGCATGGATGGTGGGCGAGGAGGGGCGGGGTGTGCCGACCATCATCGAAATGGTCGCCATGACCCGTTTCGACTGCATGGTCGGTTCCAGCGCGCTGATGCGCCAGGCGCTGACCCAGGCCAGCCACCATTGCGCGCACCGCAAGGTTGGCGGTCGGGTACTCGGCGAGCAGCCATTGATGCAGAACGTGTTGGCCGACCTGGCCCTGGAAAGCGAGGCGGCCTTGGCCTTGAGCCTGCGCATGGGCCAGGCCCTGGAGCAGCTAGACGACCCGCAGCAGGCGCATTTCGCCCGGCTGGTCACGGCGGTGGGCAAGTACTGGATCTGCAAGCGCGCCCCCGCGATGATCAACGAGGCGGCCGAGTGCCTGGGTGGCGCCGGCTATGTGGAGGACAGCATCCTGCCGCGCCTGTACCGCGAGGCGCCGGTCAACTCCACGTGGGAAGGCTCCGGCAACGTGCAGTGCCTGGATGTGCTGCGGGCGTTGTCCAAGGAGCCGGGCGTACTGGATGCGTTATTCACCGAACTGGGCGACGGGCATGGCGACCCGCGGCTGGCGGCGCACATCGGCAATCTCAAGGGGGCGTTTGCCGATACCAGCGATATTCAGTACCGCGCCCGACAGCTGACCGAGGACATCGCCGTGGCGTTGCAAGCCAAGCTGCTGCTCGAAGCCGGGAACACGGCGGTGAGCGATGCATTCATCGGCAGCCGCCTTGCGGGTGGCGGGCGTGTATACGGGGCATTGCCTCGTGGGGTGGATGTGGAGGCGCTGGTAGCGCGGGCTACGCCAGTCTGGCCGGGGTGAGGTGCCTGTGGGAGCCGGCTTTCCGGCGAAGGGGCCATCGCGACTACCGGGGATGTATTTGCCAAGAAACGCAGGCAAGATGGCTGACACGCATGTCCAGACAGGAAGCACAGTGTGAGCCACGCTTTTGTAGTCGTTGATACACCCGAACAGGCCGTCGACCGTCTGTCGGCCCTGCATGAACAGGCCACCGGGGCCCTCAGCCAGGCCCTCAAGCGTTACCTGAAAGATCGCACCGAGCCGGACGCCGACGAGCGTGCCCTGTATCGCTACCCGGCCCTGCGCCTGACCTACTACAGCCATGGCGAAGTCGCTGCCACCACCCGTGCCTACGCCAAGGTTCAGGTTGCCGGTACCTACAGCGTTACCGTCACCCAGCCTTCGGCGTTTCGCAGCTACCTGCTGGAACAGCTGCGCCCACTGATGCACGACTACACGGTGACCGTGGAAGTCGGTGTCAGCGAGCAGAACATTCCGTACCCCTATGTGGTCGACCAGGGCGATGAGCTGGCCGGCAGTGGCATCACAGCTGCAGAGCTGGCGCGGGTGTTCCCCAGTACCGACCTGTCCGCCGCCACCGACGATATCGCCGACGGCCTGTGCGACTGGGGCAATGCCCAGACCCTGCCGCTGGCGCTGTTCGACGCCGCTCGGGTGGACTTCTCCCTGCGCCGCCTGGTGCACTACACCGGCAGCGACTGGCGCCACATGCAGCCATGGATCCTGCTGACCAACTACCACCGCTACGTCGACCAGTTCATCAGCCACGGCCTGGAGCAACTGCGCGAAGACCCACGCTTCGTGCGCATGGTGCTGCCGGGCAACGTCGAGATCGAGAAGGGCATGGACCATGGTGAAGCGCAGGCCCTCGTAGCCAGCGTGGTCTGGCATCGCTACCAGATGCCGGCCTATCACCTGATCGCCGCCGATGGCGACGGGATCACCCTGGTCAACATTGGTGTCGGCCCGTCCAACGCCAAGAACATCACCGACCACCTGGCCGTACTGCGCCCGCACTGCTGGCTGATGATCGGCCACTGCGGCGGCCTGCGTCAGTCGCAGACCATCGGCGACTACGTGCTGGCCCACGCCTACATGCGCCGCGATGGCATCCTCGACCGGGTCGTGCCACCGAACATCCCGATTCCGGCCCTGGCCGAAGTCCAGCTGGCGCTGCAGGAAGCCGCCGCGCAAGTCACAGGCGAGCGTGGCGAAGAGCTGAAGAAGCGCCTGCGCACCGGCACCGTGCTGACCTACGATGACCGCAACTGGGAGCTGCGCTGGGCCCAGGAACGGCCGTTGATCAACCTGTCGCGCGCGGTGGCAGTGGACATGGAAAGCGGCACCATCGCCGCTCAGGGCTACCGTCTGCGGGTGCCTTACGGCACTTTGCTGTGTGTATCGGACAAGCCACTGCACAGTGAAATCAAGCTGCCCGGTTCGGCCAATGCCTTCTACAACCGCGCCGTCAGCCAGCACCTGAAGATCGGCATCGCGGCCCTCGATCTGCTGCGCACCGAGCTCAACTCGCTGCACTCGCGTAAACTGCGCAGCTTCGATGAGCCGCCGTTCCGCTGAGGATCCATGCCACTGCCACCCCGTTCCAAGCCGCGCCGCCCTCAGGCGCGGCCTGCCGGCCCCCGTCGCCAGCCCAAGGCACCACCGGCCGAGCCACGCTTGATCCTGTTCAACAAGCCGTTCGATGTGCTCACCCAGTTCAGCGACGGAGAAGGGCGGGCGACGCTCAAGGATTACATCGATATCCCAGGCATCTACCCGGCCGGGCGGCTGGACCGCGACAGCGAAGGTTTGTTGTTGCTGACCAATGACGGCCAATTGCAGGCGCGCATTGCCGACCCCAAGCACAAGCTGGCCAAGACCTACTGGGTACAGGTGGAAGGGGAACCGAGCGATGAGCAGCTCAAGCAGTTGCGCGAAGGGGTGGTGCTCAATGACGGGCCGACCTTGCCGGCCGAAGCTCGGCGCCTCGACGAGCCGGCGCTGTGGCCACGCAACCCGCCGGTGCGGTTTCGCAAGAGCGTGCCGACCAGTTGGCTGGAGCTGGTGATTCGCGAGGGGCGTAACCGCCAAGTGCGGCGCATGACTGCGGCGGTGGGGTTGCCAACCTTGCGCCTGGTGCGGGTACGTATTGGCGATTGGGCGCTGGATGGGCTGGAGCAGGGGTGTTGGCGCGAGGTGCCGGCGCGGCTTTAGGCCTTGTTGGCCTCATCGCCGGCAAACCTGCGATGAGGCCCGCGAAACCGCTAGACCCCTTCCAGAAACCCCACCACCACGCTCTTGATGATAAAGGCCAGCACCCCCAGGCCCAGCACGAAGAACAGGATCATCGTGCCAAAGCGCCCTGCCTTGGACTTCTTTGCCAGGTCCCAGACGATGAAGCCCATGAAACCGATCAATACGGTCACCAGGATGATCATCATCCACTCTTCGAATACGGCGGGATCCATCTGTGTTCTCCAGGCAGGCTAAGCAGCCGATTATACGCCGGCCAGCGGCCGCGATTAACGAAGGTGGGTCAAAGGTAGCTCGGTGCTCGCCAGCACCTGGTTGAGCACGAAGCTCGAACGCACGCTGGTGACGCCTTCGATCCGGGTCAGGCTGCCTAGTAGCAATTTCTGGTAGTGATCCATGTCCGGTACCACCACCTTGAGCTGGTAGTCGGCATCCATGCCGGTGACCAGGCTGCATTCGAGCACCTGCGGCAGGTTGCGGATGGCGGCCTCGAAAGTTTCGAAGCGCTCGGGGGTGTGGCGGTCCATGCCGATCAACACGTAGGCGGTCAGGCTCAGGCCCAACTTCTTACGGTCGAGCAGGGCCACCTGGCGCGAAATGTAGCCGTCGTCTTCCAGTTGCTTGACCCGACGCGAGCATGGCGAAGGCGACAGGCCGATGCGCTCGGCCAGCTCCTGGTTGGAGATGCGGGCGTCGCGTTGCAATTCGGCGAGGATGCTCAGGTCGTAGCGGTCAAGCTTGCTCATGGAAAAGGCCTTTTCTGTTCGGATTGCTGTGAATTATCGATCCAGGGTTAAAAATTGCGCAAGTGCTATTTATCTGAGCAATCTTCGCAATCCTCTGTCGCCGCTGCTTCTGTAAAGTTAACCCCAGAATCACTGCCCGGACATCAGTCCACGGCGACGCGCCCTAGGCGGGCGGTCGCGGCCAGCGCTCCAACAGGAGCTGCCAGGCCCCCGGGCTACACACCGTTCAGAAGACGGCGTGAGGTGAGCCGGCGCCACAAGTGCCGAGCACGGACGACAATTCCCAAAGGGAGGCCCAGCGGCCTCCCTTTTTTCATGTCCGCGATTTCACCTGCCGGTGCATCACGGGCGCGGTAGACTGGCAGCGTGCCGTTTTCTTTACCGCGAGGAACAACATGAAGTCGCGCATCTGGCAGTTGGCAGGTGTTGGTTTGCTGAGTTTGAGCATCAGCCTCGGGGCTTTGGCCCAAGGGCCGAACGAGGGGCATGGCGGGCACTCCGGCAATGGCCCTCAAGACCCCAATGGCGGCGCCATGGGTAGTTCGCCCCTCAACTCGCGTGACGAAGTACGCCAGACCCAACCTGCGCGGCAGGGCTATTACCAGGACATCCCGCGGCGCGATGGCGACAACCGTCACTGGGAGGCTGGCGGCCCAGGGCAACGGCCGGGCGGCGATTGGCAAGGCCGCCCGGACGGTCACGGCAATGGCTGGGGGCCTGGGCCGCAATACCGCCCCGGTCATACCGTTGATCATTTCCCCGACCAGTACTGGAAGGTCCCGTACCGCGGCCAGGACTACTTCTACTCAGGCGGTTACTGGTATCGGCCGCATGGCAGCAGCTACATCGTGGTGTCGCCACCCCATGGTGTGCGGGTTGGTTATCTGCCGCCCTATGCGCGTGAGGTGTGGGTCGGTGGGGCGCTGTTCTTCCTGGTGGCCGATACCTACTACCAGTACCTGGCCAGCACTCAGGAATACGTCGTGGTCAACCCACCCGCCGTCGCGCCGGCACCCGTGGCCGTGGCACCCGCAGGCAATGCCTATGATGTGGTGGCCTATCCGATGTACGGCCAGGGGCAGGAGCAGCAGGAACAGGACCGCTACCAGTGCCACCGCTGGGCGGTAAGCCAGTCGGGCTTCGACCCGGCGACCGCGACCTATGCGCCACCGGGCAACATTGCCGATACCTATCGGCGGGCTCTGGGCGCCTGCTTCAGTGGGCGCGGCTACAGCATCAACTGAGGGTCACACAGGGTCGGCATGCACCATCACATCCGCCTTCGGATAACGTTGGCGGATGACCTGCGAGGCCTCGACGCACAGGGCATGTGCGTCATGCAGTGGCAACTGCCCAGGCAGCTCCAGGTGCAACTGCACGAACCACTGGTTGCCCGATACCCGGGTGCGCAGGTCATGCACGCCCTTGACCCCGGGAATGGCCAGCACCAGTTCCTGCATGCCTTCGCCGATGTCGCCCGGCAGTTCTTTGTCCATCAGGATGGCCGTGCTTTCTCGCGCTATCTGCAGCGCACTCCACAGGATGTACAGGGCAATGCCCAGGCCGAATAGCGCATCGAGCTGGGGCCAGCCAAAGCGTGCCAGCAGCAGGGCCAGCAGGATGCTGCTGTTGAGCAGCAGGTCGGAGCGATAGTGCAGAGAATCGGCACGTACCGCAGTCGAGCCGGTTGCGCGAATAACCTTGCGTTGCAAGGCCAGCAGGGCGAGGGTCAGTGCCAGCGAGAGCAGCATCACGCTGATGCCAATGGCCGTGTCGCCCAGTGGCTGTGGCGCCTGCAGGCGCTCGTAAGCCTGCACGCCGATCAGTACCGCACTCACGCCGATGAACAGGGCCTGAGCCATGCCCGCCAGGGCCTCGGCCTTGCCATGGCCGAAGCGATGGTCGTCATCGGCCGGGCGCAGCGCGTAGTGCACGGCCAGCAGGTTAAGGAACGAAGCCACAGCATCCAGGGCCGAGTCGGTCAGGCCCGCCAGCAGGCTGACCGAGCCGCTCAGCCACCAGGCCACGGCTTTGCTCAGCACCAGGATGCTGGCCACTGCCAACGATGCGCGGGTGGCCAGGCGTAGCAGGCGTTGGTGTTCGGCCGAGGTGGTCATGCCGTGGCGGATATCCTTGTGCGGTTCAGGCTGCCGGTACCAGGCCCAAAGTCGCCAGTTGCTCGACGCTGCCGCGGTGCTGGATCAGCCGCGGGTCATCCAGTGGCAGGCGCTGGCCCAGCTCGCTTTCGAGAATGGCCTGCAGCTTGAGGTTGTCGACCTTGCCATCCGGGCTTACAGCATCACGAAGTTTTGCCGGGTCGACCTGAGCGGTGTGCCCGCCTGGGTAATAGATGGCACCCGTGGCAAAGTCGATGCCGAAGGCGATCAGGCCGGGGATCACGTAGAACAGGATGCCGATTGCATCCATCGCGGCAACCACAGGGTCGATCTTGCCGCCGATCTGGCCACGGCGATCTGGGTAGAAAATCGTGCCACAGGCCGTCAGCTGAGTCAGCAGTGTGGCGATCAGGGCGCCACCAATGACGCGGGATGGGATGCGCATGTAAATCTCCGAAAGGGTAATCAGCAGGGCAAGCGAAGCGCCAGCACCTGATGCTAAGACCATGATAGAGCAGGCTGGGTTCGCCGTTATACTCGCGAGACTGTTCGAGGACCACCATGATTTCATTACCCATTGATGCCGCCTTGCCCGCCTTGCGCCTGGCCCTGCAAAACCGCGATGAAGCCGTACTCGAGGCACCGCCCGGTGCCGGCAAGACAACCCGCGTGCCGCTGGCGCTGCTGAACGAGCCGTGGCTGGCCGGGCAGAGCATTCTCATGCTCGAACCACGGCGCCTCGCGGCGCGGGCGGCGGCCGAGCGGCTGGCCAGCGAGCTTGGGGAAAAGGTCGGTGAAACCGTGGGTTACCGCATCCGCCTGGACAGCAAGGTAGGCCCGAAGACGCGTATCGAAGTGGTCACCGAAGGCATCCTTACCCGCCGCCTGCAGGCGGACCCGGCGCTGGAAGGGGTCGGGTTGTTGATCTTCGACGAATACCACGAACGCAGCCTCGATGCCGACCTGGCCCTGGCGCTGAGCCTGAACGGCCGCGAGCTGCTGCGTGATGATCCGCCGCTGAAGATCCTGTTGATGTCCGCGACCCTGGAAGGCGAGCGTCTGTCGCGGCTGCTCGACGATGCGCCGGTGGTCAGCAGCGAAGGGCGCATGTACCCGGTGGATATCCAGTGGAGCAGGCCGTTCCAGCCGGGTGAGTTCATTGAGCCGCGGGTGCTGGATTGCGTGCTTCAAGCATTGGCCGATCAGGCCGGCAGCGTGCTGGTTTTCCTGCCCGGCCAGGCGGAAATCCGCAGGGTTCATCAGAGCCTGCAGGAAGCGCTGGGCGAGCGCCCAGATATCTTGCTCTGCCCATTGCACGGTGAACTCGACCTCAGTGCCCAGCGCGCTGCCATCGACCCGGCGCCCGAAGGCCTGCGCAAGGTGGTGCTGGCCACCAACATTGCCGAAACCAGCCTGACCATCGAAGGCGTGCGGGTGGTGATCGACGCAGGCCTCGCTCGGGTGCCGCGTTTCGACCCCGGCAGCGGCATGACGCGCCTGGACACCCAGCGCATCTCCCGCGCCAGCGCCACTCAGCGCGCCGGCCGTGCGGGGCGGCTGCAGCCAGGCGTGTGCTATCGCTTGTGGTCCGAAGCCCAGCACGAACAACTGGCAGCCCATGGCAGCGCCGAAATCCTCCAGGCCGACCTTGCCGGCCTGGCCTTGCAACTGGCCCGCTGGGGTGTCATGCCCGATCAATTGCGCTGGCTCGACCAACCGCCCGCTGCGGCGTTTTCCCAGGCTCAGGAGTTGCTGGCACGCCTGGGGGCATTCAAGGCGGGCAGCCGCGACAACCTCAGCGAACATGGCCAGGCAATGGCCGAATTACCGGCCCATCCGCGAATCGCCCATTTACTGTTGCGTGGCCAAGACCTGGGCCTGGCGACCATGGCCTGCGATGTGGCCGCCCTGTTGGGGGAGCGCGATATCCAGCGTGGCGGCGGGGCCGACCTGCACAGCCGTTTGGCGTTGGTCAGCGGCGAGAGCAAAGCCGCCCGTGGTGGGCAGGGCGGTGTGCAGCGCGCCCGACAGTTGGCCCGCCAGTACCTGGAGCTGCTGCGCGGCAAGGCCGGTGCCGCGGTCAGCGACCCCGATCACCCGCGCTGGCTCGGTGCCTTGCTGGCGCTGGCCTACCCCGACCGGGTTGCTCAGCAGCGACGCGAGGGTGGGGCGGAGTATCGACTGGCCAATGGCCGTGCGGCGGTGTTCGCCGAGGCCGACGCGTTGATGAAATGCCCCTGGCTGGTGATTGCCGACCTTGGTAGCCGCCAGGGCCAGCGGGAGGAACGCATCTACCTGGCCGCCGAGTTCGATCCGTCGCTACTTGAAAACGTTCTGGCCGAACAGGTCGAGCGCCTCGACATTCTCGATTGGGACGAACGCGAACAGGTGCTGCGTGCCGAGCGTCAACGCAAGGTCGGCGAACTGGTGCTCAGCCGCGAGCCGTTGCCTGGGCTGGATGATGAAGCGCGTGCCAGGGCATTGCTTGCTCTGGTGCGGCGCAAAGGCTTGAACCTGCTGACCTGGACGCCCGAGCTGCGTCAGTGGCAGGCACGGGTGGCGCTGCTGCGTCAGCTGGATTTGGCAGGTGGGGGCCAGAGCGAATGGCCGGACCTGAGTAACGAAGCCCTGCTCGCGACGCTGGAGGACTGGCTGCAACCTTACTTGGGCAAGGTCTCACGCCTGAGCCACTTCGCGGCCCTGGACCTTTCGTCGATCTTGCGCAACCTGCTGCCTTGGCCGCTTCCTCAGCGCCTGGACGAATGGGCGCCGGCGCACCTGGCCGTACCGTCGGGTTCGAACATTCGCCTCGACTACAGTGAACACCCGCCGATTCTTGCGGTGCGCCTGCAGGAATTGTTCGGCTTGGCCGACACGCCACGCATTGCCCAGGGCCGCCAGCAGGTCAAGTTGCACCTACTTTCACCAGCGCGCCGGCCGGTGCAGGTCACTCAGGACCTGGCCAATTTCTGGCGCACGACCTATGCCGAAGTGAAGAAGGATTTGAAAGGCCGTTACCCCAAGCACTATTGGCCTGATGACCCGCTGGTGGCCGAAGCCACGGCGCGGGCCAAGCCACGGGGTACCTGAAGGGTCAGTCCATTTTTATGAGAAGGAAGGTGAGCGTTTCGCCTTCCCGGGTGTTGAGCAGGTACATGTTTTGCCCGTTGCGGTGGGGCGTGTCCTTGATAGCGCCTGCTCGGTAGCCCTTATGATCGCGCAAATGGCAGACGAGACCGTGGTCAGTCTGCTCCAGTGGTTCGATTTTCCAGTAGTCGGTAACGTCGGCAATCTCATAGAAGCCCAGGTAATTGTTCAGGCTCTGGCTAAGTCTCTTGGGCCTTGAACGGCCTGGAATGCTGATGTGGTAATGCAGGCGGCCGTCGGTATGGGAGTCGAAGGTAAAGTCCATGTACACGGAGCCTTTATTGCCGCCGGCCATCAGCCAGTCATCCTGGGGGGCAAGGCCCCAATGCCATTTGTCGCTGCTGCGGCTCAGTCGCAGCGGAACAAGCTGATTGTCGCGAATCGCATACAGTTTGCCGCGGAACGAGGTGGCGTAGGTGCTCTGAATTGCAGGGTCCATGGGGAGGATGCTCGGTAGTGAGAAGGGGATCAACTTAGAGCCTTGGCGTATCGCGCCACAGACCGAAAGGTATCCCCCGCAGAGCATCAACGGCCGCGGCAATCACTGGCTAGGCTGTTCCTCCAACAGCATGAACAGGCGGTACAGCACTACGGTACTGAACAGTTGGAGGAAACTGCTCAGGCTGTCCATGGCCAGTTGCACGCCGGGCGAAGGCTCCGGGAACGCCATCAGCAACAAGCCGTCGAGCAGCCAGATCGGTGCCAGCACGCCTACCACGCAGACCATGATGCGCATGAAGTGCCCCGTGGTCATGCGCGCACTCTCGCGCATCGCCTGCACCACTGGCAAGCCGCGCAGCACCAGCAGGTATTCGGCGAACACCAGGTTGATCATGATCCACACGCCCGGGAAGATGAACAGCGCCAGGCCCGCCATGATCAGCAGCGAGCTGATCAGTACCAGCAGGGCCAGTTGCGGCCAGAGCTGCAGGGCACGGGCGAACAGGTCGCGGCGGGGGATGTCCTGGCCGTTGCTGCGGGTGTCGAGGTAGAGGATCAGCGCCGCGCTGTACAGTGGGTAGAGCAGCAGGCTGACCAGCATGCCGTAGGCCGGCGATGCCTGATCGCCCAGCTGCCGATACAGCAGTTGCGTCAGCAGGGCCTCGAGCACCACCAGCGGCAGGCACAGTGGAATGATGCTCGGCAGGTGGCGGCGGAAGAAGTACAGGGAGTCGCGCAGAACGCTCAGCGGATTCATGGGTCAACATCGCATGGCAGTAAAAGCAGGGGCATAACTTTAGCCCAGCGCCGTCGCTTGCTGAAAAAAGTTTCACCACATGGCTAATTGAATCCTTCGCCTGCGGGCCCCATCTTTGACGCTGTCCGATGTCCTGCTTGCCCATGAGGTAGCCCATGAACACTGAAGAACAAACCCTGATCGACGGCCTGTTCGGCCGCATCAAGCAAGCCGAAGACCCGAGCCAGCCGCGTGATGTGCAGGCCCAGTCGCGGATCGAGGAGCACCTGCGCCAGCAGCCAGCGGCGCCATATTACATGGCCCAGGCGATCCTGGTTCAGGAGGCTGCACTCAAGCGCCTGGACGAGCAGAACAAGCAGCTGGAGAACGAACTCAAACAGGCACGTGCCCAACTCGAGGCAACACGTGCCAACAGCGGCAACAGTGGTGGCGGGTTCCTTTCCAGCATCTTTGGTGCCGGTGCCCGCAACCCCGAGCCCGCGCCGCAACCCCAGCGCTCCGCCGCACCGTCCGGCGGCTGGCGTGAGCCGAGTGCCCCGGGCTTCTCCCAGCCCCAGGCCCAAGCCCCTCAACCGGGTTTCGGTGCCGCGCCTGCGCGCAGTGGCGCCAGCAGCTTCCTTGGCGGCGCCATGCAGACGGCTGCCGGTGTCGCCGGTGGTGTCTTGCTGGCGCAGGGCATCAGCAGCCTGTTCAACCACCATTCTCAGCCCGAAGAAGTGGTCGAAGTGATCCAGGAAGAGCCAGCGCCGGCCAGTGACACAGGCGGCTGGAACGACAGCGGTGCGCAACAGCAGGTCGCCGACGATGGTGGCTGGGGCAATGACCAGGGCGGTTTCGCCGACACCGACTACGGTAGCGACGATGGCGGGTTCTTCTCGGACGACGACACCTTCGTCTGATCGCTCTGGCATACTGCCGGCATTTTGGGGCGCGACGCGCCCCTTCGGTCGAGGGTATGTAGTGAAGAAGATCGCGCTGTTCGCCGATGTACAGAACCTCTACTACACCGTACGCCAGGTTCATGGCTGCCATTTCAACTACAGCGCGCTGTGGGCCGAGGTCAGCCGCGAGGGCGAGATCGTCGAGGCCGTGGCCTATGCCATCGACCGTGGCGACAGCAAGCAGCAGCAGTTTCAGCAGATCCTGCGCAACCTGGGTTTCGAGGTACGGCTCAAACCGTTTATCCAGCGCAGCGATGGGTCGGCCAAAGGCGACTGGGATGTGGGCATCACGCTGGATGTGATCGACGCGGCCAGCCGTGTCGACCAGGTAGTGCTGGCTTCCGGGGACGGTGATTTCGATCTGTTGCTCGAGCGGGTAATCCAGCGCCACGGGACCGAGGCGGTGGTGTACGGCGTGCCTGGGTTGACCGCGATGTCATTGATTCGCGCGGCCAGCCGGTATGTGCCGATCGAAGGGCGGTTGTTGTTGCGGCATTGAGGGGCCTGGCAAGGCCAGAGTTGTCCGCCACACATTCGTATGACGCATTACAAAGTGTGCGGGTGATTTAATCCCGTTTTGTAACTTAAGTTTGCGTGAAGCCCTTTCTAAACTAAGTCACCCGTAAACGGATTTCGAGTCATTTCCCATGCCTGCCTCCCGTCGCTTCCCGTTATTGCTGATTGGCGCCTTCCTGGCCTTGTACCTGGTCTGGGGGTCTACCTACCTGTTCATCCGCATCGGCGTCGAATCCTGGCCGCCGATGTTGATGGCGGGGGTGCGCTTCGTGATTGCTGGCGGCTTGCTGTACGGCTTTTTGCGCTGGCGCGGTGTGCCGGCACCCACCTGGCCGCAATGGCGCGCGGCCGGGGCCATCGGTTTTCTGCTGCTGAGTTGTGGCAACGGCGGTGTGACGGTGGCCGAGCATGCCGGCGTGGCCTCGGGAGTGGCCGCACTGGCGGTGGCCACGGTGCCATTGTTCACGCTGCTGTTCGGGCTGTTGTTCGGCCAGCGTAATTCGCGGCTGGAGTGGGCGGGTATCTTCCTGGGGCTGGTCGGTATCGGCTTGCTCAACCTCGGCTCGAACCTTCAGGCCAGCCCCATCGGTGCGGCGTTGATCGTGTTTGCAGCCGCGTCCTGGGCCTTCGGCTCGGTATGGAGCAAGAGCCTGCCACTGCCCCAGGGCCCGATGGCCAGCGCTGCCGAGATGCTGGTAGGTGGTGCGGTGCTGTTGCTGGGCAGTGCTCTGTCGGGCGAACGCATGACCCAGATGCCGACCGCGGCGGGTTGGGGCGCGCTGGCTTATCTGGTGTTGTTCGGCTCTATCCTGGCGTTCAGTGCCTACATGTACCTGCTCAAGAATGTGCGCCCAGCAGCGGCCACCAGCTATGCCTACGTCAACCCGGCGGTGGCGGTGATGCTGGGCATCGTCTTTGCCGGCGAGCAGATCGGCGCCGAGGAATGCGTGGCCATGGCGGTGATCATCGGTGCCGTGGTGCTGATCGGCCTGCCACAATGGCGCAAGCCAGTCCCGCAGCCGGTAGTACCGCTTAAGGGCGAAATCTGCAAGTAACCCAGGGTGTTGCGGTAAACTTGCCGCCTTCGCTGAACCCCCTGACGGTATTGCCATGAATTTCGCCAAACTCGGCCTGATCGAACCCTTGCTGCGTACCCTGCAGCAACTGGACTACACCACCCCGACTCCGGTCCAGGCCCAGGCCATCCCCGCCGTACTGGCTGGCCGCGATCTGATGGCCGCGGCCCAGACCGGCACCGGCAAGACCGCCGGCTTCGCTCTGCCGGTGCTGCAACGCCTGGCACTGGAAGGGGAAAAGGTGGCCAGCAACTCGATCCGCGCGTTGGTGTTGGTGCCCACCCGTGAACTGGCCGAGCAGGTGCACAACAACGTGCGCGAGTACGCCGAGAACCTGCCGCTGAGCACTTACGCGGTGTACGGTGGGGTCAGCATCAACCCGCAGATGATGCGCCTGCGCCGTGGCGTCGATCTGCTGGTAGCCACCCCGGGCCGATTGCTCGACCTGTTCCGCCAGAACGCGGTCAAGTTCAACCAGGTGCAAACCCTGGTGCTCGACGAAGCCGACCGCATGCTCGACCTGGGCTTCGCCGAAGAACTGCAGTCGGTGTACGCAGCGCTGCCGCGCAAGCGCCAGACGTTGCTGTTCTCCGCGACCTTCTCCGAGCAGATTCGCATGCTCGCGGGCCTGGCGCTGAATGACCCACTGAGTATCGAAGTCAGCCCGCGCAACGCCGCCGCCACCACCGTCAAGCAGTGGCTGGTGCCTGTGGATAAAAAGCGCAAGGCCGATCTCTTCTGCCACTTGTTGCGCAAGCAGCGCTGGAAGCAGGTGCTGGTGTTCGCCAAGACCCGCAATGGCGTCGACCAGCTTGTAGAACGCCTGATGGCGGAAGGCGTGAACGCCGATGGCATCCACGGCGACCGGCCGCAAGCCACGCGCCAGCGCGCGCTGGACAGCTTCAAGGCCCGAGAAATCCAGGTGCTGGTGGCCACCGACGTGGCTGCCCGTGGTCTGGACATCGATGATCTGCCGCTGGTGGTCAACCTCGACTTGCCGATCGTGGCCGAAGACTACGTGCACCGCATTGGCCGCACTGGCCGCGCCGGCAACAAAGGCGAGGCGATCTCGCTGGTGTGTGCGGATGAGGTGCAACTGCTGGCGTCGATCGAGACCCTGATTCGCCAGACCCTGCCGCGCCATGAAGAGCCCGACTTCATCCCGGACCATCGGGTGCCGATGACCGATGCCAGTGGCCAGGTGATCAAGAAGCCGAAGAAACCAAAGAAGCCGAAAGAAAACAGCGCCAAGCGTGGTCTGGGGCGGTGGATGGACAGTGGCGATGAAGCGCCGGTCAAGTCGGTGCGCAAGGTGCCTAGCTTCAATACCGGGCCGAAAAAGCGCAAGCCTTGATGCCAGTGGGGCCTTCATCGCCGGCAAGCCGGCTCCCACAGGAGGCTGTGGCGCCTCTATGGGCGCCGGCTTGCCGGCGATGGGCTGCAAAGCAGCCCCGGCATTCTGTCAGGAAGGTCGCGCCAGCCAATCCGCCGCAGCCCGCCCCGCGCGCAGCCCACTGGCAAAACACGCAGTCAGCAGATACCCCCCGGTCGGGGCTTCCCAATCGAGCATTTCGCCAGCACAGAACACCCCCGGCATGCCCTTGACCATGAGCCCCTCATCCAACCCTTCGAAACGCACTCCGCCCGCACTGCTGATCGCCTCATCCAACGGCCGTGTACGCACCAGCGTGATTGGCAGTGCCTTGATCGCCCGCGCCAGCGCAGCGGAATCGGCGAAGGTCGGCTGATCGGTCAGCTCACGCAGCAGCGCCGCCTTGACCCCATCGATGTTCAACTGGCTCTGCAGATGCTTGGCCATAGAACGTGATCCTCGCGGCTTCGCCAACGCCTGGACAATTTTGTCCACAGGCTTGTCTGGCAGCAGGTCGAGGAGCAGGGTGGCCTGCCCGTCACGGTCGATCGCCTCGCGCAGCGGCGCCGACCAGGCATACACCAGGCTGCCTTCGACGCCCTGGGCTGTCAGAATGAACTCGCCCTTGCGCGGAGTATGGCCCGGCATGCTGAGGGCAATGTTCTTCAGCGGTGAGCCGGCGAACTTGTCCTTCAGCAGCGCACTCCAGCCTTCCACTTCAAACCCGCAGTTGCTCGGGCGCAGCACAGAGATATCCACAGCCCGATCTGCCAACAAACGCTGCCAGGCGCCATCAGAACCCAACCTCGCCCAGCTGCCCCCACCCAGGGCCAGCACCACTGCATCAGCCTTCAACTGCAATTCGCCCTGTGGATAAGCAATCCGCAAGCTGCCGTCGGTATTCCAACCCAGCCAACGATGACGGGTGTGGATAACTACGCCGCTGTCGCGCAGGCGCTTGAGCCAGGCGCGAAGCAGTGGAGCGGCTTTCATGTCGGTGGGGAACACGCGGCCCGACGTGCCGACAAAGGTGTCGATGCCCAGGCCATGTATCCACTGGCGCAGGGCCGCTGCATCGAAGTCGTGCAGCAAGCCGTCGATTTCACCCTGGCGCTCGGCATAGCGCGCCACGAACTGTGGATAAGGCTCGGAATGAGTGATGTTCATGCCGCCCACGCCGGCCAGCAGGAACTTGCGGCCCACCGACGGCATGGCGTCGAACACCTCCACGGCCAGGCCGCGCTGGGCCAGCGCCTCGGCAGCCATCAAACCGGCGGGGCCAGCGCCGATGACGACGGCGCGAAAGGGGGAGGCAGGGGATAAATCGGACATGGTCGGCGGCAGGCTGTGGAAAAAGAGCCCGCATTCTAGCGCAGCACAGCCTGCATAAACACTGAACAAAAAATGATCAGCACTCTGCAGGCCAGTCCATTCAAGGGCTGCAGCGGCTTTCCCGCAGGTTATCCACAAGCGGTTCCACAGTCATTGTTAACAACCGATGACTTTTGCTGCCGTGTGATGAAGGATGCCATGGCGCCTGGCAAGGGCTACGCGGTCCTTGCTGTAGCCGCCGCCAATCACACCGACCACAGGGATATCACGACCTAGGCAATGGCGCATGACACGCTCGTCGCGGGCGGCCAGGCCGGCGTCGGTCAACTGCAGGTAACCGAGGGCATCGTCTTTGTGCACATCTACGCCGGCGTCGTACAGCACCAGGTCTGGTTGGTAAAGCGGCAGCAGGTAGTTCAGTGCGTCTTCCACCACCTTCAGGTAGGCCGCATCGCCCATGCCGCGGGGCAGCGGGATATCCCAGTCGCTGTGGGCCTTGCGCGCTGGGAAGTTCTGTTCGCAGTGCAACGACACTGTGATGGCGTCCGGGGTGTCCTGGAGGATGCGTGCGGTGCCGTCGCCCTGGTGCACATCGCAGTCGAAGATCAGCACCCGATGCACACGGCCGGCTTCGATCAGGTAGCGGCTGATCACCGCCAGGTCGTTGAAGATGCAGAAACCGGCCGGATGGTCGTAGTGAGCGTGGTGGGTGCCGCCGGCGAGGTGGCAGGCCAGGCCATGCTGGAGTGCCATTTCGGCGGTGAGCAGCGAGCCACCCACTGCGCGCACGGTGCGCCGGGCCAGGGCCTCGCTCCAGGGCAGGCCGAGGCGGCGCTGGTCCTCGCGGCTCAGCTCGCCACCCATGTAGCGCTCGATGTAGCCACGGTCGTGGGCCAAGGCGAGGATGTCGTTGGGGCAGATCTCCGGGCGCAGCAACGCCTGATCGCTGGTCAGCCCGCTGTCGACCAGGTGGTCGCGCAGCAGGCGGAACTTGTCCATGGGGAAGCGGTGCTCGGGGGGGAACTCCGGGCTGTAGTCGTCGTGGTAGATAAGCGGCAATGGCATGGTGGGGTCGCAATCAGGGCCAGTGCTGATCTTGCCAGTTGTTGGGTCGCTGTTGCGACCCTCTCGCCGGCAAGCCAGATCCCACAGGTACGCCACTGCCCTCAAGGCCGGCAGCTTGCCGGCAATGGGGGCAAAGTCATTTACTCGCGCTAGCCAGCACCCGCTGCCAGTCCGGCTCGTTCAACCGGCCAAGAATCCGCGTCTTGCCATTGGCATCAACCGAAACAAACAGCGCACTGGCATAGCCGCTCTCGCGCTCGCCACCGACCACCCGTTTGTCGCGTTGAAAGTGGTCGATACAGCCGTTGTGCGTCACCAGCACCAGGTTGTGGCCAGGCTGTTTGTGCGCCAGGGCCTCCTTGGCGAATCCGTTGTCACATTTTTCCAGCCAGTCTTCACTGGCAATCGCCTGGCCAAGAATGAAATGCGCAGTCTGCCGGGTGCGCAGTTTCGGGCTGCTGATCAGGTCGGCATTGGCCAGCCCCAGGTCGTGCAAGCCCTGGCCAACCCGTGTGGCAGCGGCGCTGCCGGCCACGGTGATACCGGTGGGGTCGTCGAGGCAGGGGCCAGGTGCGCTGTCACAGCGCTCGGCATGGCGAATCATCACGATTACCGCACCCTCGGCCCAGTCCTGCAGCAGGCCGCTGTCGCTCAACTGTCGTTCGTTGCCAAGGTCCACGATGTGCGTCCTCGTCGCCAGCCAGGTACCCAACGCCGCCACAACCATGCACAGGCCAAGGGCGGCGCCGAGGGCTTTGCGTGACAAACGCCGCTTGCGGCGGGCGTGGATGGCGGTGTGTCCCAGGGTGTTGCTCGACTGCATGCTGCGCTCCGATGGCATGGCCGCGTTCTGTGCGGCGGTGGATGGCGGCATTGTGCGAAGCGGCCTGTCGGGGGCCGGTGAAGGGCGTGTGAAAATTGCATTTCGCCTACGCTGTAAACTGCAGGCCAGCAAAACCGGAGCACACAGCAATGACCCCCATCCTGGAACTGGAAAGCGCACGGCTGGTACTGCGCCAATGGCACGACGAAGACCTGCGCGAGTTCGCTGCACTGTGTGCCGACCCCCACGTGATGCGCTACTTTCCGGCCCCCCTGACGCGGCTGGAAGCGGCGGCGCTGATCGGCCGGATACGTGGCCATTTCAATGAATACGGTTTCGGCCTGTGGGCCCTGGAGCGCAAGGACAGTGGCGCCTTCATCGGTATGACCGGTCTGCTCAATGTCAACTTCGACGCGCCCTTCGGGCCGGCCGTGGAGATTGGCTGGCGCCTGGCCTGTCGCCATTGGGGCCTGGGCTTTGCCAGCGAGGCGGCGTGGACCTGCCTGCGTTGTGCTTTCGCCCAATTGCGCCTGGACGAGGTGGTGTCGTTCACTACCGAAGGCAACCTGCCGTCGCAGAAGGTGATGCAGGCCATCGGCATGCTCCAGGACGTGCAGGGCAGCTTCGAACACCCCCGCCTGCCCGCCGACCACCCGCTACGCCCCCACGTGCTGTACCGCATCGACCGCGCGCGTTGGGAGCAGACCCAGCGCGCTGAATAGGCAGGTATGCGCGGTGCCGATGACAAACCCTGTATCATTTGCCTTCATGAGAGCGCCGTAGAGCTGTGATGCCTTGCTAGGAGAACCCCCGATGAGTCATGTGTTGGACGACCTGGTCGACCTGTTGAGCCTCGAGTCGATCGAGGAGAACCTGTTCCGTGGGCGCAGCCAGGACCTGGGTTTCCGCCAGCTGTACGGCGGCCAGGTATTGGGCCAGTCGCTGTCAGCCGCCAGCCAGACGGTCGAGGACGCGCGCCATGTGCATTCACTGCACGGTTACTTCCTGCGCCCAGGCGATGCCAGCCTGCCGGTGGTCTACTCGGTCGACCGTGTGCGCGATGGCGGCAGTTTCAGCACCCGTCGAGTAACGGCCATCCAGAAAGGCCAGACCATCTTCACCTGCAGCGCTTCGTTCCAGTACGACGAGGAAGGGTTCTCCCACCAGGCACAGATGCCTGAAGTGGTAGGGCCGGAAAACCTGCCGACCGAAGTGGAACTGGCCCGCGCCATGGCTGACCAACTACCCGAGCGCATCCGCGACAAGGTGCTGTGCGCCAAGCCGATCGAGATTCGCCCGGTTACCGAGCGCGACCCGTTCAACCCCAAGCCCGGCGACCCGGTGAAATATGCCTGGTTCCGTGCCGACGGTACCCTGCCGGACGTACCGGCGCTGCACAAGTACCTGCTGGCCTACGCCTCCGACTTCGGCCTGCTGACCACCGCGCTGCTGCCCCATGGCAAGTCGGTGTGGCAGCGCGACATGCAGATCGCCAGCCTTGACCATTCGCTGTGGTTCCACGGCAACCTGCGCGCTGATGAATGGCTGCTGTACGCCACCGACAGCCCCTGGGCGGGCAATGCCCGTGGCTTCTGCCGTGGCAGCATCTACAACCGCGCCGGGCAACTGGTGGCCTCGTCCAGCCAGGAAGGCCTTATCCGCCATCGCAAGGACTGGGCATGAAGCTGGGTGAAATCCGCAACTGGGTGTTCGACATGGACGGCACCCTGACCGTGGCGGTACACGATTTTGCCGCCATCCGCGAGGCGCTGGAGATTCCCGCCGAGCACGACATTCTCACCCACCTGGCAGCGCTGCCGGCGGCTGAGGCGGCGGCCAAGCATGCCTGGTTGCTCGAGCACGAACGTGACCTGGCGATTGCCTCCACGGCGGCCTGTGGTGCGGTGGAGCTGGTGCGGGCGTTGGCTGAACGGGGTTGCAGGTTGGGGATCCTGACTCGCAATGCGCGGGAGCTGGCGCATGTGACGCTGGAGGCCATCGGCCTGGCGGACTGCTTCGAGGTGGAGCATGTGCTGGGGCGTGACGAGGCTGAGCCAAAGCCGAGCCCGGACGGTTTGCTGAAAATCGCCGAAGCCTGGGGCGTGGCACCGAACGCGTTGGTGATGGTGGGTGATTACCGCTTCGACCTGGATTGTGGGCGGGCGGCGGGGGCACGCACGGTGCTGGTGAATCTGCCGGATAATCCGTGGCCAGAGCTGGTAGATTGGCATGCGGTGGATTGCCGGGCGTTGCAGCGCATGCTGGGCTGAGTGTTGTGGTGCAATGGCTGGCCCTATCGCCGGCAAGCTGGCTCCAACAGCGACCTTCGAGCCCCACTGCTACAGTGAGAGCCGGCTTGCCGGCGATAGGGCCAGCACTGTCTATGCTGAACTCCAGTCTTTACCCTGAACTGGAGACCCAGCCATGACCAGCAAGGCCATCTATGTACAACCCGGCGGCGGCTACGACAAGGTCGAGGTCGGCACTTGCGAGGCCGCTGCGCCCAAGGCCGGCGAAATCACCGTGCAGCTGCATGCCAGCTCCCTCAACTACCACGACTTCGCCGTCGTGAGCGGCATGTGGGGCCCGAGCGAACGGCGCATCCCCATGGCCGATGGCGCCGGCGAAGTGATCGCGGTGGGTGCCGGCGTCAGTGAGTTCAAGGTCGGCGACAACGTCGTCAGCACCTTCTTCCCCGATTGGCTCGATGGCCAGGCCCAGGTTGAAGGCTTCGCCAGCGTGCCGGGCGATGGTATCGATGGTTATGCCCGCAGCCAGGTCACTGCCCGCGCTACTTCCTTCACCCTGGCACCTCAGGGCTACAGCCATGCCGAGGCCGCCACCCTGACCACCGCCGGCCTTACCGCCTGGCGCGCACTGATGAGCGACGACCACCTCAAGCCCGGTGATACCGTGCTGGTGCAAGGCACCGGCGGCGTCTCGATCTTCGCCCTGCAGTTCGCCAAGCTGGCCGGCGCCACGGTGATCGCCACCTCGTCCAGCGATGCCAAGCTCGAGCGCTTGAAGGCACTGGGCGCCGACCACCTGATCAACTACAAGGCCACGCCGGCCTGGGGCGAGAAAGTGCGCGAACTCACCGACAACCGAGGAGTCGACCATGTGATCGAGGTTGGTGGGCCGGCGACCCTGGAACAATCGATGATCGCGGCCCGGATCGGCGGGCATGTGTCACTGATCGGCATCCTCACCGGTGTTGCCGGGCAGCTGCCATTGGTGCAGGCACTGGTACGGCAGATCCGCTTGCAAGGTGTGCTGGTAGGCAGCCGCGCGCAGCAGCAGGCGATGGTCAGGGCCATCGACGCCAACGGGATGCGACCGGTTGTGGACAAGCATTTCGAGTTGGAACAGATCGTCGACGCGTTCCGCTATCAGGAAAGCAACCGGCATTTCGGCAAGATCTGCCTGACGTTCTGATAGCGCCCGCGGGCTTTGCCATCAAGGCAAAGCCCGCGGTAAGCATTATTGCAGCCTGTCCGGTTTGAGCAGCTTGAGGCCTTCAGTGCTGTTGTAGCCATGAACCTCACGCACATCCAGGTTGCGCATGAAGTCAATGATCGGCGCGGTTAGGACCTGGCCAGGCACCATGATCGGGAAGCCTGGCGGATAGGGGATGACAAAGTTCGCCGAAACCAACGACGGGCCGTTGTTCAGGCGCTCGTCGATAGTGCTGTCGAAGAGCCTCACATGCTCGCATGCATCCGGGTCATAGGTGCGGTAGAACGCTTTGCGAATGTCACCTTCGACGGTGCTATCCAGCACGTCGCTGCGAAATGCCGGATGAAAATGGCTGAAGTTCGGTAGCTTCGGCACCTCCTCGACCAGGCTCACTACCCTTCGTTCAAGCTTGCGGGCCTCAGCGGCTTTTCCCTTGATTCGCTGATCGATATCCTGGCTGATAGACACCAACACTTGGAGAAGGTGTGCCACATCGCTGCGTGTGTTGTTGATGTTCGTCTGCATCAGCACGCTGTTACGTGAGGTCTTGTTCACTTGTAGGTTGTACCGTTTGGCCAGCAGTTGCTTGAGCTCGGTACCGTCGAACCCGGCATGGCCGCACGATAACGTCAGGCGGGTGGGGTCAAGGAAAAACTCATCCTCCGCGATGGCCCGGCCAACGGTACTCCATAAACCATAGTCGCCCATCTGCGAACCCCGGAACGCTTCGGGAATCATCTCCTTGACGTCGAAGATCCTGAAGTATCGGGAGATCAGTGGGTGGCCATTGACTTCCCGGCGTATGATGAAAGCCAACTGAGTAGCGCGCATCACCAGGTCGTAGCCTTCCAGTTCCATCTGTCGACGGGCAATGTCCAGAGAGGCGATTATCTGCTGGTTTGGCGAGGTGGATGTATGCGTGAACAGCGCCTCGCGGAAGGGCTCTTCTATTTGCGCGAAATTGTCGTCGTTGACCAGGATCATCGAACCCTGGCGCAAGGCAGACATGGATTTATGCACTGAGTTGGTCTGATAGACGCGTACTTGGGTCACGTCCGGGTTCATCAGAAGCGGTTCATCCAGCAAGTTGTCATCGGTCCTCACCGCCAACCCTTGGCAGTGTAGGTCGAAGCGTTGCCGATAGGCTGAGCACTTGAGGCGCTTGCGTAACTCGGTTGCGGCATACATGGCCGTTCGCTGGCGCAGCAGCGGGGAGAACCGGGCGAAACCGAACCATGCTTCATCCCACAAGAAAATCAGGTCGGGTTTGATCGCCAGGCATTCTTCCATTACCCGCACAGGGTTGTAGACATGCCCATCAAAGGTGCAATTGGTCAGCACCATCATCTTGGCACGATCGAGTTTGCCTTCCTGTTTGAGGTTCAGAAGCGCCTCTTTCAACGAACGCAGTGGCACACCACCGTACATGGAGTATTCGCTTAACGGATAGGCATCGATGTAGAACGGCAGGGCGCCAGTCAGCACGGCGGCATAGTGATGCGACTTGTGGCAGTTGCGGTCGATCAGAACAATGTCGCCAGGCGCCAGCAGTGCTTGCTCGACGATCTTGTTGGCCGTGGATGTACCGTTGGTGACGAAGTAAGCCTCATTGGCACCAAAGGTATGCGCAGCCAAGCGTTGGGCTTCGCGGATGTTGCCGGTAGGCTCCAGCAAGCTGTCCAGCCCACCTGTGGTGGCAGAACTTTCGGCGAGGAACAGGTTAGCCCCATAGAATGCACCCATGTCCCGAATCCAGTTGGATTTGAAAATGGACTTTCCCCGGGCTACAGGCAGTGCGTGAAAGGTTCCGATAGGCCGTCGAGCGTAGCGCTTGAGGTTATCGAAGAATGGCGTGCGGTAGCGGTTGGCTATGTTTTCAATGATGCACAAGTGAACTTCCAGGGGTTCTTCGAATTCGTAGAACACGCGGTCGATGAAGGTCAGCTGATGGTTGCCAGCGGTCTTCTCGACATCGCGATCCCTGAGCAGAATGATGTTCAGCTCCGGCCTGATCCGGTTCAGTGTGATGGCCAGTTCTATGCTGGGGTCGTCGTGTTGTGCGCCGCCGTACAGCGCCTGATATTGCTGCAACATGTAACGCAATCGAGGGGACAGATCGGCGTCATGAAGGAACCCATCGTGGATCACCACGACTTGCACATCCGGGTTCAGAATCGCCGCCATCAGTGCGTCCTCGAACGTGCCTGCGATGATGGGCTCATAGATGAACTCGTCCTGATCCCGTCGCAGGTTGCGGATGTCCTGCAACCTCTGTGGCCAGAAGGTGCGAGCGTCAGGATTGACGAGCAGCAGCTCGAAGTAGGGGCGATGCACAGGCCCGGACTGGTTGATGCTGATACGGGCAGGAGAGGCGTCGGGCAGGTCGTCGGCCGGGTCCCAGTCGTTCAGGTCGTGGCGGTAGCTGCAATCGAGTAATGAGCTGCAGATGCGTTGTGCTAGCCGCACTGCTCCGTTGTCGTCATGTTCAGCGATCCGTTGGCTGAGGATAGCCATCAAACGCTGGCCGGGATAAGCATGGAAATGCTCCAGGGGCTGAAGGCCAGCGAGCAGCCGGCCGACGGCCTTCTTGCCTGCTTCGCTGGGATCACAACTGTTGGTGGCGACCCAGTTTCGGCATGCTTGCAACAGGTCGCACCAAAGGTCCAGACGTTCATGGCGGCTGGAGAAAAGATACTCGGCTGTCTGATTGGGTACAGAGTTTCTCATGAGGGATCGGCCTTGGAGTTACGGAGCGGGCTTGCCATGGCGTACGGCCAAGCCTCGGGAGCCGGAAGAGTGTCTTCGCTCCATCATTGGCAGCAGTGCGAGATGCTTCCATCACAATCGACGTTCGACTCATGTTCAGGACAGGTGCCGGCTCCGGTGTCTGCTCGTGTGCGGGCTGTTCCCAGGAATCGGCCTTAGTCAGGCAACAAGCGATCCCGGCTGTTGGACAGGTGCAGGCAGATCGCCGCCCGCGCCGCGTCTGGGTCTTGCCGGCGGATGGCATTGAGGATCGCTTCGTGCTCAAGGTTGGCCAGGTATGCATGCCGGGCCAGGTTTGCCCCGGCGCGTTCGGCCAGTGCCATGCGGTTTCGCGGGATCAGGCCATTGCCCAACTGCGCCATCATCTCGCTGAAGTACAGGTTGCCCGTGGCCTCGGCGATCAGCAGATGGAAGCGCCGGTCTGCCTCGATGCAGCTGTCGCCAGCAGCGGCCAAGTCCTGGTAGTCGTCCAGCGCCTGGCGCATGCGTACCAGGTGCGCATCAGTGCGGCGCGTAGCAGCGAGGGCCGCTGCCTGGCCTTCCAGGCCGATCCGCAGTTCCAGCAGGTCGCGCACGCTCGCGGCGTTTTCCGCTCCCACCCGCAGGCCAGCTTGAGCCGGGCGCGGCATCACGAAGGTGCCGATGCCGTGGCGGGGCTCCACCAAACCTGAAGCTTGCAGCTTCGACAAGGCTTCGCGCACCACCGTGCGGCTTACAGCATGCTCACGTACCAAGGTGTTTTCCGAGGGCAGTTTGTCGCCCGGCTTGAAGGTGCCCAACAGAATCTGCTGGGTCAGGGTCGACACCAGGTCATGGGCGCGGCTGTGGCTGCGTGGGCGAGGGGGCTGAGACATGGGAGTGGCTCCGAGCGCTAGATTTACTTGTATGACAAGTTAGCGATAAAAAATATTCTTTGCCCGTTTTTTCTCTTCTTGCTCGAAAAATGATGCTAGCAATACCTGCAATATCGGAGATTTTAGTGCATTTATCAGCTTGTATTTTGCAATTTCATCACGCTTGGCGATCTTGTCGTACAACTTCGACGGGCATATGCTCCGCTGCATTGTCTTCCCAGACAACCTCGACCCGCACAAAAACAATTAGTGGGAGACCGCAAGTGAATGACACCCTCGATCCGTCTGCCCGGAATGGAGGCGACGTGCTGGCCAGTGCTGTATCCAAGGTCAAGCGCCACGTGCTGCCGCTGTTCGTCATCATGTTCATCGTCAACTACCTCGACCGCGTCAACATCGGTTTCGTCCGCCCGCACCTGGAAAGCGACCTGGGCATCAGCGCTGCAGCCTATGGCTTTGGTGCCGGCCTGTTCTTCATCGGTTACGCACTGTTCGAAGTGCCATCGAACATGCTGCTGCAGCGGGTCGGTGCGCGGCTGTGGCTGACGCGCATCATGTTCACCTGGGGGCTGGTGGCCACCGCCATGGCGTTCGTGCAGACCGAAACCCAGTTTTACGTGCTGCGCTTCCTGCTGGGAGTGGCCGAAGCCGGTTTCTTCCCTGGCGTGATCTACTACTTCACCCGCTGGTTGCCTGCTGCCGAGCGTGGCAAGGCCATTGCCATCTTCCTCAGCGGCTCGGCCCTGGCCTCGCTGATTTCCGGCCCACTGGCCGGGGCGCTGATGCAGATTCAGGGCCTGGGCATGCATGGCTGGCAGTGGATGCTGTTCATCGAGGGCATGGCCTCGGTGACCCTGTGTTTCTTCGTGTTCTTCTGGCTCGACTCCAAACCCCAGGATGCCAAGTGGTTGAGCAAGGCCGAGCAGGACGCGCTGGTCGACACCATCGATCGCGAGCAGCGCGAGCGCGAAGCCATCGGTACCGTGCAGCCTTCGGCCTGGAGCCTGCTCAAGGACCGGCAGATCGTGCTGTTCTGCCTGATCTACTTCTGCATCCAGCTCACCATCTACGCCGCAACGTTCTGGCTGCCGAGCATCATCAAGCGCATGGGCGACCTGAGCGACCTGCAGGTCGGCTTCTTCAACTCGATTCCGTGGCTGATCTCGATTCTGGCCATGTACGCCTTCGCGGCCGGCTCCACTCGCTGGAAGTTCCAGCAGGCGTGGGTTGCGGGTGCCTTGCTGATCGCTGCCATCGGCATGTTCATGTCCACCACTGGCGGGCCGGTGTTTGCCTTCGTTGCCGTGTGCTTTGCCGCCATCGGCTTCAAGTCGGCCTCGTCACTGTTCTGGCCGATCCCCCAGGGCTACCTGGATGCACGCATCGCCGCTGCGGTGATCGCACTGATCAACTCGGTCGGCAACTTGGGTGGCTTCGTGGCGCCGACCACCTTCGGCCTGCTGGAGCAACAGACCGGTTCGATCCAGGGCGGCCTGTATGGCCTGGCCGTGACTTCGGTGCTGGCAGCCATTGCCGTGTTCTTCATCCGCACTCGCCCGAAGGGCGCGACTTCCCCTGACGCCAAGGCGCCTTCGGCGCTGGGCCAGACCCACTGATGACTGCGAGACAACACCCATGAACCAGCAGACGACTCCCGCTTCTCATACCCCCGTGGTCACCGACCTGCGCGTGATCCCCGTGGCCGGCCACGACAGCATGCTGCTCAACCTCAGTGGCGCCCACGGTCCGTATTTCACCCGTAACGTCGTGGTGCTGCGTGACAGCGCCGGCAACACCGGCCTTGGCGAAGTGCCGGGAGGCGAAGCGATTCGCCAGACCCTGGAAGACACCCGCAACCTTGTAATCGGCCAGCCGATCGGCCATTACCAGCGGGTGCTCAATGCCATGCGCCAGACCTTCGCCAACCGCGATGCGGCCGGTCGTGGCCTGCAGACCTTCGACCTGCGCATCACCGTGCATGCGGTAACGGCCATCGAGTCGGCATTGCTCGATCTGCTCGGCCAACACCTCGAGGTACCGATGGCGGCGCTGCTCGGTGAAGGCCAACAGCGTGAAGCGGTGAAGATGCTCGGCTACCTGTTCTACATCGGTGATCGCCAGCACACCGACCTGGCCTACCGTAACGAGGCCGACGCCGATGACGACTGGTTCCGCCTGCGCCACGAAAAGGCCCTGACCCCAGAGGCCGTGGTACGTCTGGCCGAAGCGGCCAAGCAGCGCTATGGCTTCAGCGACTTCAAGCTCAAAGGCGGCGTGCTGCGTGGCGAAGACGAGATGGAGGCGGTGACGGCCCTGGCCGAGCGCTTCCCCGAAGCACGCATTACCCTGGACCCCAACGGCGCCTGGTCCCTGAAAGAGGCTATCGCCTTGTGCCGTGACAAGCACCACGTGCTGGCCTACGCCGAAGACCCCTGTGGTGCCGAGAATGGCTATTCGGGCCGTGAGGTCATGGCCGAGTTCCGTCGCGCGACCGGGCTGCCGACCGCCACCAACATGATCGCCACCGACTGGCGGCAGATGGGCCATGCGATCCAGTCGCAGGCCGTGGACATCCCCTTGGCCGACCCGCATTTCTGGACCTTGCAGGGCTCGGTGCGAGTGGCGCAGATGTGCAATGAGTGGGGCCTGACCTGGGGCTCGCACTCGAACAACCACTTCGACATTTCGCTGGCGATGTTCACCCAGGTGGCTGCAGCGGCGCCGGGCGAGATCACCGCCATCGACACCCACTGGATCTGGCAGGACGGCCAGCGCCTGACCCGCGACCCGCTGCGCATCATCGATGGTCATGTGCGCGTGCCCGAGCGGCCGGGGCTGGGCGTTGAGCTGGATGAGGACCAACTGGCCAAGGCCCATGAGTGCTACCGCAACATGGGGCTGGGGGCACGGGATGACAGTGTGGCGATGCAGTTTCTGATTCCGGGGTGGACGTTCGACAACAAGCGGCCTTGCCTGGTGCGTTGAGTTCACCGGCCAATCGCCGGCAAGCCGGCTCCCACAGGTACCGCGCAGGCCTCAAGCGCTGCGTGGTCCCTGTGGGAGCCGGCTTGCCGGCGATTGGCCCCACACCCCATTACCCCGCTTCGAAAAACGCCCGCGCCATCGCCACGAACCCCCCCAGCACCGGATTAGGGTTATCCCGGCAATACGCCAGAAAGATCTCCGCCTCCTGCTCCGTCCCCACCAACGGCTTGAACACCACCTGCTCCAGCCGCAACGCCTGCGCCGAAGCCGGCACCACCGCACACCCCAACCCCACATTCACCAAGCCGAGGATCGAATGCGTCTGCCCAAGCTGATGCTGATACCGCGGCCGCACTTCATGGCGGGCGAACAGGTTGGCGATGCGGTCATGGAAGTAACGCCCTTCACTGGCGCTGTACATCACGAACGGCTCGCCATCGAAATCGCCAGGCCGCAGCCGCTCCCGTGCCGTCAGCGCATGCCCGGCGGGCAGGGCGGCGACGAAGGGCTCGCGGTGGATCGGCAGATAGTCCACACGGGCGCTGGGCAGCACCTGGCGCACCAGCCCGACATCGATCAGCCCCGCTTCCAGGTCGTGCACCTGGGTGGCGGAGATGCGTTCGCTGAGCACCAGTTCGATATCCGGCAGCGTCTGCCCGGCATGCACCAGCAGGCGCGGGATCATGCTGTAGGCGCCTACCGCGGTGAAGCCCAGGGTCAGACGACCGGCCTCGCCGTGGGCGATACGTCGGGCGGACTGGCTGGCCGACTCGGCGATCTGCAGGATGCGCCGGGCATCTTCGAGAAAGCTCTGCCCGGCCAGGGTCAGCCGCGCCTGGCGGTTGTTGCGCTCCAGCAGCAGTACCCCGAGCGAATGCTCCAGCAACTGGATCTGCCGGCTCAAGGGCGGCTGGGTCATGTGCAGGCGGCTGGCGGCACGGCCGAAATGCAGCTCTTCGGCAACGGCCACGAAGCAGCGCAACTGGTGCAGCTCCATGATTCAATTCCTGAATTATTCGATCCAGCATCTATATTAGACCTGCATCAAACGCCGGCCTAGCATCGAATCACTCACTGATGACCTGCCGGATGCGAACGATGAATGATGACGCCACTGCCCCGATCGAACTGCTACTGACCCAACCGGTACCAGAAGCGATCGACGCTGAACTGGCCCGCGCCTATCAGGTGCACCGGCTCTACCAGCACAAGGACGCTCAGCAACTGTTGCGCGAGGTCGGCCCGCGCATTCGCGGCGTGATCACCGGCGGCGCCAAGGGCTTGTCCACGGCGTTGATGGATCAGCTCCCAGCCCTGCAGATCATCGCCATCAGCGGCATCGGCACCGACGCCGTCGACCTGCAGCACGCGGCGCGGCGCGGCATCCATGTGACCACCACGCCAGGCGTACTCACCGCCGATGTGGCCGACCTGGCCATGGGCTTGATCATCAGCACGCTGCGCCGCCTGGGCGAGGGCGAGCGCCTGGTGCGGGATGGCCTGTGGGGCACGGTCAACCCGCCGCTGGCGCGCAAGGTCAGTGGTGTCGAGCTGGGCATCCTCGGGCTCGGGCAGGTAGGCAAGGCCATCGCGAGGCGCGCGGCGGCGTTCGACATGGGCATCGCCTACAACGGGCGGCGCGAGCAGCCGGAAACGGGATATCGCTATGAGGCCGACCTGGTCGAGCTGGCGCGTTCGGTGGACGTGCTGGTGGTCGCGGCCTCGGCCGATGGCGGTGAGGCGTTGGTGACGGCCGAGGTGCTCGATGCGCTGGGGCCGGACGGTTACCTGATCAACGTCGCCCGCGGCAAGCTGGTGGACGAGGTGGCACTGGTCGACGCCTTGCGCGAACGGAAGATCGCCGGTGCCGGGCTGGATGTGTTCGTCGACGAGCCCCATGTACCACCAGCCCTGCGCGACCTCGACCAGGTCAGCCTGCAACCGCACCGCGGCAGCGCCACGCTGCAGACCCGCCTGGAAATGGGGCGGATGGTGCTGAGCAACCTCGAAGCCTGCTTCCGGGGTGAAGTGCCGCCCAATTGCGCGTTACCCCCATCGCCGGCAAGCCGGCCCGCACAAGTCCCTGTGGGAGCCGGCTTGCCGGCGACAGGGCCCTGACAACCGACACAAGGCCCAAAGGCGCCACCCTTCTCTACACAAAAACAATCGCTTCCAGCGAGAAGCAAGAGGGTCCACATGAACAGCAAATCCGCCGTCGCCGCACCGCAGGCCATGGCCGGGATCGGCCGCCACCGCTTCCTGGTGCTGGCACTGATCTTCGTCATCACCGTCATCAACTACGCCGACCGCGCCACCCTGTCGATCACCGGCACCGAGGTGCTCAAGGACCTCGGCCTGGACCCGGTCATGCTCGGCATGATCTTCTCCGCCTTCGCCTGGGCCTACGCCCTGGGCCAGGTGCCCGGCGGCTGGTTGCTCGACCGCTTCGGTGCGCGCCGGGTCTACGGCATCAGCCTGATCCTCTGGTCGCTGTTCACCTTGCTGCAAGGCACGGTGGGCTGGATGGGCCTGGCCGGCGCATCGGCCGCGGTCGCACTGTTCTCCATGCGCTTCATGCTCGGCCTGGTGGAGTCGCCGGCCTTCCCGGCCAACTCGCGCATCGTCAGCTGCTGGTTCCCCACCCGCGAGCGCGGCACTGCGTCGGCGCTGTTCAACTCGGCGCAGTACATGGCGGTGGTGGTGTTCGCGCCGCTGATGGCGTGGATGACCCACACCCTGAGTTGGGAGCAGGTGTTCATCTGGATGGGTGTGCTCGGCCTGCTGCTGAGCGTGGTGTGGTTCCGCCTCTACCATGAGCCGCACAGTGCCCCGGGCCTGAGCCGCGAAGAGCTGGACTACATGCGTGAAGGCGGCGCCCTGGTCGACCTGGAAAACGAACGCAAGGCCGCCAAGAGCAAACCGACCCGCGCCGAGCTTGCGCAGCTGTTCACCAGCCGCAACCTGTGGGCGGTGTACCTGGGCCAGTACTGCATCACTGCGCTCACCTATTTCTTCATCACCTGGTTCCCGATCTACCTGATCAAGGGCCGTGGCATGACCATCATGGAAGCCGGCTGGGTCGCCGCGTTGCCGGCCATCTGCGGTTTCACCGGTGGCATTCTTGGCGGCTTCATTTCCGACTGGCTGATCCGCCGTGGCGTGCACCCGTCCCGGGCGCGCAAGACACCGTTCGTGATCGGCATGGCGTTGTCCACCGTCCTGGTGCTGGCCAACTACGTCGATGGCAATGCGGCGGTGATCGCCCTGATGACCCTGGCCTTCTTCGGCAAGGGCCTGGCGGCGGTGGGCTGGGCGGTGCTGTCGGATGTGGCGCCGAAGAAGATGGTCGGGCTGTGCGGCGGCGTGTTCAACGGCATCGGCAACATCGCCGGCATCGTCACCCCGCTGGTGATCGGCTACGTGGTGGCCAGCACCGGTTCTTTCCACAACGCACTCTGGTTCGTGGCCGCCCATGGCGTGCTGGGGATCCTCGCTTACCTGTTGCTGGCCCGGCGCTTCGAGCGTACCGGACAGGTGTAGGCAGACACCTGAGCAACAGAGGCCCCGGGAAACCGGGGCTTTTTTTTGCCTGCTTCAGCCCCATCGCCGGCAAGCCGGCTCCCACAGGGATTTGTGCAGGCGCCGGCTTGCCGGCGATAGGGCCGGAACAGACACAACACATTCAGTTGAAAAACAAAACCTTCAAATGGCCATCAGGCGCATTTGGGCATGCCAATCACGACATCTGGCGCGAATGGAAATCCCCTGTCGTGATCGAACAGTTCCGAGGCGTTCTCGTGTAATTACCCACAGCCTCGCACGGCTTAAATGAACCCCGAACCGCGCCGGCACGTTGCTCTGTGACGCGTGCCAAAGATCAACAACAGAGCACCGGTAACGTGTCGACTTATTGATTTCAAAGGAGATATTTTTCGCCTACGCCTGCCCGTCCTTTCCTTGTGTCAGCAAAAAGAGAACAACATCCATGAACACCGTGGGATCTGATGGCAACCTTGCACAAGGTTTCAAGCCACGTCATGTAACGATGCTGTCCATCGCGGGCATCATCGGCGCCGGACTTTTCGTCGGCTCCGGGCACGCCATTGCGGCGGCCGGGCCAGCCACCATTGTTTCGTACTTCGTTGCTGGCACCTTGGTGGTGCTGGTTATGCGCATGCTCGGCGAAATGGCCGTTGCACATCCCGACACCGGTTCGTTCTCCACCTACGCCGACCAGGCCATTGGCCGCTGGGCTGGCTACACCATCGGCTGGTTGTATTGGTGGTTCTGGGTGCTGGTGATTCCGATCGAAGCCCTGGCCGCCGGGCATGTGCTGAACGCCTGGTTCCCCCAGGTCGACAGCTGGATCTTCGCCCTGGCCTCGGTGTTGCTGCTGGCAGGGACCAACCTGTTCAGTGTGGCCAAGTACGGGGAATTCGAATTCTGGTTCGCTATCTTGAAGGTCACCGCGATTCTCGGTTTCATCGGCCTGGGTTTCGCCGCGTTGATGGGCTGGCTGCCCAACCGTGAAGTCAGCGGCCTGAGCGGGCTGATTGCCGAATATGGCGGCTTCGCACCCAAAGGGTGGTCGGCCGTGATCGGCGCGTTCATCACCGTGATGTTCAGCTTCATCGGTACAGAGGCAGTGACCATCGCCGCGTCCGAGTCCAGCGACCCGTCGCGCAACATCGCCAAGGCCACCCGCTCGGTGATCTGGCGCATCAGCACGTTCTACATCCTGTCGATCTTCGTGATCATCTCGGTGGTGCCGTGGAACGATCCGCAGTTGGCAGTGGTGGGGTCGTACCAACGTGCGCTGGAAATCATGAACATCCCCAATGCCGCCTTCATGGTCGACCTGGTGGTGCTGGTGGCCGTTACCAGTTGCATGAACTCGTCGATCTACATCGCCTCGCGGATGATGTATTCGCTGGCCAAGCGCGGTGACGCGCCGGCCTTCCTCAACAAGACCTCCAAGGTCGGCGTACCGCGCGCCGCGGTGTTCGGCAGCACCCTGATCGGTGCGGCCATCGCCATCCTCAACTACTTCGCACCCAAGGGCGTGTTCGAGTTCCTGCTGGCCAGCTCCGGTGCCATCGCGCTGCTGGTGTACATGGTCATCGCCATCTCCCAGCTGCGCATGCGCCGCCGCCTGGAGCGCGAGAATGCCGAATTGAAGTTCCGCATGTGGTTGTTCCCGTGGCTGACCTGGGCGGTGATTCTGTTCATTGCTGGGGCGTTGGCGGTGATGATGTATACGCCTGAGCACCGGGCGGAAGTGAGTTCCACCTTGGGGTTGGCGATCGTGATTTCCTTCCTGGGGATCGTGACTTCGCGGGGGCATGCGCAGCCGGTGGTGGCGCGGACGATGGGGTGATGGGGGTCACCTGCTAATCAAGGGCGAGGGCATCCGTTGAGGGTGCCCTCGTTTTTTGGGGGGAGGCGCAAGGTGCTTGCCATGGGATGTTCATCGTGGGCCCATCATTGCCACGTACCTCTTCACCGCCGGGGCCTTCTCGAAGCGCCGGTAAATCAGGCTCAACCACGAGCTGGCCTGGCAATCAGCAATGCGCCGGTAGTTCACCTGCGGCAGGCTGATGCGCTGCACTACCGACTCTGGCACCACGGCAATCCCCTGGCCCAGCGAAACCAAGGTAATCACCGCAACCAGGCTGCCGGGTTGGGGGCCCAGACGCGGTACGAATCCACCCTGTGCCGCCACCTCCAGCGTGCCGGAGATCTGCTCGGGAAGGATGAAGTTTTCGCCAGCCAGACGTGATGCCGGGATCTGCTGCAGTTCGTTAATCCGCGAGCTGGCGGGCAGGGCAAGGACGAAGTCTTCCTGGTGCAGTGCAATGGCCTCGAGCTCTTCAGGCAGCTCCATGGGCGAGCGCACGTAAGCCAGGTCCAGCAGGCCGTCGCGAACCATGCCGGGCAGCTCGGCCATGGGCAGTTCGCGGATGTTCAGACGCACGCCGGGGTGGGTGTCGCTGAAACTGATGACCTGCCGCTGCAACATGCCCGAGTACGCCGCCGAGGCCACGTAGCCCAACTCGATACTGCCACTTTCACCACGGCCGGCCCGTTGCGCCCCCAGTTGCGCGGCATCGAACTGGCGCACCGCCTGCTCGGCCTCGATCAACAGCGCCTGGCCAGCGGCGGTGAGGTTCACCTCACGCTGGTTGCGCTCGAACAGGCGTACACCCAGTTCGCGCTCCATGTCCTGGATCTGCCGGCTGAGGGTTGGCGGGGCGATGCCCAGCTGCTCGGCAGCACGGGTGAAGTGGCCGTGCCGGGCGACGCAGAGGAAGTAGCGGAAATGGCGGATTTCCATGCGGTGTTACCTGCAAGCTAATGACGCCGGCCGTTGGGGCTAACACGCTTTGGGGCTGTCGGCGTTATGGTGAAGCAAACATTACAAGGCTGGTGTCTTGGCGGCAAAGATTGCCTGTGAGATTGCTGGGGACCGCTGCACGGTCCATCGCCGGCAAGCCAGCTCCCACAGAACCAGCAGCGTCCTGAAGAGCGGCGCGGTCCCTGTAGGAGCTGGCTTGCCAGCGATGGGCTGCAAAGCAGCCCCGGCGATCCCCAGACTGATCGCCCCCAAGCCAACCCGCTCTGCTTCCGGAGCCCCCGTCATGCCCTCTGCGCGCTTCACCCTGCTTACCGCTTCCCTGGTCTGCGCCCTGATCATCCTCGACACCAATATCGTCGCCGTCAGCCTGCCCAGTATTGCCCGCGACCTGTCCGGCTCGTTCGCCGATATCGAATGGGTGGTCAGCGCCTACCTCCTGGCCTTCGCCGCCTGCCTGCTTCCTGCCGGCAGCCTGGCCGACCGCTTCGGCCGCCAGCGCATGCTGCTGATCGGCCTGGCCGTGTTCGGCGCCGCTTCGCTTGGCTGCGGTGCCGCCCCGAGCCTGCTGTTCCTCGACCTGGCCCGGGCTGCCAAAGGCATTGGCGCCGCCATGCTGCTGACCGCCGCACTGGCCGCTATCGGCCACCGCTTTCACGAACCCCAGGAGCGCATGCGCGCGTGGGCCTTCTGGGGCGCTTGCATGGGCGCGACCATCACCTTCGCGCCATTGCTCGGTGGCGTGATCGCCAGCACCCTGGGCTGGCGCTGGATCTTCTACATCAACTTGCCGTTGGTAGGGGTGCTTGCCCTGATGGTGTTGCGCAGCGTCGAGGAGTCGCGCGACAGCAGCGCGGCCCGGCTCGACCCCATGGGCAGCCTGACCTTCGCCGGCAGCCTGGGCTGCCTGATCTGGGCAATGATCGATGCCAACCAGGTCGGCTGGACCAGCGTCGACACGCTCGGGCGACTGCTGATCAGCGCTTTCCTGTTCAGCCTGTTCATCATGGTCGAGCGCAGCCAGCCGCGGCCGATGATCGACCTGCAACTGATGCGCAGTGGGCGCTTTATCGGAGCCCTGCTGGGCATGTTCGCCTACGCCGCCTGCGCACAGGTGATGATGACCTTGCTGCCGCTGTACCTGCAGAACGGCCTGCAGTTGTCCGCGCTGGCGGCGGGGGCGGGGATGTTGCCGTTTGCTGCGGCGATGTTGCTGATGCCCCGTCTGGGGATGCGGTTGGCTGGCCGTTGGAGCCCGTCGCAGGTATTCGCCTTGGGGTTGGTGCTGGTAGGCGTGGGGAATCTGCTGTGTGCCTGGGCGGTCGGGTACGGCGGCTATATGGCATTCGCCTTGGCCAGCGTGGTGCTGGGCGCGGGCGCCGGTCTGCTCAATGGCGATACGCAGAAGAACATCATGGCCTGCGTGCCGCGTGAGCGGACAGGGATGGCTTCAGGGTTGAGTACCACTACGCGATTCGGCGCGATCGTGATTGCGATCGGGCTGCTGGGTGGCGTACTTGCGGCGCGCAGCGCACAGTTGTTGCGCGAGGCCATGGCCGGGTTGGTGCCGGAGCAATTGGGCAAGGTCAGCGCCATGGCCACCCGCGTGGCGGCAGGTGATCTGCCTGCGGCCCTGGCGATGCTGGACCCGAACTTGCGGGACACGGTGGCACCACTGGCACGGCAAGCCTTTGCCGGTGGGTTCGAAGCCGTGTTGCTGACCGCGGGCTGCGTGGCATTGGCCTTCGCCGTGGTGGTGGGGGTACTGCTGGGCCGGCCGCTGCCGAGCCATGGCGCGCTCGCGCGCACATGAAGAAAAGGCACCTGACCGACCTGGTGCCATTGTGGCCTGAAAACGGCCCTGAGCGTAACGGGCGTTGCAGAGTGAGATCGGCGACAGGATTGCCTTTCTCGGTCACTTGCTTGACCGCTTCTATCTTGAATTCTTCAGGGTAACGCTGACGACTCATGGCTCCTCCTGTTTGGGCCTCATTAGGAGGCTTGGAGGTGTCTACGAAACCAGGGGCGATTCAAGGTTTCGCGGGCAGGGAGGCTGTCATAAAGCTGGCATTCCTCAGCCAAAACAGCCCATTTGGACACAAAAAAGGCACTTGCGAGATTCGCTAAGTGCCTGATTTGTTTAACGTGTTTGGTGGGCCGGGGTAATTTGAAACCGGTCGGTATCTATCTGTTTTTGCTGGTAAATAATTTTTTGGTCAACTTGCTTGGAATACCGGTTGGAACGCTGCGTGGTCTGGATTCCGATGGACGGGGCTTTTTGAGAGCCGCCCCCAAAAACGAATCGGGGCCGAATCTATAAAGTAAATGGTCATCCTGTTGATCGTTGCCCCTGCGCTTGCCGGTACAGGGGCTCCTAGCAAACGATACCGTCAATGATTGCCGTGTTGGCTAAGCCGACTCTCGAAGTATTGCGCCGTCTCTTTGTCGGTGCAGTACAGGTAGCAACCCTTCATCCCCCGTGTCATCAGGGTTCGGTACGTATTTTTGATGATCAGGTCTGTTTCACCTTTCGCGAGGGTAGGTTGCTCTTTCATCATTTTTTTCCAGCCGCGAATCGATTTATCGTGCTTGTCGCGCTCATCCGGGGATGTCACTACCTGACCGTCACGTACGACCAGATCTGGTCCGATAATTACCCCGATGTAGTCGACTTCCAAACCTTGGCAGGTATGAATGCAGCCAACCTGCTCGATGGAGTTCTCAGCGATGATCCAGAGGCTGCCATCCTGATCCAGGTTCCATTGGCGTTTGTAGTCGCCAATGACGATATCAGCAGCGGCGGGGTCTTTTTTGCTCAACCAAGGCCAGCAATAGCCGGCGACCACACGAGCTTTGTTTCCGTGGTTTTTTTTATTGATCGCTTCATGCATCGCCTGAGGTGAGTCGAACACTTTAAACTCGTACTCCTGAGTCTCAAGCGTCGGATTTGCCGTCGAACGAATGCCCAGCGTGTCATCCAGCCATGCCAGGTAACCGTCAGAACCACTGCAGCGAAACTGCGAAGACAACACGTGTTCTTCCACCACAGCACCCTTGGCTTTTGCAAAGGCGCGTATTGCCTGCTTGCTGCCGATATCGCTCAAGGTTACACGCTGGTCCTCATCAATAAAGAAAATGGAGCATTTCGCTGAGTCAATCAGCTCCTTGATCTGGTTTTCCCCAAGGTTTCCATAAAGCCCGCTTTTCTCATTCAGCCGGTGAGCTTCGTCCACGATAAGCGCATCGAATGTGTTGGGCTCAGTATCGATGAATGCCCCAGAGCCTGAAAAGAAATTCGAGAAATGGCTGCGCTTGATGGTGCCAACCAGTTTGCTTTCGTAGACCTTGCGAGGGGCAGCATTCTTGGAGACGTATTTGCTCATCAGCTTCAATTCGGTGAGCTTCACCAGCAGATTGATAGCCAGAACAGTTTTTCCGGTGCCCGGTCCACCTTCGATGATCATCACCTTGGGGGCTTGGTCCGAGGCCTCGCTTGCCGCCGCCAGCGCCGACTCAAAAATTGCTTTCTGATCGTCAATCAACACGAACTCGGGTTTGCCTTTCATCAACCCGCCGAGGGCTTCGGCTAGCACCTTGGACGGGCGAATTTTTCCTTCGGACAGCTCGTACAGCACCTCTTTGTTGTCGCCATGACTTATATGCTTTTTCAGAAAACTTCTGAGTTTACTGAGCTCTTCCGGGCCTTTCAGAAACAGCGGAGCTTTGCTGATGTGGGGCTCATAGTGGGCTGAATCTATGACCCCGTCACTGACGTAGTTATGGAGGTAGGCACACGGACGGATTTCGATGCTTTTGTCATACACCGCCTCGTTGAAGCCTTCCAGCAGCGCTGCATAGGACCATACCTGATAGGACGGGTGAATAGTCTCAATGAGGCCGCCACCCAATGCCGTTTTGACGATGGCGTCTTTGGTTGTGGCGTTGGCCTTGCTCCATTGCTTCAGCTCGATCAGTACGGCCTTTTTTGCCTGATTTTCGTCGCGACCGGTGAGTAGAAAGTCGATTCGCTTCGACGACTGCGGAATGTGCAACTCAATGGCCAGGCCTGCATCGCTCGGGAGCCCCTCATCTCTAAGGACCTTGGCCATGTACGTCAGAGACCCTTGCCACGACCTGATTTCCGAGGAGCCAACGTTCTTGCCGGTAGCTTCCTTGTAATGCCTGAGGATTACCTCCTCAATGTCATCGTTATCGTTGTCTTTAAGAAATTGCTGTTTGGTCGCAGCGTAAACGATCACGGTTTGTCCTTAGGTGCGTGTTGGTCAGAGTCGGTCGTACTTTTTGCTGTTGCTTCTGGCTTTACCCACCGGGTACTTCTGGTCATTCGAGGCGATTTTTTGTGTCACCGCCTCGTTGAGGTCAATGCCAAGTACGCTGCTCAGGCGAACCAGGTACATCAGAACATCCGCCAGCTCATCCTTGATGGCTTGGCCGATTTCGGGATCTGTTGCGGAGGAGATCGAATCCGCATCGCTCATCCATTGGAAAATCTCGCAGAGCTCACCTACCTCGCCAGTGAGAGCTAGGATGAGATTTTTGGGGGAGTGGAACTGCTGCCAGTCGCGATCATCTGCGAACCGCTGGAGCGATGCGGCAAGCTTCACTACGTCAACCAGTGGCGCTGATGAACTGTCTGAGTGACTCACGGGCTTATCTCTTGGGTATCGGTGAGGGGCTGAATCAGGTGTAGGAAATCCGGTCTTGGATTGTAAGGGTTTTCGCTGTATGAGCAGATTTTTTGTGTTTTCTCTCTCACGTGCGGTCTGCCGGCGGAACTCCTTGTAGGCGTTCTTGCTTTGGGCGTGGGGAATTGTTCCGTCAAAAAACAAGTCTTCCACTGCTTGTCGGTGGGCGTAGCTCAGTTAACCGCAATAACGATTATGCCCAGCGAACAGCGGCCTTTTCTTCGCCCTCATAGCGTGTGCAGATAGAGCGGCAGTGCGTTCCTGTGGTTGGCACTTTCCAATTGCTGCCTGTTTGCTAAGCAGTCGCTCACCTAGCTTTGCGAGGTCGACAGACTCCAATAGTGAGGCGGCAGGTGACAATCTGCGCAGTTTCTGGCCTTACACGTGGGGACACAGCAGCCAGTGTCGTTGCTACCCAGAGTAATGATGCGGCGCATGGTGGCCGAGCTAGATTTCTTGCGGGCTTCCCTAGCTATCCACCGCCATTCCCCCACAATTCAGCTGCTTGTTGCGGGCGATGGTAAAACGCTACCATTGGATTCATGCGGTGTTCCCGTTTTGGGAATTTATGCGATTGACGCGCGTTCGAAAGGGATTTATATTGATCCCAAATTGGGAACATTACTATGCATCTGGTTGGCAAGGACATACTCGATAGGCTGAGAGGGCGTGGACCAGAAATTGACACGTGGGTCAGCGCGTGGGTTGCTGAAATTATCCATGCGGTGTGGACGCAGGAATCTGATCTATTTGACCAGTTTCCCTCGGCAAAAGAGCGGAAGTCCGGTGTTTTTATTTTTGAAGTGAATTTAGCAAAGTGCTGGTTAGAGGTGAAAATTGTGTTTCCTCAAAAAATAGCCCTCATAACCGCGCTATTAGGTGCAGAAGAAATTGATGGACACTAAGGTCATAAAAACAGAAGAACAGCATCGAGCTTATCTGAGTGAAGTGGATAGGTTGATGTCAATGATGCCTAAGCCTGGTTCTTCAGAAAGTAATCGCCTTGAGGTTCTGATTCTTCTTATTGAAGATTATGAGAGTAAAAAACATCCGATAGATGCCCCTGACCCAATCGATGCAATTCTGTTTAGGATGCACGAGAGAAATTTAAAGCAAGCAGATCTGATTCCTTACTTTGGCACTAGAAGTAGGGTTTCGGAAGTTCTGGGTCGCAAACGACCCCTGACTGTTCCTATGATAAAGGCTCTCTCGGTCGGATTGGGGATTTCGGCAGAGACCTTACTTGGGTTATCCCATACAGAAGAAAAGAAATCGACCGACGAAGTTGACTGGTCTAGATTCCCAGTGAAAGAGATGGTTGCTAGGGGATGGATTGATAAAGCTATAGGGAAGGCCTCCAAAACTACTGAGGAAACGCTTCGGGAGTTCGTGTCCCTTATAGGATGGCAGTTCGGTGAGGCTGCATTCAGGCGTACACCATTGGGTGATGCATACTCACCGACTACGAAATATTCTCTGTATGTATGGCTTCTTAGGGTTATTCAACGTGCTAGAGAGAGTAGTCATCTTTTAGGTACATTTGACCAGAGTAAGCTGTCGAATTCATTTTTGAAGGATTTGGCCCAGTTGAGTTGGTTTGAGAATGGACCTCTCCTAGCTATCGAGTTTCTTAAAAAACATGGTATAGCAGTGATAATTGAACCTCATCTGAAGGGTACCATGTTAGATGGTGCTGCGTTGAAAGATGTAGATGGAACTCCTGTTATAGGTTTGACGCTTAGGCACGATCGATTAGATAACTTCTGGTTCACGTTGCTTCACGAAGTTGCACATATATGGAAGCATATTGGTAATGAAGAAGCTTTCCTAGATGACTTAGATGCTTCTTCAGAAGATAGAAGAGAGTCGGAAGCAAATCGAATAGCCAGAGAAGCTTGTATACCTAGGGTTACTTGGAAGCGCTCTGGCGCCTACTTAGATCCTAGCAGGGAAAATATAGATAAGTTATCCAGAGAGCTAAAAATACATCCTGCTATTATTGCAGGCAGAATCCAGCGAGAGAGAGAAAACTACCAGTTGTTTTCTGATTTGTTGGGGCGTGGCGAAGTTAGAAAAATGCTTTCTAATAATCTTAATGGTGAGTTATGAAACTTATTTACGTCCCAATTTTGAAAGCTAAACCTGGTGAGCTCACTGCTCTTGCCGAGCTAAAAAAGTTTGCGGCAGAAAAAATTGTACCTTGGTTCGATATTTCACCAGTTAACGATGATAAGTTAGAAAAGCTTAGCGGTCAGCTGTTTCCTCCGATCGAGTCCTATTTGAGCGGTATTGCTGCAGAGATCTCCACTGTTTGGAAAGGTCGTCAAATTTTCTTAGATATGCCAAAGTGGTCTACTAATGCTCAAACAGAGGGTGGGGAGCATGTTATTCCATTTCTTCGAAACCAGCTGGAATCGTTTCGCGTTAAAACAAATCTAGTTGTCGATTATGTCCGATGGGATGATCCTGTATACGTTAATGCGCTTCGTGGAGCTCGCCTATCCTCAGCGTGTGATTTTGTTCTGCGTCTTGTTATGGATTCAGATACCGTGGAGGAACTCTCTGAAGAGGATTTTGTATTAGAACGTCTGAATGAGATAACTGATACTTTGGACCTTGATCCAGTCCTTGTCATGGTTATGATCGACTTTGGAGACGTATCCTCCCAAAAGCACACTGTTCCTGATATTGTGTCTAAGTCGGAAAAAGCGATAGCTTTGTTGAAAAGAGCTGGATTTAATAATTTTAGAGTGGCGGGCTGTTCGCTTCCTGCTTTTATATCTTCGGCGATTAAGGATCAAAATAGCACTGGCTTGGTTCTTCGCAAAGAGATGTCTGCATGGAGAACTTTGGTTGTACAGCCGGGATTCGAGTCGCTTGGTTTTAGCGATTATGGCATCCGCGGTCCCAATTCTAAAGAGACAGGTGGGCCGTCGAATGCGAACGGAAAAATTCGTTATACCATTCAGGAAGAGATGTTCATCGCTAGAGGTTACCCTCTGACAGAGGGGCTCAAAGGTGTTCAGCATCAGGAGCTTGCAAGGTTAGTTATTGCATCAGGTCACTGGGCTACAGAAAAGTTCAGTTGGGGTGACAATGAGATTTATCGTTGTAGCCAGGGTGAATTTTCGGGGACGTCTTCAGATTGGATCTCTATTGACACCAACCACCATATACACTCGGTTGTGCATGAGGTAATAGAGTATAAAGAACTTGTTGCTGCAAAGCATGCAAGGCAGTTTGTATGAAGCTGTTGTTTTAATTTGCTTTTAATTGGCCGTTCAGGCGAATAGCTGAAACAGCATGTTACAGCTATTCGTGCATGAAGTATCTTCAGTGATTTAGGTTTCGTATTTTAGCCAATCGCGGATATGGTTTGTGCGGGGTAGGTATGCATACGATATGTAGTGATTTCAATTAGTTTGTAATTAGTAACAACAAATTAGAATGATTGTAAATTTCTGAGCTATGAAAAATGGGATTACTTGCAAGTAAATATCGTGCGCTACAACCTACCTTTGAGTATCTGACAGATAAAGTTGTGCTTGCTCAAGCCTGGAAAAAGGCGCATCAGTATATTCGGTCGACGAATTGGTACGCTGACAATTTTGAGCTCGATAGGTCTGCACTAGATCTAGATGAACGTCTCAATCATTGGATTGCAGAATTAAAGAGCCCTGAATTTTCTTTCGACGCATTACGGCTAGTGCCTGCGCCTAAAGCTGAGCGTTGGGCTTTTGTTAAGGCTCAAGATCTAAATGTATTAGATATGGGGTTGCACGATTGGACTTTTGATGCATCAGAAACTTATACTCATAGATGGTCTCCCGAGGCAAAAAAACCGAAACCACTTAGACCTTTAGCCCATGTTTCCATTCGTGATCAATGCTTACTGATGGCGCTCATGATGTGCTTGGTAAATAAGGTCGAATCTAGTCAAGGTAATGCGGCTACACCTCTAAATGAAGTCCACCAGAAAAAAATAGTGAATTATGGTAATCGCCTCTATTGTCAGTTCAAGGGCTCTGATGCGACATTCGCATGGGGTAACAGTACGAGCTATAGTAAGTACTTTTCGGATTACCAAAAATTCCTTGCCAGGCCTTTATATTTTGGGGCGGAGGCGCTGCAGCAGAAGCACAAGGGGCAACAAGTCTTTGAAGTTCATTTAGATATAGCTAAGTTTTACGATAATATAGATCGTAACAAGTTAGTGTCTGGTATTAGAGACCTGTGTGATAACAATCAAGATCCGATCGTTGAGCGGTTGCTAGAAAGCCTTGTTAGTTGGAAGTGGGACGCAGCTAGTCCAGCTATTTATGAAGAAGTATGCAAAAGTGATCAAGAAAATATTCCAAGTGGGATCCCGCAGGGCTTGGTTGTGGGTGGTTTTCTAGCGAATATTTATCTTTTGAATTTTGATGAGGTGGCTCAGGCTCTAATAGGTCAAGATCTTTCGGATAAAATCCGTCTTGTAGATTACTGTCGCTATGTCGACGATATGAGATTGATTCTGTTAGTGGACGACGGTATTCGTTCGGAAGAAATTAGGTCTGTGATTGATGAAAAGATAGGTTGCTATCTTCTAGCGCTTGGCCTGAAATTCAATCATGATAAGACTAAAGTAGAGAAGTTTATATATAAGCGTTCTGGAATTTCTACGAAACTTAAGGATATTCAAAGCAAGGTCAGCGGCCCGTTATCTGCCTCGGAAGTAGATGAGCAGCTTGGTCATCTGGAGGGACTGATTGGTCTGGCGGACAGTCTGCGAGACTCCCAAACTGATCAGGATAACACCAACCCGCTTGCAATTATCGAAGCGCCTAGTAATGACGTTCGTGATGACACGCTGTTACGATTTTCGGCTAATAAGATTCATTCTTTGTTGAAGCAAAAGCGAAGTTTTTTTTCGCAAGAACTAGATGAAAATGGTAACCCTAAACCAGGAACCTGGGATTACCTACAGGAAAGGATGGCCCGAAAATTTATTTCATGTTGGAGTAAAGATCCATCTTTAACTCTTTTGTTGAAAAAAGGATTAGAACTATTTCCAGATAAGCGAATCCTGAAGCCTGTGTTGGGTCAGCTAATGTCGGTCGCTCAGCGTGAGGCTGAAGTCCACCAACAGCAAGTTGCTCAATATTGTTTGGGGGAGATTTTTCGTCATGCGGCAACAGTAATACACACAAAAGATAAATGGACATTTCCAGCGCATGCTGACACAAATGGTTTTTTTGAGCACCTGCAAAATCTAGCGGTAGATATCATTTCTTCTTCGTCTGCTCATAAAAATCTTATTGATCAGGCAATGTTTTATTGCTTGGTTAGGAATGACTCTCCCTTAGATCAAGATACAAATAGTGATGATTTTAATGTCATTACAAAGATGATGAAGGGATATCGTAATACTTCAGCAAAAATGAGTGCCGCCGATTTTGTGGCAAATGCACTTCTATCCTATCAGTTGTCGTGTGATAAGGGATTGGTCGTTCGTGCTGTCAGTTGTTTGCTAGAAAAGGCTTTTGCAAAGATTTTTCCTTTTCCTGCCGGTAGTCTATGTAGATTAGATGTAAAAATATTTTGCAAAAAAATAGCTGTTGAGTCACCAGCTTTTTTGTCTGCCTTAGCTGATTATGCGAAAAATAACGATTGCCGTTGGATATCTGAATGCAAAGACGTTATGGAAAAGGCCGGCCTATTTCAGTTGGCCATTACCGGCGACCTTAACCGTTTTAATGGAAAGCCTATTTCATTACTTGGGGTTGTCAAAAGGTCAGATAATCCGTTTGCACATGAGAATTCCGCTCTTGCTTTGTTGCAGGCATTGCTGAGTGGTGGTGACTTCGATTGTGAATTGGGTTCTTTAACTGAATATTCGTTAGATCTCATTTCTAATATTGATCTAGGGAAGTGTACGATAACATGCTCAAACTGGGGCAAGATTCAGTCGTTGGATGTTCGATTCAGTATCGTGATTGACTTCGATGAAGATCCGATATTTCCTTTGCCGGAATGGATCGAGGAAAATCACAAGCCTCTATACAGGTTAGGCATCTTCCTCCGTAGTTGCTTAATGGGAAATGTTGACTGGTCTTCAATGAGCTCTGCTGACTCAAGTCAGGCTCGATATATAGGTTTGAGATCGAGTTTTGTGAAGCGTCAGTTAGGCATGATGCACTCTCCTGAAGCTTTGAATGGTGAGACGGCACCTATGTCTAACTGGGTTTCCAGTCTTTTGTTTGCTTTACTGCAATGGCCGGGAACCAATTTGCACGAGGGGAATTATGAATGGCCAAAAATTTGGGATATTAAATCCCTTCAGAAATTAACAATTGAGCGCTTGAGGTATCAGAAGAAACTATTCTGTACGATGACAGGTATTCCTGCATATGTAGAAAGATTTAGCTTTGATTGGCAGAAAGACAAGAAGTCACTAAAGGTTGTTATGGTCCAATCTTTGTTGCCATTGAAGGGCGACTTCCAAGAGCATGGGCTTATGTTGGATACACCAAAATATAGGTCTAGACACCGTAGGCACATAGCTTCTGTTGCTGAGTTGATTTTACACAAAGCTCATAGTCAGCGTAGTATTGATGATCTTAACTACAAAGATAGTAGTATAGATCTTATAATTTGGCCGGAATTATCAGTTAGTGAACAAGATACTGATATTTTGCATCAGCTCGCGAATAAAACTGGGGCAATGATCTTTACAGGTTTAACTTTTATGAAGCTTCATGGGGTGGAGGGTCCTAATAATGTAGCAAAATGGCTCATACCTCAAAAGCTTTCAGCGGGTAAGAAATTTATAAGTAGGCTTCAGGGTAAGTTTAATATGATGAAGGACGAAGTAGGCAAGGTGAAACCTTGGCGCCCTTATCAGCTGTTAATTGAGTTAGTTCACCCGGCTTTTCCGAAGGATAAAGGATTTACGCTCTCGGGGTCAGTATGCTACGATGCTACTGATATAAAAATTAGTGCTGACTTGAAAGATAAGTCGGATGCATACTTGGTCGTTGCATTGAATCAAGATGTGACCACATTTGATTCAATGGTGGATGCTTTGTATTATCACATGTACCAGCATGTTGCGCTGGTTAATACAAGTGAGTTTGGCGGTTCGGTTGCAAAGGCGCCATATAAAGAACGCTATGATAAACTTATAACTCATGTTCATGGTTCTAATCAAGTGTCGATATCTTCTTTTGAAATGAACATGTTTGATTTTCGCAGCGTTGGGTCTAGTTATAGGTCTGGTAAAAAGGTAAAAACTAAACCTGCAGGGTGAGCTGGCTTGTTATAGGAAGTTTTTAAAGGTGTTTTGTTTTTCAAGGCGCTTTATTATTAGTCTGATGGTGATTTTATAGTAATTCCAAGTGGCTTCGCTTCGGCCATTTTTTTTGTTTGCAAGAAACCAAGCAATATGTTTGCGTTTCCAGGGCCATGGATTATCTCTACTCCACCGATCAGCGATTGCTGCTTGAATTGTCTTCGCCTGGCAAATGTGGCGTTGGCGGGTGGAGTAAGAACCGGTCAAAACGCTTGCCAGGAATAGGTCCATGTCGAATGACTTACTCATGCGCGCCCTCCAATGTAGGCAGCTACCACATCGACTCGACCGTGCCCCAGTTCATAGCTGATTTGCCTTCGTGCCTCACGATCAAGGTTCTTATCTACGAGGTAATACTGGCCTCCGTTGATAGGGGCACAGTGTTGGGTGATTTGTTCATAGCGCTCACATGCGTATGCCGCTCGCAGCTCATGGAAGCCTTTTAGGTTGTGTGCATGCAGGATGCACCGCACAGGGCGGATGATTTTTTGCAGAAAATTCAGATAGCTTTCGTCTGGCGCAATTAGGTTGTGGCTACCAGCAGGCGACACCTGCCGTGCAAACCCAAGCGCACCTCGAATATGGTCGTCCACCGCAATCCAACGCGGTGCCGAAGCGCCGGAACGACCGCCTTTGGTGCCATCCTGAATATTAATTCTGCCTAGGTCGTTAGCCTCACGGGTTAGCCGTGGCAGGTCAGCCAAGATGGTCTCACGCAGGCGCATGCCTGTGGCTCGCGCCAACAATACGATCGCGGCGGCCAGTCTCTGGTCACGACTGCAAAGCGCATCGACGATTTGCTCAACCTGTTTGCGATTCTGGCCCTGAGGGACTGCGTGACGAACCCCGCTGCGCTGCATACCCAACGCCTTGCTCGGACTGGGCAACTTCACGTACTGATCACCGCGAAGCGCTGCCATGGTTCTGTTAACGCTGGATAGCCGGTTTTGTGCGGTGCTGACGGCGAGATCACCACGCCTAACAATGTCGCGCAGATACGCCGCATAGTCGGCCAATACCTTTCGATCAATCTGCCGCGCATCATTGATACCGGGGCCCTGATCGGAGCGGCACCACTTCACGAATGCCTGCCACCGATCACAGTGCGCTTTGACCGTGCCGTAGTGGCCTCCGCCAAACATGTCTTTCAGCGCCTGCGGCCCTGCATAGCTCAGTTGCCTGCCGTAACCGAAATTACGACCATCGCGTCTACCCACCAATGCCATGTCAGTCACCTCATCAGCCGATCTCCGATCCTCGCCCCACGTCATCCCGCCAAGAATGCTGAGTGTTATCAGGGATCAAGGCCCCTGCGACCTGTGGGGATGTCCTCTAGCGCGGGACTGGCGGCTCCTTACGACCGGGAGCAAGGGCATCTCATGACCTGGCCTCCTGAACACCGTTACCGGTGGGCGGGGGGAGGCAGCGCTGGCTGACGAGACCAGCGCCTGAAGATCCTGAGCCAGGTGCAAGCAGCAATGCGATGACCGGGGCATGCCTGACTGTCAGTCAGATGCAGTCCATTCCTTGGTCTGCGGCACCATCATCTACAGCGCTGTTGCTGGTGACATCGGCGTTTGTCACGCCGATTGTCACGAGGGGGAATGCCGCAAAGCCTTGTGCAATGAGGGCTGCAGCAGTGGTAGAAGTGCCCGTCTCTTTCCAGAAGAAAGAGACGGGCGCAGGTTGGCGCAAGATTCGGCCAAGCGGATAGGTTGCTGCAGGGCAGCGAGGTACGGTGTGTCTGGCGTACGAGCGCTATAGGTATAAGAGCATCCATCACATGGGTAGTGACTGGGCGAGCTGCCGGATGCGAATCGCCCTTGGGCTGAACCACCGCCAGAGCGGCGTGACCTTTAAGGCTCGGGTCACCTGGGGTGCTGTCATCGACAGCCTTTGCACGGCCAGTTCTACGCCTGTGGATAAACCCGGTCAAGGGCCGAAATTAAGCCCCTTGAGGACGTGAAAAGCGGTTATCCATCGGTGGAATTACTTGGTAAATCCCGGACAACGTCGTGGCTTTTAGCTCTTCAAAATGAGGTCCATCCAAACAGGGCGGCTTTGCAGCCCTGTTTGGATGGACCCGCGCTGAGAAGCAGATAAGCGAGGCTTCTTGCCCCGAATCTTGGACGTTCAGTTGTTTCCGCAATTCTTGCGCCGTACAGAGCTAGCGGATCGGTACCACGTTCTTGTCTCTGACTTGACCGTATGCTGAGGCAAGCAGGCTGCCGGTGGCGGCTTTCTGGATGTACTCACTCCACCAGGCCATCATCGGTCGTCTGCGTTCAATGTAGTCGGCTCGGTTGTAGGCGCTGCGCACCTCATCCTTGTCGACATGCGCCAGTGCGACCTCAATGAGTTCGGGGTCCCACCCATGTTCATTCAAGATGGTGCTGGCCATCGAGCGCATACCGTGGCTGACCAATCGATCCTGAAAGCCCATGCGTTTCAATGCCATGTTGGCGGTCTGGCTATTGGCGTGGGTGCGTGGATTTCTATCGGCCGGGAAGACGTATTCGCGATGGCCGCTGTGAGTCTTCAGTGACTCCAATAGTGCGACAGCATGATCACTCAACGGGATGCTGTGTGGACGGCGCTTCTTCATACGCTCCGGTGGGATAGTCCAGACACGCCTTTCGAAGTCAATGTCTGCCCAGCGAGTAGTCGCCGCCTCGGCGGGGCGGGTCATCGTGTGCAACTGCCATTCGATCAGGCAGCGGGTGGTGCGTTTGATGCTGGCGTTCGCGATCTCCAGCATGAGCTCCGGGAGCTCTTCGGGTGGAAGCGCAGCCATGTTCTCTTTTTTGGGCTTCTTGAAGACTGCCCTGATGCCGCTGAGCGGGTTGGCGAAGATCAGGCCGGAGTTTACGCCGTAGGTCATGATCTCATTTAGTCGCTGGCTGAGACGCTTGACCGTCTCCAGGCTGCCTTTCGCTTCGATTGGGCGAAGCAATGCGATCACCATCGGAGCGGTGATCTTCGTCAGTGGCGTCGTCTTCAAATCGGGGAACACGTGCAGCGTGAGCGATCGCCAAATGTCCTCGGCGTAGGCCGGGGTGACCGAGTCTTTCTTGAGTTCAAACCAGGCGGTGGCCACGTTCTCGAAGGTGTGTTCGGTTTCCGCGCGTTTGGCTTCATTCAACGTATTGCGCTGCACCTTCGGATCGATGCCTTGAGCGAGCAGCTCGCGGGCTTCGACTGCCTTCTTTCGTGCGTTCGCCAGTGACAGTTCGGGGTAGGTCCCGAAGCCAATGTTGATGCGCTTCTTGGTCACCGGTTCGCGGTAGTTGAAATTCCACAGCAACGAGCCGTTGCTGCGTACGCGGAGCTGCAAACCGTCACCGTCAGTGAGGACATAATCCTTGGACGCGGGTTTGACTCCTTTGAGCTGTCGATCGGAGAGGCGGAGGTTTTGAGCAGGCATGAGATTGTCCTCAAGCACTGATTCGGTATTCCAAAGATTAGCAGCGGATGAGCTGGAATACCGTCTGGAATACCCGAATGGCTGGAACTCAAAAACTCTTGAAAGACCGCAAAAGCGCTGGAGGCCGCGGATTTACTGGGTCGCAGGCACAAAAAAAGACGTCCGTGGACGTCTTTTTTTGATCATTTGGTGGAGCCGGGGGGATTTGAACCCCCGTCCGCCAGTACTCCGCTGTCGGTACTACATGCTTAGCCGTGTCTACTGAGTTAATCCGCAGCCGCCCGACGGGCAGGGTGCTTTGGACGAGTTGGGTAAGTTTTAGTCGCTTTGCCCCCAACGTGCTACACGACGATCCTGTTCTGTATGACAATCATTTCGGGTTTACAGGCATCCCCTGATGATTGCTGGAGCCGAAGCTACCAGGAGAGCGGGCTCAGCTGCTTACGCAGCGAGAGCGTAGCCCTCGTAGTTTTCGTCATTGGCAACTATAGAAAGTTGCAACAGTGGATTTACGAGTTCTGTTACCAACTCGGCATGCACCTAGAGTTTCGCTACCGGCGTCGAATCCTGATCGGCCCCACACTCAGCTCTAGCTGACGTACCTTTCGGCACGTGCGGCTGAGTATACGCCTTTGTGCGGGCGGCGTCGACTGCGGGTTCTAGCCGCCCGCTCAAGGCTCATGCGCCGCTGCCGCCGGCCGAGCCGCTGCCTTTGTCGGTTTTCTCCAGGCGTTCGAGCACTTTGCTAGTGATGGCAATGCATTTTTTGTTGTCACCAGAGGCCTGGGCGGCCTTGGCTTCGTCCACGTGTTCGGTCAGGGCTTTATCGAGGCCTTCGGAGGTGGCGCCGGCGGTGGCCATGCTGTCGTCGATTTTCTGCAGGTTGGCGGCGCAGAGGTCGTCGGCGGCGAACACCGGGGACGCCAGGAGGGTGGCGGCCGCGAAGAGGGCGGAAAGCGCAGTACCTTTCATGGGTGTCTCCTTTCAAGGCCTCTGGAAGGTGGGCCTGTAAGGGTGGACTGTTGGGGGAGAACAGGGGTTCCATCGCGGTGATGGCGTGGCGGTACGATGGTATGTAGCGGGATGTTGCTGGTCTGCCGGGTGATGTGGCGTCCGGGCTGGCCTCATCGCCGGCAAGCCGGCTCCCACGCCGATTTGGTGGGTGGGGCGGCTGCGGCGAACGGTCAGGGGGATTTGTGAATGCCGCGTTCCATGTCGTCGATCAGGGCTTTGGCCAGTTCGCTGAGGATTCGCGCAGCGCTCCCGGCTTGGCGGTCGTTTTCCATTTCGGCTTCGGTAGTCAGGTGGCGGATGCAGCCGAGCAGGACAGAGAGCTGGCTGAACGCGTGGTCGAAGGGGACGCCGGGTTGCAGGCGGAACAGGTCGAAGGTTTCTTGGCCGGCGGTTTTGGCGTTTCTGATCAAGTCATTCATTGCTTTGACCTCCAGCTTTGGCATTGTGCAGGCCGGTCAAGGCGTGCTCGATCAGGGCTCTGGAGGTTTCGCTGGCATGGGCGGCGTTGCCTAGCATGCTCAGGCCGGATTCGCCTGAATGGGTACGGCAGTGTTCGTCGATGGTTTCGGCGACGCCGCGCAGGAGCTCGCTGGCGTGGGCCAGGGCGTCGGGTGGGGGCATGTCGCTGTGGATGGAGAAGTAGGGGCTGGAGCGGGGTGGGTCGGGGACGATTTTTTTCATGGCTTTCCCAGTTTGTTTACTGAACAGGAGCTGCCAACCCGATCCTTCTCACGGGAGTAGGGTGGCAGCCATGCGCGGGGTGAGAAACCGGTAAACATGGGAAAGCCGGCCAGACCGAAGTCTGCCCGCGCAGGGCTGCCATAACGAGGCTGCTGTCATGTTTACAGGGTTCTCACACCCACATCGTTCGAAAACGACCCAGGGAAATTAGCCCCGATGGCTGTGAGCAACAACAGCGAAACGTCAGTAGCGGTCGTAGGATAATTCCCAAAGTGTCCAATTCAGAAGGATTTGGTTTCAGGTTGGGAAAAATCGTACGGCTGGAGGGGGTAGGCGAGGGCTTCGCCCTCGATCGCTGGCAAGCCAGCTCCTACAGGTACCGCGCCGCTTTATTGTCCAGCGCAGTGCCTGTGGGAGCTGGCTCCAGCGATGGGCCGCGAAGCGGCCCCGGGATGGCTCAGATGCTGCGCGGGCGGGTGACGCGATCTACCAGGTAGACCAGCCCGTGATAGTCGATGCCGCTATGGCTGGACAACCCGATCTCGCAGGTCCGGCTGGTGGAAATCCCTTCACTGCAATACTGCACTGCATCCTTCAAGCTACGCAGCGAATGTGCATTCAGCTCAGGCGTAGTGAAGCCCTTGTCCCCGGCAAACCCGCAACAATGGATCCCCTCAGGAATCACCACCTGCTTGCTGCACAGCCGCGCCAGATCAATCAGCGCCTGGCTCTCGCCCAGGTGCTGGGTACTGCACGTCACATGCACGGCAACGGGTTCCTCTTGTGGCGTGAACTCCAGCTTGTCCATCAGATGAGTGCGTATGAAACGCACCGGGTCATACAGGTCCAGCCGGGTTTCGCCCAGGTCCTGCACCAGGCGCAAGGTGCACGGGCTGGTGTCGCAATAGATCGGGTCGAGCCCGCCGCGGCTGGCGTGCAGCAGGGCGTTGATCAGCTCCTGGCGCTTGTGCTCGGCCTGCTCGGGATAGCCCTTCGAGGCAAACGGCTGGCCGCAGCACAGGCTGTCGGCATTGTCGGGAAACACCACCTGGTAACCGGCCTTTTCCAGCAGGGCGCGGGTCTTGTCGAGCAGTGAGCTTTGCTCGCGGTCGGCGTAGGCGGGGCCCATCACGCGTGATACACAGGCCGCCAGATACACCACCCGCGGGCGGGCATCGTTGTGCGCCTGGCCAAGGTCGATGCTGCGCAGGGGCTGCGGCATGGCCGGGGTCCATTGCGGCAGGCGACCGTTGCTTGCCTTGCTCAGGCTCGCGCTCAGGCGGCCCAGGCGTGGGGCACCCAGCAGTTTGCGGGCGGTGTTGGCGGCGGTGAGGGTAAGGCGAGCGCCGCCAAGGGCAGTGTGGAAGTGCTCGGCCAGCCAGTCGGCCGTCTTGCCGTGCTCGGCGGCTTGGCTGCGCAACTTCTTCACCAGCTCGCCGGTGTTGATGCCCACCGGGCAGCGCTGGGCGCACAGGCCGGTGGCGGCGCAGGTGTCGATGCCCTGGTACTGGTAGGTCCGCAGCAACTCGCGGGTGTCGATGCCGGCGCGTTTCTTGGCCTGGATGTCGCGCCACATGACGATGCGCTGGCGGGGGCTGAGGGTCAGGCCTTTGGACGGGCACACCGGTTCGCAGAAACCGCACTCGATGCACTTGTCGACGATCTCGTCGGCGGCGGGCAGCGGCTTGAGGTTTTTCAGGTGGATGTCAGGATCGTTGCTCAGCACCACGTCGGGGTTGAGGATGCTGTTGGGGTCGAGCAGGCGCTTGAGTGCCCACATCAACTGGTAGGCATCATGGCCCCACTCCAGCTCCACGAACGGCGCCATGTTGCGCCCGGTGCCATGCTCGGCCTTGAGCGAACCGCCGAATTCCACGGCCACCAGCTGGGCCACGTCGTCCATGAAGGCCTGGTAGCGCGCGACTTCTTCGGTGCTGTTGAAGCCCTGGGTAAAGACGAAGTGCAGGTTGCCCTCCAGGGCATGGCCGAAGATGATCGCCTCGTCGTAGTGGTGCTTGTCGAACAACTGGATCAGGCGGTTGACGCCTTCGGCCAGTTGCTCGACGGGGAAGGTCACGTCTTCGATGATGACCGTGGTGCCGGTCTGGCGCACGGCGCCGACGGCGGGGAAGGTGTCTTTGCGGATTTTCCACAGCTGGTTGTATACGGCCGGGTCTTCGCTGAATTCGACCTTCTGTTCCAACGGGTAGTCGGCAATCGATGCCATGACCTGCTGCAGTTGTTCGTGCAGCAGGCTCTGGCTGGCGGCGCGGGACTCGATCAGCAAGGCGCAGGCGTTGTCCGACAGGCCTTTTACCCACAGCGGCATGCCGGGCATGTTCTGCACCGAGCGCAGGCTGCGGCGGTCGAGCAGCTCTACTGCAGACACGGGCTGGCGCTTGAGTACGGTGACGGCGCGGCAGCAGCTTTCCACGCTGGGGAAAACCAGCAAAGCACTGGCCTTGTGCGGGTGGTCGGGCACGGTGTCGTAGGTGACGGCGCTGATGAAGCCCAAGGTGCCTTCGGAACCAACCAGCAGGTGTTGCAGGATATCCAGCGGCTGGTCGTAGTCCACCAGCGCGTTGAGTGACAGACCTGTGGTGTTCTTCAGGCGGTACTTGTGCCGGATGCGGTCGGCCAGTTCGGTGTTGGCGCGGGTTTCGCGACCGAGGCGAGCCAGTGATTCGAGCAGGCCGGCATGACTCTTCTCGAAGGCCGCGACGCTGACCGGGTCTTCGCTATCGAAGCGGGTGCCGTCGGCCAATACCAGGCGCAGGCCGGCGAGGGTGTGGTAGGTGTTCTGTGCGGTGCCGCAGCACATGCCGCTGGCATTGTTGGCGACGATGCCGCCGATCTTGCAGGCGTTGATCGAGGCTGGATCCGGGCCGATCTTGCGCCCGTAGGGGGCCAGCCAGGCGTTGGCCTGGGCGCCGATCACGCCGGGCTGCAGGCGGATCTGTTCGCCCTGGCCACGTATCTCCTTGCCACCCCAGTTGTCGCCGAGCACGATCAGCACCGAGTCGCTGATGGCCTGGCCAGAGAGGCTGGTGCCGGCGGCGCGGAAGGTGACCGGCACGCGCTCTCGCTGGGCCAGCTGGATCAAGCCGACCACTTCGTCTTCGGACTCGACGCGCACCACCAGTTTGGGAATCAGCCGGTAGAAGCTGGCATCGGTGCCGAAGGCCAATGTCGAAGTCGGGTCGTCGAAGCGGCGTTCGGCGGGAATCAGGTGCTCGACATCACGCAGGAACGCGGCGGGCAGGCTCATGCAATCTCCTCGCGGGGCCACGGCGTCTGGCGCGCCGAGTGCCCCGGTCATTCAGGCGGTGGTGTGGCAGGCGCTCAGGCGCCCAGTTCGCGGACCAGCGAATCGCGGCTGATTTCGCTGATCGACTTGGCGCCGGTCAGCACCATGGCCACACGCATTTCTTTCTCGAACAGCTCCAGCAGGTTCTTCACCCCGGCCTGGCCATGCACCGCCAGGGCCCAGAGGAAGGCGCGACCGATCAGCACGGTGTCGGCGCCCAGGGCGATCATGCGCACCACGTCGAGGCCGCTGCGGATGCCGGAGTCGGCGAGGATCTTCAGGTCGCCTTTGACCGCATCGGCAATCGCCGGCAGGGCGCGCGCGCTGGACAGCACGCCGTCGAGCTGGCGGCCACCGTGGTTGGACACGACGATACCGTCGGCACCGAACTTCACGGCGTCACGGGCGTCGTCGGCGTCGAGGATGCCCTTGATGATCATCGGGCCGTCCCAGAATTCGCGGATCCACTCCAGGTCCTTCCAGGAAATCGACGGGTCGAAGTTGTTGCCCAGCCAGCCGATGTAGTCGGCAAGGCCCGTGGGGTTGCCGCGGTATTTGGAGATGTTGCCCAGGTCGTGCGGGCGGCCCATTACGCCAACGTCCCAGGCCCATTCGGGGTGGGTCATGGCTTGCAATACGCGGCGCATCGGCCCGTTGGCACCGCTCATGCCGGAGTGGGCGTCGCGGTAGCGGGCGCCGGGTACGGGCATGTCGACGGTGAACACCAGGGTTTTCACGCCGGCGGCCTTGGCGCGCTCAAGGGCGTTGCGCATGAAACCGCGGTCTTTCAACACATAGAGCTGGAACCACATCGGTCGATCGATGGCTGGCGCCACCTCTTCGATCGGGCATACCGAAACGGTCGACATGGTGAACGGGATGCCATGGGCCGCCGCCGCACGCGCCGCCTGCACTTCGCCGCGGCGGGCGTACATGCCGGTAAGGCCGACCGGGGCCAGGGCCACGGGCATGCTCAGGGTTTCGTCGAACAGCTTGGTTTCGAGGCTCAGCTCGGACATGTTCTTCAGCACGCGCTGGCGCAGCGCGATGCCGGCCAGGTCCGAGACGTTGTGGCGCAGGGTGTGCTCGGCGTAGGCGCCGCCGTCGGCGTAGTGGAAGAGGAACGGAGGCAGCTTGCGTTGGGCCGCGGCGCGATAGTCGGTGGAGGCGGAAATGATCATGGATTCTCGCAGCGTGGGTTGAAGGAGATGCCGGGAGCATGGGCGCCCGGCCCCTTTCACTTTAGTGATGAACCAGCATGCCGGTCAGCCAATACGCCTGGATCAGGGTGATCAGGCCGACGATGGTGGCGAAGAACAGGCTGTGCTTGACGGTGAAGCGGAACAGGTCCGATTCCTTGCCGACCAGGCCGGTGGCGGCGCAGGCCACGGCGATGGATTGCGGCGAGATCATCTTGCCGGTCACGCCGCCGCTGGTGTTGGCGGCCACCAGCAGGGTGTCGTTGACCCCGATCTGGTGGGCGGTGGTGGCCTGCAACGAGCTGAACAGGGCATTGGACGAGGTGTCGGAGCCAGTCAGGAACACGCCCAGCCAGCCGAGGAACGGCGAGAAGAACGGGAAGGCCGCGCCGGTACCCGCCAGGACCAGGGCCATGGTCGAGGACATGCCCGAGTAGTTGGTGACGAAGGCGAACGCCAGCACCATGCCGATCGACAGGATCGGCCAGCGCAGTTCCCAGAAGGTCTCTTTGAAAGTGGTCAGACCAGTTTTGAAGTTGATCTTCAGCACCGCCATGGAAATCAGCGCGGAGAGGAAGATCGCGGTGCCGGTGGCGGAGATCGGGTCGAGCTTGAACACCGCTGGCATGGCGGTTGGCGCGGTGACGATCGGGGCGGTCTTGATCACCAGTTGGTCAAGGTGCGGGATGGCGAAGTTGAACACGAAGTTGTACATCGCGCCGCCTGGGGCGAAGGCTGCCTTGAACGGCTTCAGGGTCCAGAGGGTGACTAGCACGGTGAGGATCAGGAACGGCGACCAGGCTTTGAAGATCTCGCCGAAGCTGTACGGGCTCGGCTGGCTGCCGCTCGGTTGTACCACGGCGGCGCCGACGCTGCCTTTGGCTTCGGCGAACGAGCGCTTGGGCTGCCACACTTTCAGGAACAGGGTGAGGCAGATCAGGCTGGCCAGGGCCGAGGTGATATCCGGCAGTTCCGGGCCGATGAAGTTGGAGGTGAAGTACTGGGTCACGGCAAAGCTCAGGCCGGCAACCAGGGCGGCAGGCCAGGTTTCCTTCACGCCGCGCAGGCCGTCCATCATGAACACCAGCCAGAACGGCACGAACAGCGACAGCAGCGGCAGCTGGCGGCCGGTCATGGCGCCGATGTGGAAGGCGTCGATACCGGTGACTTGGCCGGCCACGATGATCGGGATACCGAGGGCGCCGAAGGCCACCGGTGCGGTGTTGGCGATCAGGCACAGGCCGGCGGCGTACAGTGGGTTGAAGCCCAGGCCCACCAGCAGTGCGGCGGTGATGGCCACTGGGGCGCCGAAGCCGGCCGCGCCTTCCAGGAAGGCGCCGAAGCAGAAGCCGATCAGCAGCACCTGCAGGCGTTGGTCGTCGGTGATCGACAGCACCGAGCTGCGGATCACTTCGAACTGGCCGCTCTTGACCGTGAGTTTGTACAGAAACACCGCGGCAACGATGATCCAGGCAATCGGCCAGAGGCCGTAGAGGAAGCCGTAACCTGCGGCGGCAAGGGCCATGTCGACAGGCATCTGGAAGGCGAAGATTGCCACCAGGATCGACAGGGCCAGGGTGATGCTGCCGGCGACGTGGCCTTTGAGGCGGAACACGGCGAGGGCGAGGAAGAAGAACACGATAGGGATGACCGCCGCCAGTGCGGACAGGCCGAGACTACCAAGCGGGGTATAGAGTTGTTGCCAGGTTTGCATATGGGGTGGCCCCTAATTGTTGTTGGTCAGCACTGGCATTGGATAATTGGTAAGACCAATTTACAATGGCTGGTCGCTAGGTTAAAAGCGCTGTCGCCGGTGTGTCAATTTGTCCGGTGCAAAACTTTGGTCGCGGGCCGATGAATGGGCAGCTGATCGCCAGGGAAAATCCTTGGCTGATGGGTGCTGGCGGCCGCGGGATCGGCGAGAATAGGCGCCCCCTGAAATCTGCCGGGGGTTTGTGGAGAGCATGTGATGGTTTTTGATCAGGTCCGCCAACGGCGCCTGTCCGACGACATCGTCGATCGGTTGGAAGGGATGATTCTCGAAGGTACGCTGACCTCCGGGCAGCGGCTGCCGGCCGAGCGCGTCCTCGCCGAACAGTTCGGTGTGTCGCGCCCGTCACTGCGTGAGGCGATTCAGAAGCTGGTGGCCAAGGGTTTGCTGGTCAGCCGCCAAGGCGGCGGCAACTACGTGGCCGAGTCGCTGGGGTCGACCTTCAGCGACCCGCTGCTGCAGTTGCTCGAGCACAGTGCCGAGGCTCAGCGCGACCTGCTGGAGTTTCGCCATACGCTGGAAGCTTCCTGCGCGTATTACGCGGCCCAGCGTGCTACCGAACCAGATCGTGTTCGCCTGAAAGCGGCTTTCGATACCTTGCAAGATTGCTATGCGCGGGCCGACGAGGTGACGCGTGCAGAGGAGGGGGCGGCGGATGCGCGGTTCCACCTGGCGATTGCCGAGGCCAGCCACAATGCCGTGCTGCTGCATACCATTCGTGGGCTGTTCGATCTGCTCAAGCGCAATGTGGTGACCAACATCGGTGGCATGTACCAGCAGCGTACCGAAACGCGCGACATGCTGATCAGCCAGCACCGCGAGTTGTACCTGGCGATTGTCGAGGGCAGGGCGGAGGATGCGCGCGAGGTTTCCAGCCGGCACATTCTGTATGTGCAGGAAGTGCTGGAAGAGGCGCAGGACGAAGCGCAGCGGGTGGCGCGGGCGGAGCGGCGCAGCGGGCGCTGATCTTCATTGGCCCTATCGCCGGCAAGCCGGCTCCCACAGGATCACCACATGCCTTGAGGCTTGTGGAGTACCTGTAGGAGCCGGCTTGCCGGCGATAGGGCCGTTGCAGGCTAAAGAAGTCTTACTCTTCCTTGCCCTTATTGCGCACCGCACGCTGCAGCTCGCGGTTGGAATCGCGTTCGCGCATGGTGTCGCGCTTGTCGAATTCCTTCTTGCCCTTGCCCAGTGCGATCTCGCACTTGATCAGGTGCTTGCTCCAGTACAGCGCCAGGGCCACGCAGGTGTAGCCCTTCTGCGCCACCGCAGCCTCCACACGCTCCAGCTCACGCTTGTTCAGCAGCAGCTTGCGAGTGCGGGTAGGGTCGGCGATGACGTGGGTGCTGGCGGTGTTCAGCGGGGTGATGTGGCTGCCGAACAGCCAGGCTTCGCCATCCTTGAGCAGCACGTAGCTGTCGGTCAGGTGCGCCTTGCCGGCCCGCAGGCTCTTTACTTCCCAACCGGACAGGACCAGCCCGGCCTCGAACTTGTGTTCGATGAAGTAATCGTGTCGCGCTTTCTTGTTCTGCGCGATGGTCCCGGTCGGATGTTTCTTTTGCTTAGCCATAGGGGCGGCATTATAGGCAAGTCACCGCGTCGCCGGCTACGGGATTTAGGTGAGCTTGAGCCACTGCAATGAATACCGGACAATACAGGCCCTGTCGTATGCACAGAACCTGTTTTCGGCACGCTGCGAAGCGCCGCCACCCAGCCTTGGAAGTGACGCCTGGATGACTACCCATATTCAACGCTCCGCCCTGCTGCCGTACCCTGCCCAGGCGCTGTACGATCTGGTCAACGATGTGGCCAGCTACCCGAAATTCCTGCCCTGGTGCTCGGCCTCGACGGTGATCGAAGCCAGCGACACGCACATGCGCGCCAAGCTGGAAGTGGCCAAGGGCGGCATGAGCCAGCAGTTTGTCACGCGTAATGTGCTGGTGCCGGGGCAGTCCATCGAGATGAACCTGGAGGAGGGGCCGTTCACTCAGCTGCATGGCCTGTGGGTATTCAAGCCGCTGGGTGAAAAGGCCTGCAAGATCAGCCTGGACCTGTCCTTCGACTACGCGGGGCCCATCGTGCGCGCCACCTTGGGGCCGCTGTTCAATCAAGCGGCCAATACCCTGGTGGATGCGTTCTGCCAGCGGGCCAAGCAGCTCTATGGCTGATCGCCTCTAGGCGCTTATCAGGCACGCACAAAAAAGCCCGGACGAGTCCGGGCTTTTTTGTGTCGCCGGCATTTACTGCGGCGAGGTTTCCAGTGGGGCTGGGGTCGGCACCGGGGTGGTTTCGATGGTGTCGATCTCGCGCTGGATGGATTCTTCCGTGGAGCCTGGCTTGGCAGGTTTCTCTTCCGGCTGCGGTGCGGGCTGCTCAGGCTGGGTGGCCGGGCTGACCGTGGTGTCGGTGCTACCGCCCAGGATTTCCTGGTCTTTGCTCACGCCTGGCATGAAATCACCCGACAGGTTGACCAATTGGTCACTGTCGTTGAAGAAGATGCTCATGCGTTCCTGCTGGCGTTGGCCGCCACCAGGCTGCAGACTGTACAGGTAGTCCCAACGGTTGGTGTTGAACGTATCCTGAATGAGCGGGTTGCCCATGATAAACCTTACTTGCCGGCGGGTCATTCCGGGGCGCAATTGGTCTATCATGTCTTGCGTAACGACATTGCCCTGCTGGATGTCGATTTTGTAAACCCCGGGAAACGAGCAACCGGCGAGTGCGAGCAGTCCCGCGAGGGCGAGGCTGTTTAGCAAGAGCTTGGTGTTTTGCATCGGTGGGCGACTTCCACTATCTTGGCTGGACAACGTAAACCCCGATCATACCCGTATTAAGAGAAGCTGCGAAGCAGCATCGGCGAGAAAGCTGACCATGGTTGAAAATAGCGAATTGCGCAAAGCCGGTCTCAAGGTAACCCTGCCTCGAGTCAAGATCCTTCAAATGCTCGATTCGACCGAGCAACGTCACATGAGCGCCGAGGATGTCTACAAGGCGCTGATGGAGGCTGGCGAGGACGTCGGTCTGGCAACCGTCTATCGCGTACTGACCCAGTTCGAAGCGGCGGGGCTGGTGGTACGGCACAACTTCGATGGCGGTCACGCGGTGTTCGAGCTGGCGGACGGCGGTCACCACGACCATATGGTCAACGTGGAGACCAGTGAAGTGATCGAATTCATGGATGCCGAGATCGAGCGGCGTCAGAAGGAGATCGTGGCCGAGCATGGCTACGAGCTGGTGGACCATAACCTGGTCCTGTATGTACGTAAGAAGAAGTAACGATTTCGATCGTTATGCATTGCAAAGGCGACCCTTGGGTCGCCTTTGTGCATTCTGGGGGTTGGAGATGCGGGTGGTTTTGCTGGCCCTATCGCCGGCAAGCCGGCTCCTACAGGTACAGCGCAGGGCCTTGGGCCAGCGGGACGGCTGTGGGGGCCGGCTTGCCGGCGATGGGGCCCAGGCAGAACGCATCAAGCCTTGCCGGACACCACCATCTTGCGCGCATGGGCCAACGACTCTTTCGTCAAATCGATACCGCCCAGCATTCGCGCCACTTCCTCGACACGCTCGCGCTTGCCCAAGTTGGCCACGGCAGTATGAGTGGTGTCGCTGTTGCGCACTTTATGCACAAATAGATGATGGTGCCCCTGCGCTGCCACCTGCGGCAGGTGAGTCACGGTCAACACCTGCCCGCGCTCGCCCAGCCGGCGAAGCAATTGCCCGACGATCTCGGCAGTCGGGCCGCCAATGCCGACATCGACCTCGTCGAACACCAGGGTTGGAATGCGTGAGGTCTGTGCAGTGATGACCTGGATCGCCAGGCTGATACGTGACAGCTCGCCGCCCGAAGCCACCTTTGCCAGGCCCTTGAGCGGTTGCCCTGGGTTGGCGCTGACCAGCAGCTCGATCTGCTCCAGGCCATGGGGCGACAGGTCATTGCCTTCATTGGGCGTGAGCTCGATGCAGAAGCGCCCTCCAGGCATACCCAGGCGCTGGATTTCCTGCTCCACGGCGATCGCCAGTTGTTGGGCCGCCTGCTGGCGCAACGCGCTCAGCTCGATGGCCTTTTCCTGATAGTGCAGGGCAAAGGCGGCCAGCTCCTCGCCCAGGCGCTCGATCGACTCGTCGCTAGCGTTGAGGCTTTCCAGCTCCTCCATCAACTGCTGTTGCAGATGTGGCAGCTCGGTCGGGTGCACCCGGTGCTTGCGCGCAAGGGTATAGATGGTATCCAGGCGTTCTTCGAGGGCCTGCAGGCGCATCGGGTCGGCGTCGAAGTTATCGAGGAAACGGTTGAGCTCGCCGACGGCTTCTTCTATCTGAATCTGCGCGCTGGAAATCAGATTGGCAGCTTCGCCCAGGGCTTTGGGGGTATTGGTTGCAGCGCCAAGGCGGTTGAGGCTTGAGGTAAGCGCGCTGAGCACGTTGCCCGAGTCGCTCTCGCTGCACTGGTCGATGACTTGGCGGCAGATGCCGAACAGGGCTTCGGCGTTCGTCAGGTTCTTGTGTTCCTGCTCTAGTTGCTCCAGCTCATTTTCACCCAGGCCGAGGTTGTCGAGTTCTTCCAGTTGGTAGCTGAGCAGCTGGTGGCGGGCGCGTTGTTCGTCACCGGAGTTGGACAGCCGCTCCCGTTCCAGGCGGGTCTGGTTCCAGCGTTTGGCCGCCAGTTGCACCTGGCGGGCCAGGTCGATGGCGCCGGCGTATTCGTCGAGCAGGCGGCGATGGGTATCGGTCTTGAGCAGCGACTGGTGCTCGTGCTGGCTGTGGATGTCGATCAGCAGTTCGCCGAGCGCCTTGAGGTCGCCCAGAGGGCAGGGCGTGCCGTTGATGTAGCCACGGCTACGGCCCTCGGCGGTGATGACGCGGCGCAGGATGCACGGCCCGTCGTTGTCCAGGTCGCGTTCGGCGAGCCAGGTGTGTGCTTCGGGGATGTCCACCAGGTCGAAGGTGGCGAGAATGTCCGCCTTGTCGGCGCCGGGGCGCACCACGCCGCTGTCGGCACGATCGCCCAGGGCCAGGCCGAGGGCGTCGAGCATGATCGATTTGCCGGCGCCGGTCTCGCCGGTGATGACCGACATGCCACGGGCCAGTTCGAGATCGAGGTGTTCGACGATGGCGTAGTTGTGAATGGACAGGTGCACCAGCATGGGGGCGGCTCCCGAAGATCAAGTCTGGTTATTTATACAGTACTTTTTTCGACCCTGCCAATGCCCCTCGGCGGATTCTGTAAGCGGCCGGAAAACCCGTTTGCCCCTTGAAGCTGGTTTTTCCGGCCCCATATAGCCGGCAGACACGGCGAGCTTTGCTCGTACAACAGAAATTGCAGAGGAGAGACCCCATGGCTGACGAACAGCTGAACGAGAAAGACCTTAATGCCGAAGAGGCCGCTGCAGTGGATAACGGCGCCCGCGTTCAGGAGCTCGAGGAGCAGCTGGCCGCGGCCAAGGATCAATCCCTGCGTGTCGCTGCCGAAGCGCAGAACAGCATCCGTCGCGCTGAGCAGGAAGTCGACAAGGCGCGCAAGTTCGCCCTCGAGAAGTTTGCCGGCGACCTGCTGCCAGTCATCGACAGCCTGGAACTGGCCCTGGCGCATTCGAGCGCCGAGGACGAACAGGTCAAGACCATTCGTGATGGCGTCGAGCTGACCCTGAAAATGTTTCAGGACACCCTCAAACGTTACAACCTCGAAGCCATCGACCCGCACGGCCAGCCGTTCAACGCCGAGCACCATCAGGCCATGGCCATGCAGGAAAGCGCCGAGGCAGAGCCGAACAGCGTGCTGAACGTGTTCCAGAAGGGCTACCTGCTCAATGGCCGCCTGCTGCGCCCAGCCATGGTGGTGGTCAGCAAGGCGCCGGCTGCTGCGCAACCTTCGATCGATGAGAAGGCTTGAAATCTGCCGGGGCATCCCCATCTAGGTGTCAAGCGTTCAAGTATTACCGCAGTTGGCCAAAGTAGTCGCTGCCACCAAATTCAAGTTTCGGGAGAGTAAACATGGGCAAAATCATCGGTATCGACCTGGGGACCACCAACTCGTGCGTCTCCATTCTGGAAAACGGTAACGTCAAGGTCATCGAAAACGCCGAAGGCGCGCGTACCACCCCTTCGATCGTGGCCTACGCCAATGACGGCGAAATCCTGGTAGGTCAGTCGGCCAAGCGTCAGGCTGTCACCAACCCGCACAACACCCTGTTCGCAGTGAAGCGCCTGATTGGCCGCCGCTTCGAAGAAGACGTCGTGCAGAAAGACATCAAGCTGGTGCCGTACAAGATCGTCAAGGCGAACAATGGTGACGCCTGGGTCGAGGCTGCCGGCAAGGAAATGGCTCCGCCGCAGATCAGCGCCGAAGTCCTGAAGAAAATGAAGAAGACCGCCGAAGACTACCTCGGCGAGCCAGTGACCGAAGCGGTCATCACCGTTCCGGCCTACTTCAACGACAGCCAGCGTCAGGCTACCAAAGACGCCGGCCGCATCGCTGGCCTGGACGTCAAGCGCATCATCAACGAGCCGACCGCTGCTGCGCTGGCTTACGGCATGGACAAGGCCAAGGGCGACCACACCGTCATCGTTTATGACCTGGGTGGTGGTACCTTCGACGTTTCGGTCATCGAAATCGCCGAAGTCGACGGTGAGCACCAGTTCGAAGTACTGGCTACCAACGGCGACACCTTCCTGGGTGGCGAAGACTTCGACATGCGCCTGATCGACTACCTCGTCGACGAGTTCAAGAAAGAGTCGGGCATGGACCTGAAGAACGATCCACTGGCCCTGCAGCGTCTGAAAGAAGCTGCTGAAAAAGCCAAGATCGAGCTGTCGTCCGCTCAGTCGACCGATGTCAACCTGCCGTACATCACCGCAGATGCCACCGGTCCTAAGCACCTGAACGTGAAGATCTCCCGCGCCAAGCTGGAGTCGCTGGTCGAGGATCTGGTCAAACGTACCATCGAGCCTTGCCGCATCGCCCTGAAAGACGCCGGCATCGACGCCAGCAAGATCGACGACGTGATCCTGGTCGGCGGTCAGACCCGCATGCCGCTGGTGCAGAAAGAAGTTGCCGACTTCTTCGGTAAAGAAGCGCGCAAGGACGTCAACCCGGACGAAGCGGTCGCCATGGGTGCTGCCATCCAGGGTGCGGTACTGGCCGGTGACGTGAAAGACGTGCTGCTGCTGGACGTCAGCCCGCTGACCCTGGGTATCGAAACCATGGGTGGCGTGATGACCGCGCTGATCGAGAAGAACACCACCATTCCGACCAAGAAGTCGCAGGTGTTCTCGACTGCCGACGACAACCAGGGCGCCGTGACCATTCACGTGCTGCAAGGTGAGCGTAAGCAGGCTGCGCAGAACAAGTCGCTGGGCAAGTTCGACTTGGCTGACATTCCGCCAGCACCACGTGGTGTTCCACAGATCGAAGTGACCTTCGACATCGACGCCAACGGCATCCTGCACGTGGGTGCGAAAGACAAGGCTACTGGCAAGACCCAGTCGATCGTGATCAAGGCCAACTCCGGCCTGTCGGACGACGAAATCGAGCGCATGGTGCGTGACGCCGAGGCCAACGCCGAGGAAGACCGCAAGTTCGAAGAGCTGGCCGCTGCCCGTAACCAGGGTGACGCACTGGTTCACTCGACCCGCAAGATGGTCGCTGATGCCGGTGACAAGGTCACTGCCGAAGAGAAGACCGCGATCGAAGCGGCCGTGGTTGCCCTGGAAGCCGCTGTCAAAGGCGACGACAAGGCTGCCATCGACGCCAAGGTCGAGGAGCTGTCCAAGGTCTCCGCTCCGGTTGCCCAGAAGATGTACGCCGAGCAGTCGGCTGAACAGCCTCAGGGCGGCGCACAGCAGGCCGAGGCGGAAGCCAAGCACGACGACGTGGTTGACGCCGAGTTCGAAGAAGTAAAAGGCGACGACAAGAAGTAATCGTTGCATGTTGTCGGCCAGTTCACCGCCGTTTGGCGGTGAACTGGTAGGATGTCGCCGCGCGGGGGCTTGCTCCCGCGTTGGTGTGTCTGGAATACGAGAATTTTTACAGCATCTGTCAAAGCCTTCGGGGCGGCAGGTGCTGCGGCACAGCGCATAGCGCAGAGGTATGCCGAACGCCCTCAAGAGTGCAAATGACCTATGGCAAAGCGTGATTATTATGAGGTCCTGGGTGTCGAGCGTGGCGCCAGTGAAGGTGATCTCAAAAAGGCCTATCGCCGCCTGGCGATGAAGTACCACCCTGACCGCAACCCGGGTGACAAAGAGTCGGAAGAGCAGTTCAAGGAGGCCAACGAGGCCTACGAAGTGCTGTCCGATGCCAGCAAGCGTGCGGCATACGACCAATACGGTCATGCCGGCGTCGACCCGAGCATGGGTGGCGGTGGTGCTGGCTTCGGCGGCGCCAACTTCTCCGACATCTTCGGTGATGTCTTCAGCGATTTCTTCGGTGGCGGTCGCGGCGGTTCGCGTGGCGGCGCCCAGCGCGGCAGCGACCTGCGCTACACCCTGGAGCTGAACCTGGAAGAAGCGGTGCGTGGCACCACGGTCAATATCCGCGTTCCCACGCTGGTCAACTGCAAGCCTTGCGATGGCTCCGGTGCCAAGAAGGGTTCGACCCCGGCCACTTGCCCAACCTGCGGCGGTATCGGCCAGGTGCGCATGCAGCAGGGCTTCTTCTCGGTGCAGCAGACCTGCCCGCGCTGCCATGGCCAAGGCAAGATCATTACCGACCCTTGCGGCTCGTGCCACGGCGAAGGCCGTGTCGAGGAATACAAGACCCTGTCGGTCAAGGTGCCGGCTGGCGTCGATACCGGTGACCGCATCCGCCTGTCCGGCGAAGGCGAGGCGGGTACCCACGGTGGCCCCACTGGCGACCTGTATGTGGTGATCAACGTGCGCGAGCACGAGATCTTCCAGCGCGACGGCAAGCACTTGTATTGCGAAGTGCCGATCAGCTATACCGATGCCGCCCTGGGTGGCGAGCTGGAAGTGCCGACCCTCGATGGCCGTGTGAAGCTGAAGATCCCGGAAGGTACCCAGACCGGCAAGCAGTTCCGCTTGCGCGGCAAGGGCGTTGCCCCGGTGCGTGGTGGCGGAGCCGGTGATCTGCTGTGCCGCGTGGCGGTGGAAACGCCGGTCAACCTCAGCCGTCGCCAGCGCGAGCTGCTCGAAGAGCTGCGTGACTCGCTCGAAGGTGACAGCTCTCATTCGCCCAAGGCCAGTGGCTGGTTCGATGGCGTGAAGCGCTTCTTCGGCGATCTCTGATAAGGAATTGGCTATGCGACGTATTGCAGTGATGGGCGCGGCTGGGCGGATGGGCAAGACCCTCGTCGAGGCCGTGCAGCAAACCCCGGGTGCCGGGCTGACAGCAGCGATCGACCGCCCGGACAGTTCGCTGGTCGGGGCTGATGCTGGTGAGTTGGCGGCCCTCGGTCGCATCGGCGTACTGCTGTCCGATGACCTGGCTAAGGTTGCCGACGAATTCGACGTGCTGATCGACTTCACTCACCCTTCGGTGACGTTGAAGAACCTGGCATTCTGCCGCAAGCACGGCAAGGCGATGGTCATCGGCACCACCGGTTTCACTGTCGAGGAGAAACAGTTGCTGGTCGAGGCGGGCAAGGACATCCCGATCGTGTTCGCCGCCAACTTCAGTGTCGGTGTCAACCTCAGCCTCAAGCTGCTGGACATGGCGGCGCGAGTGCTGGGTGATGATGTCGACATCGAGATCATCGAGGCGCACCACCGGCACAAGGTCGATGCGCCGTCGGGTACTGCGCTGCGCATGGGTGAAGTGGTTGCCAATGCGCTGGGGCGTGACCTGCAGGAAGTGGCGGTCTATGGCCGTGAAGGCCAGACCGGTGCGCGCGATCGCAAGACCATCGGCTTCGCCACCGTGCGTGCCGGCGATGTGGTCGGTGACCACACCGTACTGTTCGCCGCTGAAGGCGAGCGTTTGGAGATCACTCACAAGGCGTCCAGCCGCATGACCTTTGCCAAGGGTGCCGTGCGTGCGGCGCAGTGGCTGGATGGTCGTGAGCCTGGCCTGTACGACATGCAGGACGTGCTGGAGCTGCGCTGATCCTTGTGGCCCTATCGCCGGCAAGGTGCTGCGGGGCTTTCTGTGGGAGCCGGCTTGCCGGCGATGGGGTGCGAAGCACCCCCTGTCGCATTCATGTGTTTTAGAGACACATCTACGGTAGACCCAAAACGCACTTTTCTGTAAGCTACAGCTTTAGTGTGTCCACTAAAAGCGCGCAGCGAATTGAATTCAGCACATGAAAGCGGGGTGACGTGTCCATACGTCACTCCGCTTTTTTGCAACCTGCGATCGCCCTTTCATGCTTGATTTACGGGAGGTCTTCTTGACAAAGCCAGCCATACTCGCCCTTGCCGACGGCAGTATTTTTCGCGGTGAAGCCATTGGTGCCGACGGTCAAACCGTTGGTGAGGTGGTATTCAACACCGCTATGACCGGCTACCAGGAAATCCTTACAGACCCTTCCTACGCGCAGCAAATCGTTACCCTGACCTACCCGCACATCGGCAACACCGGCACCACGCCGGAAGACGCCGAGTCGAACCGCGTCTGGTCCGCTGGCCTGGTCATCCGTGACCTGCCGCTGCTGGCCAGCAACTGGCGTAACACCCAGTCGCTGCCTGAGTACCTCAAGGCCAACAACGTCGTCGCCATCGCTGGCATCGATACCCGCCGCCTGACCCGTATCCTGCGTGAAAAGGGCGCCCAGAACGGCTGCATCCTCGCCGGTGACAACATCAGCGAAGAAGCCGCCATCGCTGCTGCCCGTGGTTTCCCGGGCCTGAAAGGCATGGACCTGGCCAAGGTCGTTTCCACCAAGGAACGCTACGAGTGGCGCTCCAGCGTGTGGGAACTGAAAACCGACAGCCACCCGACCATCGAAGCTGCTGACCTGCCGTACCACGTGGTCGCCTTCGACTACGGCGTCAAGCTGAACATCCTGCGCATGCTGGTGGCCCGTGGCTGCCGCGTGACCGTGGTGCCGGCCCAGACCCCGGCCAGCGAAGTGCTGGCACTCAACCCGGACGGCGTGTTCCTGTCCAACGGCCCTGGTGATCCTGAGCCATGCGACTACGCGATCCAGGCGATCAAGGAAATCCTTGAAACCGAAATCCCGGTGTTCGGCATCTGCCTCGGCCACCAGCTGCTGGCCCTGGCTTCCGGCGCCAAGACCGTGAAAATGGGCCATGGTCACCACGGTGCCAACCACCCGGTCCAGGATCTGGACACCGGTGTGGTCATGATCACCAGCCAGAACCACGGCTTCGCCGTCGACGAAGCGACCCTGCCGGGCAATGTTCGCGCCATCCACAAGTCGCTGTTCGACGGTACCCTGCAGGGCATCGAGCGCACCGACAAGAGCGCGTTCAGCTTCCAGGGCCACCCTGAAGCGAGCCCTGGCCCGACCGACGTCGCGCCGCTGTTCGATCGTTTCACCGATGCCATGGCCAAGCGCCGCTGAGCATCCTGCTTCAAGGCCCCGGGCCGGCACCTGCCGCGCCCGGAAGCGCCTGACCCAGATTGTTCAAGGCGGCTTGCCGACTGACCCCGGATTTGAGTGACCACCATGCCAAAACGTACAGACATCAAAAGCATCCTGATTCTCGGCGCTGGCCCGATCGTGATCGGCCAGGCCTGCGAATTCGACTACTCCGGCGCCCAGGCCTGCAAGGCCCTGCGCGAGGAAGGTTTCCGCGTCATCCTGGTGAACTCCAACCCAGCCACCATCATGACCGACCCGGCCATGGCCGACGCCACCTACATCGAACCGATCAAGTGGCAGTCGGTGGCCAAGATCATCGAAAAAGAGCGCCCTGACGCGGTACTGCCGACCATGGGCGGCCAGACTGCGCTGAACTGCGCGCTGGACCTGGAGCGCCACGGCGTTCTGGAGAAGTTCGGCGTAGAGATGATCGGTGCCAACGCCGACACCATCGACAAGGCCGAAGACCGTTCGCGCTTCGACAAGGCCATGAAGGATATCGGCCTGGAGTGCCCGCGCTCCGGTATCGCCCACAGCATGGAAGAGGCCAATGCGGTCCTCGAGAAGCTCGGCTTCCCCTGCATCATCCGCCCGTCGTTCACCATGGGCGGCACTGGCGGCGGTATCGCCTACAACCGTGAAGAATTCGAAGAAATCTGCACCCGTGGTCTGGACCTGTCGCCGACCAAAGAGCTGCTGATCGACGAATCGCTGATCGGCTGGAAGGAATACGAGATGGAGGTGGTCCGCGACAAGAAGGACAACTGCATCATCGTCTGTTCGATCGAGAACTTCGACCCGATGGGCGTGCACACCGGTGACTCGATCACCGTTGCTCCGGCACAGACCCTGACCGACAAGGAATACCAGATCATGCGCAACGCCTCGCTGGCGGTGCTGCGTGAGATTGGTGTGGAAACCGGCGGCTCCAACGTGCAGTTCGGTATCTGCCCGAACACTGGCCGCATGGTCGTGATCGAGATGAACCCACGCGTTTCGCGTTCCTCGGCTCTGGCTTCCAAGGCTACCGGCTTCCCGATCGCCAAGATCGCCGCCAAGCTGGCCATTGGTTACACCCTCGACGAACTGCAGAACGACATCACCGGCGGCCGTACCCCAGCCTCCTTCGAGCCGTCGATCGACTACGTCGTCACCAAGCTGCCACGCTTCGCCTTCGAGAAATTCCCGAAAGCCGACGCCCGCCTGACCACCCAGATGAAATCCGTGGGTGAAGTCATGGCCATCGGCCGTACCTTCCAGGAATCCCTGCAGAAAGCCCTGCGCGGCCTGGAAGTCGGTGCCTGCGGCCTCGATCCGAAAGTCGACCTGGCCAGCCCTGAAGCTGCCGGCATCCTCAAGCGCGAGCTGACCGTTCCAGGCGCCGAGCGTATCTGGTACGTGGCCGACGCCATGCGTTCGGGCATGACCTGCGAAGAGATCTTCGCCCTGACGGGTATCGACATGTGGTTCCTGGTTCAGATGGAAGATCTGATCAAGGAAGAAGAGAAGGTCAAGACCCTGGCCCTGTCGGCTATCGACAAGGACTACATGCTGCGCCTCAAGCGCAAGGGCTTCTCGGACCAGCGCCTGGCCAAGCTGCTCGGCATCACCGACAAGAACCTGCGTCGTCACCGCCACAAGCTGGAAGTGTTCCCGGTGTACAAGCGCGTCGACACCTGCGCCGCCGAGTTCGCCACCGACACCGCCTACCTGTACTCGACCTACGAGGAAGAGTGCGAGGCCAACCCGTCGACCCGCGACAAGATCATGATCCTGGGTGGCGGCCCGAACCGTATCGGCCAAGGCATCGAGTTCGACTACTGCTGCGTGCACGCGGCCCTGGCGCTGCGTGAAGACGGCTACGAGACCATCATGGTCAACTGCAACCCGGAAACCGTCTCCACCGACTACGACACCTCCGACCGCCTGTACTTCGAGCCACTGACCCTGGAAGACGTGCTGGAAGTCTGCCGCGTCGAGAAGCCGAAAGGCGTCATCGTCCACTACGGCGGCCAGACCCCGCTGAAACTGGCTCGCGCCCTGGAAGAGGCCGGCGTACCGATCATCGGTACCAGCCCGGACGCCATCGACCGTGCCGAAGACCGTGAGCGCTTCCAGCAGATGGTTCAACGCCTGAACCTGCTGCAGCCGCCAAACGCCACCGTTCGCAGCGAAGACGAAGCCATCCGCGCCGCCGGCGACATCGGCTACCCGCTGGTGGTGCGCCCATCCTACGTGCTGGGCGGTCGTGCCATGGAGATCGTCTACGAGCTGGACGAGCTCAAGCGCTACCTGCGTGAGGCGGTACAGGTGTCCAACGACAGCCCCGTGCTGCTCGACCACTTCCTCAACTGCGCCATCGAGATGGATGTGGATGCGGTCTGCGACGGCACCGACGTGGTGATCGGCGCGATCATGCAGCACATCGAACAGGCTGGTGTTCACTCCGGTGACTCCGCGTGCTCCCTGCCGCCGTACTCCCTGAGCAAGGAAGTACAGGACGAAGTGCGCGTCCAGGTGCGCAAGATGGCCTTGGAGCTGGGTGTTGTAGGCCTGATGAACGTGCAGCTGGCCCTGCAGGGCGACAAGATCTACGTGATCGAAGTCAACCCGCGTGCATCGCGTACCGTGCCATTCGTGTCCAAGTGCATCGGCACCTCCCTGGCGATGATCGCGGCCCGCGTCATGGCCGGCAAAACCTTGAAAGAACTGGGCTTCACCCAGGAAATCATCCCGAACTTCTACAGCGTGAAGGAAGCGGTCTTCCCGTTCGCCAAGTTCCCAGGGGTTGACCCGATCCTCGGCCCTGAGATGAAATCCACCGGTGAAGTCATGGGTGTCGGCGACAGCTTCGGTGAAGCCTTCGCCAAAGCTCAGATGGGTGCCAGTGAAGTGCTGCCGACCGGCGGTACCGCGTTCATCAGCGTGCGTGACGACGACAAGCCACAAGTGGCTGGCGTTGCTCGCGACCTGATCGCCCTGGGCTTTGAAGTGGTTGCAACTGCAGGTACCGCCAAGGTGATCGAAGCGGCTGGCCTGAAAGTGCGCCGTGTGAACAAAGTGACCGAGGGTCGCCCGCACGTGGTCGACATGATCAAGAACGACGAAGTGTCGCTGATCATCAACACCACCGAAGGTCGTCAATCGATCGCCGATTCCTACTCGATTCGTCGCAATGCGTTGCAGCACAAGATCTACTGCACCACGACCATTGCGGCTGGTGAAGCCATCTGCGAAGCGCTGAAATTCGGCCCTGAAAAGACCGTTCGTCGCTTGCAGGATCTGCATGCAGGACTCAAAGCATGAGCATTACCAAGTACCCGATGACCGTCCAGGGCGCTCGCGCCCTGGAAGAGGAGCTCCAGTTCCTGAGCAAGACCGAACGTCCGCGCCTGAGTCAGGCAATTGGTGAGGCGCGCGAGCTGGGCGACCTCAAGGAAAACGCCGAATACCATGCTGCCCGAGAAGAGCAGGGCATGGTCGAGGCGCGTATCCGTGATATCGAAGGCCGTCTGCAGAACTCGGTAGTGATCGATGTGACCACTATCCCTCACACTGGCAAGGTCATTTTCGGCACCACCGTGGTGCTGGCCAATACCGAAACCGATGAAAAGGTGACCTACCAGATCGTCGGCGAGGATGAAGCTGACGTGAAGCAGGGCAAGCTCTCGAGCGGTGCACCGATTGCCCGTGCCATCATCGGCAAGGAAGAAGGTGATACGGTCGTCGTCAAGACGCCGAGCGGCACGGTCGAGTACGAGATTGTCGAAGTCAAGCACATCTGACCGGCGCCTTCGGGCGCCATCCCTCGAGGGGATCCTCTGGCAGCTGGCCCAGGTGTTCTGGGTCGGTGGCCTGTGGGTGTTCCATGTGGGGTTGGTGCCGGCGCTCAAGGTCAGTGGCTTGGCACCCTTGCTGGTACAGGACATCGCCGGGCAGATCGACCGTTGGTTGATTGGTGTGGCGTTGCTCGGGTTGCTGACGCAGTTGGCGGTACTGGCGAAGGTCGACGGCGTGTCTGCCTGGTGGCGGCAATTCCGTGGCCAGATGCTGTTGCTTGGCCTGGCGGCCTGTGTGGGGTACTACACCTTGCGCTACGGCATATCGGTTGGCGAGCGCTGGCAGATGTTCTGCTTCCTGGTGCTGGGCTTCTCCGGCATCGTGCTGGTGGCCCAACCGGTACCGGTCAGGGCGCGCAAGGCGCGCCACTGACAGGGCGGCATGGTGCTTCTGTGGGAGCCGGCTTGCCGGCGATGAAGGCGCCGCGGTGCCTGGCACCGGCTATGCCGGTGATCGCCGGCAAGCCGGCTCCCACAAAGGCTGTGCAACAACTCCGATGCCGTTACTTGTAACGGTGGATGTTCGACAGCTGCTTGTTCGGCTGTGGGTTCTTGCGGTAGATCAGCGCCTTCTTGCCGATGGTCTGAACCAGTTCGGCACGGCCGGCCTTGCACAGTTCGGCAATAGTGGCTGCACGTTCTTCGCGATCTTCCGAGCGAATCTCGACCTTGATCAGCTCATGGTCAGCCAGTGCGCGCTCGAGCTCGGCGATCACGCCTTCATTCAAACCGTTGCCTGCAACGATCAGGACCGGCTTCAGGTCATGACCAATGGACTTGTATTGCTTCTTCTGCTCGTTATTGAGCGGCATAATCTGACCCTTTCCGTCTGATTCTGTAAAATTGACGGGCATTTTACCCGAGGGCCTGTGGCTCCGCCCAGTCAAACACGACGCATATCATCGAGGTGCCCCGTGGTACAACGTTCCAAAAGCAGCGCTAACTGGCTGCGAGAGCATTTTAACGACCCTTTTGTTAAGCAGGCGCAGAAGGACGGCTATCGTTCGCGTGCGAGCTACAAGCTGCTTGAGATCCAGGAAAAAGACCGCCTGATCCGTCCTGGCATGAGCGTGATCGACCTTGGTGCGGCCCCGGGCGGGTGGTCGCAGGTGACCAGTCGTCTGATTGGTGGCCAGGGGCGGTTGATCGCTTCCGACATCCTGGAAATGGACTCGATCCCCGATGTGACCTTCATCCAGGGCGACTTCACCCAGGATGAAGTGCTGCAGCAGATTCTCCAGGCAGTCGGCGATTCGCACGTAGACCTTGTGATTTCCGATATGGCCCCCAATATGAGTGGTACGCCTGCGGTGGACATGCCGCGTGCCATGTTCCTCTGTGAGCTGGCTCTGGATCTGGCGACCCGCGTGCTCAAGCCCGGCGGCGACTTCCTGATCAAGATCTTCCAGGGCGAAGGCTTCGATGTATACCTCAAGGACGTGCGCAGCAAGTTCGACAAGGTGCAGATGCGCAAGCCGTCGTCGTCGCGGGATCGCTCCCGCGAACAATACCTGCTGGCCAGGGGTTACAAAGGGGCATGAGGCGTTATGCGGGGTGGCCGATAGTTATTTCCAATTGGCTGCCCCGTCTGGATTGTCCGAACTTCGTGTAGTCTAGCTTTCACAAAGGGTTACAGACGGTGCCTGCGGATGCGTAGGTAATGTAGTAAGTTAGGGCGATGAATATCATGCGAGGCACGGCTGCGTCGTGCGCCGGCCTCAGAGGGTAGCGAATTGAACGACATGGCAAAGAATCTGATCCTGTGGTTGATCATCGCAGCTGTCCTGGTGACAGTGATGAACAACTTCTCCAGCCCTAACGAGCCGCAGACCCTCAACTATTCCGACTTCATCCAGCAGGTCAAGGATGGCAAGGTCGAGCGTGTGACCGTCGACGGCTACATCATTACCGGCAAGCGCGCCGACGGCGATAACTTCAAGACCGTGCGCCCGGCCATCACCGACAACGGTCTGATCGGCGATCTGGTCGACAACCACGTGGTCGTCGAAGGCAAGCAGCCTGAGCAGCAGAGCATCTGGACGCAACTGCTGGTCGCGAGCTTCCCGATCCTGGTGATCATTGCCGTGTTCATGTTCTTCATGCGCCAGATGCAAGGTGGCGCGGGCGGCAAGGGCGGGCCGATGAGTTTCGGCAAGAGCAAGGCACGCCTGCTGTCCGAGGATCAGGTCAAGACCACCCTGGCTGACGTCGCTGGTTGCGACGAGGCCAAGGAAGAGGTTGGCGAGCTGGTCGAGTTCCTGCGCGACCCTGGCAAGTTCCAGCGCCTGGGCGGTCGCATTCCGCGTGGCGTGCTGATGGTCGGCCCGCCCGGTACCGGTAAGACCCTGTTGGCCAAGGCCATTGCCGGTGAGGCCAAGGTACCGTTCTTCACCATTTCCGGTTCCGACTTCGTGGAAATGTTCGTCGGTGTGGGCGCCAGCCGTGTGCGCGACATGTTCGAGCAAGCCAAGAAGCACGCGCCGTGCATCATCTTCATCGACGAGATCGATGCCGTGGGTCGCCATCGTGGCGCGGGCATGGGCGGCGGTCACGACGAGCGCGAACAAACCCTCAACCAGCTGCTGGTAGAGATGGATGGTTTCGAAATGAACGATGGCATCATCGTCATTGCCGCCACCAACCGTCCAGACGTGCTCGATCCGGCGCTGCTGCGTCCTGGTCGCTTCGACCGCCAGGTTGTGGTGGGCCTGCCGGACATCCGTGGTCGCGAGCAGATCCTCAAAGTGCACATGCGCAAGGTGCCGGTCGGCGAAAACGTCAACCCGGCGGTAATCGCCCGTGGTACTCCCGGCTTCTCCGGTGCCGACCTGGCCAACCTGGTCAACGAGGCTTCGCTGTTCGCCGCTCGCTCCAACAAGCGCCTGGTCGAGATGAAAGAGTTCGAGCTGGCCAAGGACAAGATCATGATGGGCGCAGAGCGCAAAACCATGGTCATGTCCGAGAAAGAGAAACAGAACACCGCTTACCACGAGGCTGGCCACGCCATCGTTGGGCGCCTGGTGCCTGAGCACGACCCGGTGTACAAGGTTTCGATCATTCCGCGCGGTCGCGCCCTGGGTGTGACCATGTTCCTGCCCGAGGAAGACCGTTACAGCCTGTCCAAGCGTGCACTGATCAGCCAGATCTGCTCGCTGTACGGTGGCCGTATCGCCGAAGAGATGACCCTGGGCTTCGACGGCGTCACCACCGGTGCCTCCAACGACATCATGCGGGCCAGCCAGATCGCCCGTAATATGGTCACCAAGTGGGGCCTGTCCGAGAAGCTCGGCCCGCTGATGTACGCGGAAGAGGAGGGCGAGGTGTTCCTCGGCCGTAGCGCCGGCAGCCAGCATGCCAGCGTTTCCGGCGAAACCGCCAAGCTGATCGACTCGGAAGTGCGCAGCATCATCGACCAGTGCTATGCCACGGCCAAGCAGCTGCTGACCGACAACCGCGACAAGCTCGACGCCATGGCCGAAGCGCTGATGAAGTACGAGACCATCGATGCCGAGCAGATCGACGACATCATGTCTGGCCGCACTCCACGCGAACCGCGTGACTGGGATGACGACAAGACTTCGGGCACGCCTGCTGCCCAGAATGATCGTCCGGAGTCGCCGATTGGCGGCCCAGCGGCTCAACACTAAGGGCATCTATGAGTTCGAAGCTGTACCCGACCCGGTTGCCTTGCGGCAATCGGGTTCTTGATTTGTCCCGTACCCATGTCATGGGTATTCTCAATATCACTCCCGACTCCTTCTCCGATGGCGGGCGCTTCAGTCAGCGAGACGAAGCGTTGCGCCATGCCGAAGCCATGGTCGCTGCCGGTGCGACGCTGATCGACATCGGTGGCGAGTCGACTCGCCCTGGTGCTCGTGCGGTGTCCGTGACCGAGGAGCTCGAACGCGTGGCGCCGATGGTCGAGGCAATCAACAGTCGCCTCGATGTAGTCATCTCGGTCGATACCTCCACGCCTGCCGTCATTCGCGAATCTGCCCGGCTTGGTGCCGGGCTGATCAATGACGTGCGTGCACTGGAGCGCGATGGAGCCCTGGACGCCGCTGCGGATACGGGTTTGCCGGTGTGCCTGATGCACATGCGAGGTGAGCCCGGGAACATGCAGGATGACCCTCATTACGAGGATGTCACCGCGGATGTAACGCGTTATCTTGAACAGCGTATGGCGGCATGCGCGGCGGCGGGTATCGATGCGCAGCGCATCATCCTCGATCCGGGCTTCGGCTTTGCCAAGACGCTGGCTCACAACTTGAGCCTGTTCAAGCATATGGAGGCGCTTTATCGCCTCGGTCGCCCACTGTTGGTGGGCGTTTCACGCAAGAGCATGATCGGCCTGACGCTGGATCGTCCGGTCGGTGAGCGGCTGTACGGCAGCCTGGCACTGGCGGCACTGGCCATGACCAAGGGGGCCAGTATCCTGCGCGTCCATGATGTGGCCGAAACCGTCGATGTCGTACGTATGATTGCTGCAGTACAGAACGCCGAATAAGAACATTGGAGTCCCTATGAGCAGAAAATACTTTGGTACCGACGGCATTCGTGGCCGCGTCGGCGAATACCCGATCACTCCGGACTTCATGCTGAAACTGGGCTGGGCGGCGGGCATGGCCTTCCGCAAGCAGGGCAGTTGCCGTGTGCTGGTAGGCAAGGACACACGTATTTCTGGCTACATGTTCGAATCGGCCCTCGAAGCTGGCCTTTCCGCAGCCGGCGCTGACGTGTTGTTGCTCGGCCCCATGCCGACCCCCGCAATCGCCTACCTTACCCGCACCTTCCATGCCGAGGCTGGCATTGTCATCAGCGCGTCGCACAACCCGCACGATGACAACGGTATCAAGTTCTTTTCGGGCCAGGGCACCAAGCTGCCGGACGAAGTCGAGCTGATGATCGAGGAGCTGCTCGACCAGCCGATGACCGTGGTCGAGTCCAGCAAGCTGGGCAAGGTTTCTCGCATCAACGACGCCGCTGGCCGGTACATCGAGTTCTGCAAGAGCAGTGTGCCGAGCAGCACCAGTTTCGATGGTCTCAAGCTGGTGGTCGACTGCGCCCATGGCGCCACCTACAAGGTCGCGCCAAGCGTGTTCCGCGAGCTGGGTGCTGATGTGACGGTGCTGCATGCGCAGCCCGATGGCCTGAATATCAACGAAGGCTGTGGCTCGACCCACATCGAGTCCCTGCAGGCCGCGGTTCTGGTTGGCCATGCCGACCTGGGCATTGCCTTCGATGGCGACGGCGATCGTGTGCTGATGGTCGATCATACCGGTGCGATCGTCGATGGAGACGAGCTGCTGTTCATCATTGCCCGTGACCTGCACGAGCGCGGCAAGCTGCAAGGCGGTGTGGTAGGTACGCTGATGAGCAACCTGGGCCTGGAACTGGCGCTCAAGGATCTGGATATCCCGTTCGTGCGGGCCAAGGTCGGCGATCGCTACGTCATGGCCGAGCTGCTCGAGCGCGACTGGCTGGTGGGTGGGGAGAATTCCGGTCACGTGGTGTGCTGCAATCACACCACCACTGGCGATGCGATCATTGCCGCGCTGCAGGTGCTGATGGCGCTCAAACGTCGTGGTGACACCCTTGCACAGGCGCGTCAGGCCTTGCGCAAGTGCCCGCAGGTGTTGATCAACGTGCGCTACGGCGCAAGCAAGGTCGACCCGCTGGAGCACCCGGCAGTCAAGGAGGCCAGTGCCAAGGTTACCGAGGACATGGCGGGGCGCGGGCGGGTGCTGCTGCGCAAATCCGGCACCGAGCCATTGGTGCGTGTGATGGTCGAAGGTGACGACGAAAACCAGGTGCGCACGCACGCCGAGGCCCTGGCCAAACTGGTCGCAGAAGTTTGTATCTGAAAGAGGCTTGCCAGCGCAGATCGGGTTGGGTAAGATCTGCGCCCACTTTGACCGACGAGGTAAAGCATGCGTCGCCCCATGGTAGCTGGTAACTGGAAGATGCACGGTACCCGCGCCAGCGTCGCTGAGCTGATCCAGGGCTTGGGCAATATGCCCGTGCCGAGCGGTGTTGAAGTCGCGGTGTTTCCGCCGGCCTTGTTCATCAATCAAGTGATTGATGGTCTCGAAGGCAAAGGAATCACTGTCGGTGCACAGAATTCTGCAGTACAACCCGAACAGGGAGCGCTGACCGGTGAAGTTGCGCCGAGTCAGTTGGTTGAAGCGGGTTGCAAGTTGGTGCTGATTGGTCACTCCGAGCGTCGCCAGGTTATTGGCGAAAATGACGAAGTGCTCAATCGCAAGTTTGCAGCGGCTCAACTTAGTGGTTTAATGCCGGTGCTCTGTGTAGGGGAAACCCTCGAAGAGCGCGAAGCAGGCAAGACGCTCGAAGTTGTCGGGCGTCAACTAAGCAGTATCATCGATGCCTTCGGTGTTAAGGCTTTTGCCAATGCTGTAATCGCTTATGAGCCTGTATGGGCCATTGGCACAGGTTTGACAGCCTCGCCTCAGCAAGCTCAGGATGTGCACGCAGCCATCCGGGCGCAGTTGGCGGCCGAGGACGCCGAAGTTGCCGCGAATGTGCAGCTTCTATACGGCGGCAGCGTGAAGGCGGCCAATGCGGCCGAACTGTTCGGCATGCCGGATATCGATGGGGGGCTCATTGGTGGAGCGTCCCTGAACGCAGACGAATTCGGTGCAATTTGTCGCGCCGCAGGAAACTGAACAAATGCTGGAAACAGTCATCGTTGTTTTTCATCTGTTGGCAGCGCTGTCGCTTGTAGTGCTGGTTCTGCTTCAACAGGGTAAAGGTGCGGAAGCAGGTGCATCTTTCGGCGCAGGTGCTTCAAATACTGTGTTCGGAAGCCAAGGTTCTGCTACCTTCCTGAGTAAATTAACTGCTATACTTGCTGCCACTTTCTTTTTGACAGCACTTGGGTTAGGATACTTCGCCAAGCAACAAGCTCACCAGCTGAGCCAGGCGGGCCTCCCAGATCCAGCGGTCTTGGAAGTGAAACAGCCAAAGCCGGCAGTAAATGATGATGTACCGGTGCTCCAGGAGCAGAAGAGCGAAACCACCAACGCTGGTGATGTACCTCCTCCAACCGAAGAGCAGAAGTAACGGGTTTCAAGAAGTAGTATTGCCGAGGTGGTGGAATTGGTAGACACGCAACCTTGAGGTGGTTGTGCCCATAGGGTGTAGGGGTTCGAGTCCCCTTCTCGGTACCAATTAAAGCTTGAGAGCCCGCTTTAGCGGGCTTTCTTGCAGGTGGAGGTTAGATTGACCCAGCAACGGGTTCGGTCTTATACTTTCGCCCCAGCTTTGTCGCGGGGTGGAGCAGCTTGGTAGCTCGTCGGGCTCATAACCCGAAGGTCGTTGGTTCAAATCCAGCCCCCGCAACCAGCTTCAGCGGAGCCCCTTTTCAGGGGCTTTTTGCTAGCCGAACAGTTTTCGGCGCCGTTGTCCAACGGCGCTTTCAGGGATGGGCGCTTCGCCCATTTTTTATTTGCACAGCATGCACGAGGGGGTTCAGGTGTCGAGCAAGCTAGAACAGTTGCAGGCCTTGTTGGCCCCGGTGGTCGAGGGTCTGGGCTATCAGTGCTGGGGGATCGAATACGTATCCCAGGGTAAGCATTCGGTATTGCGCATCTACATTGACAAGGAAGGCGGCATCCTGGTGGACGACTGCGAAGCGGTCAGCCGTCAGGCCAGTGCCATCCTCGATGTTGAAGATCCGATCAGCAGTGAATATACCCTTGAGGTGTCCTCACCAGGCATGGATCGCCCGCTGTTCACTCTGGAACAGTTTGCCTCGCATGCCGGCGAACAAGTGAAGATCAAGCTGCGTACGCCCTTCGAAGGTCGTCGTAACTTCCAGGGCCTTCTCCGCGGTGTGGAGGAACAGGACGTTGTGGTCCAGGTGGACAATCACGAATTCCTGTTGCCGATCGACTCGATCGACAAGGCCAATATTATTCCCAGTTTTGACTGAGACGTGCCGGGCCCGGCGGACTTTCCGGGCCCAATGGCTTGCGCAAGGCGAGGCGTACGATGAGCAAAGAAGTACTGCTGGTTGTTGAATCGGTATCCAACGAAAAAGGTGTACCACCCGGCGTCATTTTCGAAGCGCTGGAAGTGGCCCTGGCCACTGCAACCAAAAAACGTTTTGAGGACGAAGTCGATCTGCGTGTGGAAATCAACCGCCACACCGGTAGCTACGAAACCTTCCGTCGCTGGACCGTGGTCGACGAAGCCGATCTGGACGATCCGGCCATCGAGACCTGGTTGGCGAAGATTCACGAAACCCATCCTGAAGCCAAGGTGGGTGATGTGATCGAAGAGAAGATCGAGTCCATCGAATTCGGTCGTATCGCCGCCCAGACCGCCAAACAGGTGATCGTGCAGAAGGTCCGCGAGGCCGAGCGCGCACAGGTGGTCGACGCCTACCGCGAGCGTGTGAACGAGATCATCTCGGGCACCGTCAAGAAGGTCACCCGCGACAACGTCATCGTCGATCTGGGTAACAACGCCGAGGCGTTGCTGGCTCGTGAAGACATCATTCCACGTGAGACCTTCCGGGTTGGCGTACGCCTGCGTGCGCTGCTCAAGGAAATTCGCACCGAGAACCGCGGCCCTCAGTTGATTCTGTCGCGCACTGCGCCACAGATGCTGATCGAGCTGTTCCGCATCGAAGTGCCGGAAATCGCCGAAGGCCTCATCGAAGTCATGGCTGCATCCCGTGATCCGGGGTCGCGTGCCAAGATCGCCGTCCGCTCCAAGGACAAGCGCATCGACCCGCAAGGTGCCTGTATCGGCATGCGCGGTTCGCGCGTCCAGGCCGTATCCGGCGAGCTGGGTGGTGAGCGTGTGGATATCGTCCTCTGGGACGAGAACCCGGCGCAATTTGTCATCAACGCCATGTCGCCGGCCGAAGTCGCGGCGATCATCGTTGATGAAGATGCCCATGCCATGGACATCGCCGTCGCCGAGGACAACCTGGCCCAGGCCATTGGCCGTGGTGGTCAGAACGTTCGCCTGGCCAGTCAGTTGACCGGCTGGACCCTGAACGTGATGACCGAGAAGGACATCCAGGCCAAGCAGCAGGCCGAAACCGGTGACATCCTGCGCAATTTCATCGAAGAACTGGAAGTCGACGAGGAGCTGGCCCAAGTGCTGGTCGACGAAGGCTTCACCAGCCTCGAAGAAATTGCCTACGTACCGTTGGAAGAAATGCTCAACATCGATGGCTTTGACGAGGAAATCGTCAATGAGCTCCGCGCTCGAGCCAAGGACCGTTTGTTGACCAAGGCCATCGCTACCGAAGAAAAACTGGCAGACGCCCATCCGGCCGAAGACCTGCTCTCCCTCGAGGGCATGGACAAAGACCTGGCGGCGGAACTGGCGGTGCGCGGCGTGGTTAACCGCGAAGACCTGGCCGAGCAGTCGATTGACGACCTGCTCGACATCGACGGCATCGACGAAGAGCGTGCCGGCAAGTTGATCATGGCCGCCCGAGCCCACTGGTTCGAGTAATTAGGCGCGGCCTGAGGAGAGAAGTGCATGACGCAAGTCACGGTGAAAGAACTGGCCCAAGAGGTCGAGGCACCGGTAGAGCGCCTGCTGCAGCAGATGCGTGAGGCAGGTCTGCCGCACACCGACGCCGGTCAGGTAGTGACCGACAATGAGAAGCAGACTCTGCTGACCCATTTGAAGAGCAGCCACAAGAGCAAGGCGGAAGAGCCGCGCAAGATTACCTTGCAGCGCAAGACCACCAGCACCCTGCGTGTCGCCGGTAGCAAGAGCATCAGCGTAGAAGTACGCAAGAAGAAAGTATTCGTGCAGCGCAGCCCTGAAGAAATCCAGGCTGAGCAGAAGCGTGAGCAGGAAGAGCGCCGTGCGGCCGAAAACGCCGCCCGCGAGAAGGTCGAGGCCGAAGTTCGCCAGCGCAACGAAGAGCAGGCCCGTCGTCAGGCGGCCGATGCCCCTGCCGCTGCTCCTGCGCCGGTTGCCAAGGCTGAGCCAGCTCCTGCTGCCGCTCCGGCACCGGTAGTTGCCGATGCACCCGCGTCGGAAGACGCTGCTGCCCGTGCTGCCGAGCGCAAGAAGGACGAGACCCGTCGCAACGAAAGCCGCACTCGCGATGACGACCGTCGTCGCGGCGAGGCGCCACGTGTGTCGATCAAGGTCAAGGTCAAGGAGAAGGAAAAGGCTCCGACTCCGCGTGCCGCTCCGCGCACCACCGACGAAGAGAGCGATGGCGCTCGTCGTGGTCGTGGTGGCAAGGGCAAACTGAAGAAGCGCAATCAGCATGGCTTCCAGAACCCGACCGGCCCCGTCATCCGTGACGTGACCATCGGCGAGACCATCACCGTCTCGGAACTGGCCAACCAGATGTCCGTCAAGGCCGCTGAAGTCGTCAAGTTCATGTTCAAGATGGGTACTCCGGTCACCATCAACCAGGTGCTCGACCAGGAAACCGCTCAGCTGATCGCCGAAGAGCTGGGCCACAAGGTCACCCTGGTCAGCGATACCGCCCTGGAAGATTCCCTGGCCGAGTCGCTGAAGTTCGAAGGTGAAGCCGAATCGCGTGCGCCGGTCGTTACCGTCATGGGTCACGTTGACCATGGCAAGACCTCGCTGCTCGACTACATCCGTCGTGCCAAGGTTGCTGCTGGCGAAGCCGGTGGCATTACCCAGCACATCGGTGCCTACCACGTGGAAACCGACCGCGGCATGGTCACCTTCCTCGATACCCCGGGCCACGCCGCGTTCACCCAGATGCGTGCCCGTGGTGCCAAGGCCACCGACATCGTCATCCTGGTGGTGGCGGCGGACGACGGTGTGATGCCGCAGACCCGTGAGGCCGTGCAGCATGCCAAGGCAGCTGGCGTTCCGCTGGTGGTCGCGGTGAACAAGATCGACAAGCCGGGTGCCGACCTCGATCGCATCCGCAACGAACTGGCCGTCGAAGGCGTGACCTCCGAAGACTGGGGTGGTGACACTCCGTTCGTCAAGGTTTCGGCGAAGATGGGTACCGGTGTCGACGAGCTGCTCGAAGCCGTTCTGCTGCAGGCCGAGATCCTCGAGCTGACCGCGACCCCGACCGCCCCAGGTCGTGGTGTGGTCGTCGAATCGCGCCTGGACAAGGGCCGCGGCCCAGTGGCTACCATCCTGGTTCAGGACGGTACCCTGCGTCAGGGCGACATGGTCCTGTGCGGTTCCAACTATGGCCGCGTACGTGCCATGCTCGACGAGAACGGCAAGCCTGTGAAGGAAGCTGGCCCGTCGATCCCGGTCGAGATCCTCGGCCTGGACGGTACCCCGGAAGCCGGTGACGAGCTGTCCGTGGTTGCCGACGAGAAGAAAGCCCGCGAAGTTGCCCTGTTCCGTCAAGGCAAGTACCGCGAGGTCAAGCTGGCCCGTGCTCACGCCGGCAAGCTGGAAAACATCTTCGAGACCATGGGTCAGGAAGAGAAGAAGACCCTCAACATCGTCCTCAAGACCGACGTGCGCGGTTCCCTGGAAGCACTGCAGGGTTCGCTCGGCGGCCTGGGCAACGACGAAGTTCAGGTTCGCGTCATTGGTGGCGGCGTCGGTGGTATCACCGAAAGCGACGCCAACCTGGCGCTGGCGTCCAATGCGGTGCTGTTCGGCTTCAACGTGCGTGCCGATGCCGGTGCGCGCAAGATCGTCGAGCAGGAAGGTCTGGATATGCGTTACTACAACGTGATCTACGACATCATCGAAGACGTCAAGAAAGCCCTGACCGGCATGCTCGGCAGCGATGTTCGCGAGAACATCCTGGGTGTCGCCGAAGTGCGTGACGTGTTCCGTTCGCCGAAGTTCGGCGCCATCGCTGGCTGTATGGTCATCGAGGGTACCGTGTACCGCAACCGTCCGATCCGCGTACTGCGCGACGACGTTGTGATCTTCGAAGGCGAACTGGAATCGCTGCGTCGCTTCAAGGACGACGCCTCCGAAGTACGTTCGGGCATGGAGTGCGGTATTGGCGTCAAGAGCTACAACGACGTCAAGGTCGGCGACAAGATCGAAGTCTTCGAGAAAGTCCAGGTTGCTCGTACCCTTTAAGGGCGAGCATGGCGCCAGCCCCCGCCGCAGGGCGGTGGGCAGCGCCTCGGTAGGTAGCGCCCGGTCAGGCTTCAGCTTGACCGGGCGTTTGCCGCTTTAAGTTACAGGTAGCAAGAATGGCCAAAGAATACAGCCGTACCCAACGTATCGGTGATCAGATGCAGCGTGAGCTGGCAGAGCTGATCCGCCGTGAAGTAAAAGACCCACGCGTCGGTCTGGTGACCATCACCGCCGTGGACGTCAGCCGCGACCTGGGCCATGCCAAGGTCTTCATCACCGTCATGGGCGAAGAAACCCCTGACGCCGTGCAGCAGTCGCTCAAGGCACTGAACAGCGCCGCCAGCTTCCTGCGCCTGCACTTGGGCCGCTCGATGCAGCTGCGCAGCGTGCCGCAATTGCATTTCCACTTCGATGAAAGTGTCAGCCGTGGTGTACACCTGTCGGCACTGATCGAGCGTGCAGTGGCCGAAGACCGCCTGCACAAGGATGCCGACGAGCTGGACACCAAGGAGTAAGCGGTGGCCCAGGTCAAACGTATCCGCCGCAACGTCAGCGGCATCATCCTGCTCGACAAGCCGTTGGGGTTCACTTCCAACGCCGCGCTGCAGAAAGTCCGCTGGTTGCTCAATGCCGAGAAGGCCGGGCATACCGGTAGCCTCGACCCACTGGCCACTGGCGTGTTGCCACTGTGCTTCGGTGAAGCGACCAAGTTTTCGCAGTACCTGCTCGATTCCGACAAGGGCTACGAAACGGTCATGCAGCTGGGGCAGACTACCAGCACCGCAGACGCAGAAGGCGAAGTCCTGCAGACCCGAGAGGTGACCGTTGGTCGCGCCGATCTGGAAGCGGTTATCCCGCGTTTTCGCGGTGAAATCCTTCAAGTACCGCCGATGTACTCGGCGCTCAAGCGCGACGGCCAGCCGCTTTACAAACTGGCGCGTGCAGGAGAGGTAGTGGAGCGCGAGGCGCGTTCTGTTACTATTAGCCGCTTGGAGTTGCTCGAGTGCGAAGGCACCCGTGCACGACTGTCGGTCGGTTGCAGCAAAGGCACCTATATTCGCACCCTAGTGGAGGATATCGGTGAGGCCCTGGGCTGCGGCGCCTATGTCGCCGAACTGCGCAGGACCCAGGCCGGGCCCTTCGCGCTGGCACAGACGGTCACGCTCGAAGAACTCGAGCAGGCCCACGCCGAAGGCGGCAACGAAGCGCTCGATCGCTTCCTGATGCCCTCCGACAGCGGGCTGCAGGACTGGCCGCTGGTGTGTCTTTCCGAGCACAGTGCGTTCTACTGGCTGCATGGCCAGGCTGTTCGCGCGCCGGACGCACCGCAATTCGGCATGGTCCGGGTACAGGATCAAAATGGTCGCTTCATCGGTATCGGTGAAGTGAGCGAAGACGGGCGCATTGCGCCACGTCGACTGATTCGGTCGGAATGACCGAAACCGCAGGTCGAGGCTTCGGCTGAAACCGGCGGATACAAGGGTGGCTGTCAGTAGGCACGGTCACACCTTTTTTATTAATACAGGGATTTGTCCCTGGCCTATTGGACCCCGGTGACGGGATCCGTTTAATCAGGAGAAGCCTCATGGCCCTCAGCGTTGAAGAAAAAGCTCAAATCGTTACCGACTTCCAGCAAGCTGCTGGCGACACTGGTAGCCCGGAAGTTCAGGTTGCTCTGCTGACCGCGAACATCAACAAGCTGCAAGGCCACTTCAAGGCCAACGGCAAAGACCACCACTCCCGTCGTGGCCTGATCCGTATGGTTAACCAGCGTCGTAAGCTGCTGGACTACCTGAAGGGCAAAGACACCACTCGTTACAGCGCCCTGATCGGTCGCCTGGGCCTGCGTCGCTAATAGCGGCCTGGTCAGTGGTGTGCATGGCGTGTCGCATGCATCGGGAACGCTGCCTGGCAGCGTTTTCGTTGGGCACGTCACGCGTATCTCCGAGGTTGGCAGCCTGGCAATGCTGAGCGGATTTTTCGCTCGGCGCCAGGCTCCCAGCCTCGTGTTGTATCTGGACGGTCAACGGGGCCGATTCCCTGTTCTGCCCAAGAATTCGCAAGAAACCAGTTCCCCCAGAGCCACTGAAAAAGGTAGGAAACCGTGAACCCGGTAATCAAGAAATTCCAGTTCGGTCAATCGACCGTTACTCTCGAAACGGGCCGCATCGCCCGTCAGGCGACCGGCGCCGTGCTGGTGACCGTCGACAACGACGTTACCGTGCTGGTGACCGTGGTCGGCGCCAAGCAGGCTGACCCAGGCAAGGGCTTCTTCCCGCTGTCTGTCCACTACCAGGAAAAGACCTACGCTGCGGGCAAGATCCCAGGTGGTTTCTTCAAGCGTGAAGGCCGTCCTTCCGAGAAAGAGACCCTGACCTCGCGCCTGATCGACCGTCCGATCCGCCCGCTGTTCCCTGAAGGCTTCATGAACGAAGTCCAGGTCGTCTGCACCGTGGTTTCCACCAGCAAGAAGACCGATCCGGACATCGCTGCGATGATCGGTACCTCGGCTGCCCTGGCCATCTCCGGCATTCCGTTCGAAGGCCCGATCGGCGCTGCCCGCGTTGCCTTCCACGAGAGCACCGGCTACCTGCTGAACCCGACCTACGAACAGCTGCAGGCTTCGAGCCTGGACATGGTCGTTGCCGGTACCGAATCTGCTGTGCTGATGGTTGAATCGGAAGCCCAAGAGCTGACCGAAGACCAGATGCTGGGCGCCGTACTGTTCGCCCACGATGAATTCCAGTCGGTCATCCAGGCTGTCAAAGAGCTGGCTGCAGAAGCGGGCAAGCCGACCTGGGATTGGAAACCGGCTACTGCCAACACCGAGCTGTTCAACGCCATCCGCGCTGAATTCGGCGAAGCGGTTTCCCAGGGCTACACCATCACCGTCAAGGCCGACCGTTACGCGCGCCTGGGCGAGCTGCGCGACCAGGCGGTCGCCAAGTTCTCCGGTGAAGAAGGCCAGCCTTCTGCTTCCGAAGTCAAAGACATCTTCGGCGAAATCGAATACCGCACCGTTCGCGAGAACATCGTCAACGGCAAGCCGCGTATCGATGGTCGTGACACCAAGACCGTTCGTCCGCTGAACATCGAAGTCGGCGTGCTGCCGAAGACCCACGGTTCGGCCCTGTTCACCCGTGGCGAAACCCAGGCCCTGGTCGTCGCGACCTTGGGTACTGCCCGTGACGCCCAGCTGCTGGACACCCTCGAAGGCGAGAAGAAAGACCCGTTCATGCTGCACTACAACTTCCCACCGTTCTCGGTAGGCGAATGTGGTCGTATGGGTGGCGCTGGCCGTCGTGAAATCGGTCACGGTCGCCTGGCTCGTCGTTCGGTTCAGGCCATGCTGCCAGCCGCTGATGTGTTCCCATACACCATCCGCGTTGTATCGGAAATCACCGAGTCCAACGGTTCCAGCTCCATGGCTTCGGTCTGCGGTGCTTCCCTGGCTCTGATGGACGCCGGTGTACCAATGAAAGCGCCGGTTGCCGGTATCGCCATGGGTCTGGTCAAGGAAGGCGAGAAGTTCGCGGTCCTGACCGACATCCTGGGTGACGAAGACCACCTGGGCGACATGGACTTCAAGGTAGCCGGTACCGCCAAAGGCGTCACCGCGCTGCAGATGGACATCAAGATCAACGGCATCACCGAAGAGATCATGGAAATCGCCCTGGGCCAGGCCCTGGAAGCGCGCCTGAACATCCTCGGCCAGATGAACCAGATCATCGCCCAATCGCGCACCGAGCTGTCGGCCAACGCGCCGACCATGATCGCGATGAAGATCGACACCGACAAGATCCGTGACGTCATCGGTAAAGGCGGCGCCACCATCCGCGCCATCTGCGAAGAAACCAAGGCCTCGATCGACATCGAAGACGATGGCTCGATCAAGATCTTCGGCGAAACCAAGGAAGCGGCCGAGGCAGCTCGCCAGCGCGTCCTGGGCATTACTGCCGAAGCCGAAATCGGCAAGATCTACGTTGGCAAGGTCGAGCGTATCGTCGACTTTGGCGCCTTCGTGAACATCCTGCCGGGCAAAGACGGCCTGGTACACATCTCCATGCTCAGCGATGCGCGCGTGGAGAAGGTGACCGACGTTCTGAAAGAAGGTCAGGAAGTTGAAGTACTGGTACTGGACGTGGACAACCGCGGCCGTATCAAGCTGTCGATCAAAGACGTTGCCGCAGCCAAGGCTTCCGGCGTGTAAGCGACTGACATGCACTGAGAAAGGGCCCTTTGGGGCCCTTTTTTTATGGGGGCGTGGGAACCTTTTGCGCACTTGCATCTTGCATGCACATTTACCCGCCTGCTTGCAAAATGCACGATCGGGGGCTTCGCGCTTTTTGTGTAAGTTATTGATTTATAAGGAAACAAGCGAAGCGGAAAAGCTGGCACAGGGCGTGCAACTACCTTCATACCTGCCGCCAGGACATACGGCGCAGACCTTTCAAAAAACAGGAGTGACCCACATGAAGAAGTTCGCCATTGCTGCCGCTACTGCTACCGCTCTGACCCTGACCATGGCTAACGCGGCTTTTGCCCAGCAGTCCACCCAGGCCCCAATGACGCTGGCGGCCGGTGAGGTGACCAAAGCCAAGGAAGCTACCTCCGATACTTGGATCACCACCAAGGTCAAATCGGACCTGATGACCGAGAAAGGCATCCCGGGCTCTGACATCAAGGTCGAGACCAACAAAGGTGTGGTTTCGCTCTCGTCGACCACTGCGGTTACCGAATCGCAGAAAGAGATGGCAATTGCCATTACCAAGAAGATCGATGGCGTGAAGGCCGTTTCGGCTGACGGCCTGAAAGCCGAATAAGGAATGTCCCGTCGGCCAAAAGGATTTGGCCATTTTCACCCAAAGCCCCGGCCTCGGCCGGGGCTTTTCATTGCAGCTCAGTTCACAGGGTTACGCGCGATCACGTCGCTTTCGAAGCATTCTTGTTCAAGCACCAGCGGCTCGACCAATGGGCGGCTGTCGCGAAAGTGCGCTGTGCGGGTATGCGCTTCGTAGGCCTCGTCGTCCTGGTAGATCTCGTACAGATAGATGACATCGGGGTCGATCCGGTCTTGGGATACATCGAACACCAGGCAACCAGGTTCGGTAGCCACCGAGGCAGCGGCGTTGAGATTGATTGCCGCCAGGAAGGCTTCAGCGCAGCCAGGTTTTACGCGAGTCTTGATGAACAGGCTGTACACAAGACGCTCCTTTTGTTTTAAATTCAGATATGAATTGTATACAAAAATGGAGCCGCGCCAATGTCTGAATTACCTGCACGCCCTGGTCGCTTGAATGGCCTGCGTCATATTGCCTTGCTGGTGCCGAACCTTGAGGAGTGCGAGCGCTTCTATGTCGATGTGCTGGGCATGGAGGTGTTGAACCGGGCCAACGAGGATCTGGTGTACCTCACCTGCGGCAACGACAACCTCTCACTGGGGCGTGGAGCAGGGGCGGCCAATGGGCTGCAGACCCTCGATCACTATGGCTTCATCGTCGACAGCGTCGAGGAGCTGGAGGCGTGGTATCAGTACTTCAAGGCCCATGGGGTGACGCTGCTCGATCGGCCTTTCAACCATGGCGACGGGGCGCGCAGCTTCCATCTGCTCGACCCAGCAGGGAACAAGGTGCAGCCGCTTTATCATCCGGCGGTTTCGGGGCAGCGGTTGGTCTGAGACTGTCGCCGAGCCGGGCGGCCCTATCGCCGGCAAGCCGGCTCCCCACAGGCACACCACTGAACTCAAGGATAGTGATCACCCTGTAGGAGCCGGCTTGCCGGCGATAGGGCCGATGCAGACGACCGGTTTTACTCGGCATCCAGATGCATCGGTGTAATCACCCGACCATCTTTTTCTGCCTGCCCCAGGCTGGTATCGATGAAGTAAACCCGGTCATCCTCCAGCTTGCCCTTGTCGACCAGGTAATCCTTGATGCTGCTGGCCCGCTCCTGGCCCAGGGTACGCAGCAGGGCAGTACTTTCCGCCCATGATTTGATCACCGCCTCGCGCAGCTTGGCAGTACGTTCGTCTCGGCTGAGCTGCTGCCATTCGCCGGGAGGCTGCTGCTTCAGCCGATTGCGGTAGATGCCTTCGAGCATCGCCGGCTTGTCGCTGTCGTCGACCACCAGCATCGAAGCGTTGGCCGGCACCTTGTCGCCACGGCGTTGCAGGATCTTGTACCAGGTGGCCTGATACTCGCGCTCCAGACGCTGTTGGGCGATCAGCGGGCCGTCGCTGCTCTGTGCGCTGGTACCTTCGATTTCCAGGCGCAGTTCAGGGCGCTCCTTGAGGGCCGATGCCAGCTTGTCCAGAGCCGACTGGGCATCGCCGCTGAGCTCGCTGGAGCCGGGCGCGAAAGCGACGCTGCCGAGGTCTTCCTCGCCGCCGCCGGCAATCAGCCCGCCGATAAACTTGAATGGCGCCTGAGCCGCGCGCAACACCAGGTTGCGCAGTGTCTGCCAGACGATCGGCATGACGCTGAACTGCGGATTGTTGAGGTCGCCGGTTACCGGTAGCTCGATCGAGATCTTGCCTTCGGTGTCCTTGAGCAGCGCGACTGCCAAGCGGATGGGCAGGTCCACCGCATCCGGGCTGTCGACCTTCTCGCCCAGCTGCAGCTGCTCTACCACTACCTTGTTCTCGGCCTTGAGCTGGCCGTTGGTAATCAGGTAGTGCAGGTCGAGGTTCAGGCGCCCCTTGCGAATACGGAAACCGGCGAACTTGCCGGAGTAGGGGGTGAGGGTGGTCAGTTCGACGCGCTTGAAGCTGGTGGCGATATCCAGGCTGGCCAACGGGTTGAACGGGTTCAATGCGCCCTTGATGGTAACCGGCGCGTAACGGTCGACCTTACCCTTGATGTCTACCTTGGCCGGCGCGGGTCTGCGGTTGTCGATGGTACCGATCTGGCCATTCAGCTGCTGGACGGCGGTGGCGAAGTTCGGCGTTAGCGTGAGGTCGGCGAAATTGGCCGAGCCCTCATTGATGTTGATCTGGCCAATGCGGATGCCCAGCGGCTTGCTGGCCGGCGCGCTGGGTGATTTCGCCTGGCTCGAGGTGTTACCGCCTGCCGGCTGCGGAATCAGCAAGTCATCGACGTTGGTGGTGCGGTCTTCGTTGATGATGAAGCGCGCATAGGGCTGCAGCAGGGTCACTTTGTCGATGGACAGGGCATCACCGTGAACGTAGGAGAGCCCGCCCACATTCACCTGCTGCCACTTGACGAAGTCGCGATCCTTGATGGTGTCGAGGGTGTGCAATTGGTTGATCTGAGCCTTGCCGGCCACGGTGAAGGCCAGCGGCTCGGTGCTCTTGAGGTCGACCTTGAGGTCGCTGGCGAGCATGCCACTGCGCAGCTCCAGGCGGATGTACGGGCTGAGGTAGGCCTGGGCGATACGCAGGTCGATATCGCGGGTGCTGACATCGAGCTTGGCCGTCACCGGCGCCAGGTTCACCTGCCCTGCGGCTTGAAGTTTGCCCTGTTTGCCGATGCCGGTGTCCAGCTTGAGGGTGAAGGGCGACTGGTTGAGGCTGTCGTAACCCTGCAGGTCGAGGTTCAGCGGGCCGACGTCCAGTGCTACCGGCTCTTTTTGGCTGCGGTCGGCCAGGTGCACCTGGTAATTGCGCAGTTGCACGTCTTGCAACAGCACCTGCCATGGTTTGCTCGGCTCCTTGGCAGCCTGCTCCTCAGGAGTAGGTTCGGCGGCGGCCGGTTCGGCTTTTTCCTTGGGGGTAGCCTTGGCCGGCTGGCTGGCGAACAGCTTCTGCCAGTCGAGTTGGCCGTCTTTTTCCAGGGCAGCCCAGGTTTCCAGTTTTTCGCTGCGGACCTTACCCACAGTGACCAATTGCTTGGCCAGGTCGATGGAGGTTTCGCTTACCTCCAGGTTGGCAAGGCGTGCCAGGGGGCGGCCATCCGGTGCCTGGATGGCGAACGGCGCAATACGTAGTGAAGTTTTGTCGAGTAGCAGTTCGGTGGTCTTGGACAGGTTGAGCTTGTAGTGGGTGTCGAGGTTGAAGACGCCGTCTTCCAGCACCAACGGCACGGCATCGCGCACATAGGGCCAGAACAGCTTCATCTTGCCGTCGGTTACCTTCAGGGTGCCTTCCGAGGCGATCGGCGCCAAGCTGAGGGTGCCGCTCCAGTCCACACGCCCGCCGTTCGGCCCGCGAGCCACCAGGGTCATGTCAGCGTTGTCGTCGGGCAGTGTGCTGAGGTTTTTCAGCTCCAGGTTCATGTCGTCGTAGACGAACTCGATCGGCTCGCTCGGGCGCTGGTCGGCGAAGTGCAGATAACCGCCGCTGAGCTTGATGCTGCCGATGCGCAGCGGGAACGGATCACTGGGCGGCTGTTCGGCCTTGGATTCGCTGGCGGGCAGCTTGAATAGCTGGGTCAGGTTGAGCGTGCCGTCCTTGGCGAACAGCACTTCGTTGCGTGGCTTGTCGAGCTCGACTGCTTGCAAGTTAAGGGCGCCTTTCCACAGGCTGTCGAGCGCCAGGTTTGTATACAGCCGTTCGAATCCGACCTGCTCCTTGCCTGGTTCGCCGATCTGCAGGCCCCACAAGGTCAGCTCCAGGCTGAACGGGTTGAATTCGATACGCTGCAGGTGCGCAGGCACGGTGGCGTACTGCGCCAACTGCTGGTTGGCGATGCGCAGGCCGACACCGGGGATAATCAGAAAGCCTAGCAGGCTATAGAGGGCCACGAGGGCAAGCACGGCGCCCAGGGCGCGAGTCAATCCTTTGTACATGTGTCGCATCGTCTGTCAAAGCAGGAGTGCTTGGAGTATGGCACGATAAATCGGTTCCGCTGGGGCGACCAATTCCAATCACTCGATACCCATGCGCCGCCTGGCGCGGTGCGCAGACCCATCGCGCATGGCCCAGCGCAGCATTGGGGCCGTGCCTGCGAGCCCCAGGCGAATCATGCGTCGCTGCAGCGGACCGTGCTCCAGGCCAAGCAGGGCCTTGGCCCAGGCCGGCAACAAGTCGATGCCAGCGTGCAGCATCAGTTTGCCTACAGGTTGTGCCAGACGGCTGGGGGCGGGGGCCTGGAGGAGGATGTCGACCACTTCCAGGCTGCGTTCATCACATTGCAGATGTGCGCGCATGTGCCGCAGGTAGTCGTCGACTTGCTGGCACGAACGCGGCACATCACGCGCGCCGAGGCGTTCGGCGATCAGTGCGATTTCAGCGTAATAGGCGTCCTGGTCGGCGGGTGAGAGCCTTGGGTTGCGATAACGCAGGTGGGCAGCGAGAAAGCTGCTGACTTCGGCTACATGCACCCACGTCAGCAGGTCGGGGTCGCTGGCGGCATAGGGACGGCCATCGGGCGCGGTACCGGTGACTTGCAGGTGGATGGTGCGCACCTTGTCGATCAGCCATTCGGCATCGCGAGTCGAGCCGAAGGTAGTGCCAGAAATAAACTGGCTGGTGCGGCGCAAGCGGCCCAGCAAGTCTTCACGGAAGTTGGAGTGGTCCCAAACGCCGGCCAGAGCCAACGGGTGCAGCAATTGCAGCAGCAGGGCGCCGATGCCGCCGACCAGCATGCTCGGAAAGTCGCCATGCACCTGCCAGCTGATGCTGTGCGGGCCGAACAGGCCTGGATCGCCCTTGGGCGACTCCAGGTCGAGCTGGCCGAGGGCCAACCCAGTAAGGCTCATGACCTGGGTTTCGATGCGACGACGTAGGGCTTCCATGGCAACCTGTGCTTCAGGGCAGCCATGGACGCTGGCTGCCAGTTATTGATTGAGGCGTGTATCGATCAAGCCCTGGACCACGCTCGGGTCGGCCAGGGTCGAAGTATCACCCAAGTTGTCGAGCTCGTTGCAGGCGATCTTGCGCAGTATACGCCGCATGATCTTGCCCGAGCGGGTCTTGGGCAATGCCGGGGCCCACTGGATCAGTTCGGGCTTGGCGAAGCTGCCAATTTCCTTGCTCACCAAAGCCAGCAGTTCAGCCTTGAGGGCGTCGTCCGGGTTAACGCCATTCATGGGGGTCACGAAGGCATACACGCCCTGGCCCTTCAGGTCATGCGGGTAACCGACCACGGCAGCCTCGGCAACACTGTCGTGAAGCACCAGCGCGCTTTCGACTTCGGCGGTACCGATGCGGTGGCCAGAAACGTTGATCACATCATCGATGCGCCCAGTGATCCAGTAGTCGCCATCGGCGTCGCGGCGGGCGCCGTCACCGGTGAAGTAATAGCCGGGCATGGGTTTGAAATAGGTGTCGACCATGCGCTGGTGGTCGCCATACACACTGCGGATCTGCCCGGGCCAACTGGCCTTGATCGCCAGCAGGCCGGCGCCGGGGCCTTCGATCAGCTTGCCCTTGTCGTCCAGCAGCACCGGCTGTACGCCGAACATGGGCTGGGTGGCACAGCCGGGCTTGAGCTTCTGCGTGCCTGGTAGCGGCGTGAGCATGATGCCGCCGGTTTCGGTCTGCCACCACGTGTCGACAATGGGGCAGCGTTTTTGCCCGACGGCTTCAAAGTACCATTCCCAGGCCTCTGGGTTGATCGGTTCGCCGACGCTGCCAAGCAGGCGCAGGCTCTTGCGCGAAGTACTCTGCAGGGGCGCCGAACCTTCGCGCATCAGCGCGCGCAGGGCAGTGGGCGCGGTGTAGAAGATGTTCACCAGGTGCTTGTCCACCACCTGCCAGAAGCGCGAGGTGTCCGGGTAGTTGGGCACACCTTCGAACATCAGCGAAATCGCCCCGTTGGCCAGTGGGCCGTAGACGATGTAGCTATGGCCGGTGACCCAGCCGACGTCGGCGGTGCACCAGAACACCTCGCCGTCGCGATAGTCGAAGACTACCTTGAAGGTCATCGTCGCCTGCAGCAGGTAGCCGCCAGTGGTGTGCAGCACGCCCTTGGGTTTGCCGGTGCTGCCGGAGGTGTAGAGGATGAACAACGGGTCTTCGGCCTCCATCGGTTCCACCGGGCAGTCGTCACCGGCGTGTTCGGTCACCTGGTGATACCAGAGGTCTCGACCTTCGCTCCAGGCAACCTCGCCACCGGTGCGTTGCACCACCAGCACGCTGCTGACCGCAGGGCAACTGGCCAGGGCTTTGTCGACGTTCTGCTTGAGCGGGATGCGCTTGCCGCCGCGCACGCCTTCGTCAGCGGTGATCACGGTTCGGCAGTCGGCATCGAGAATGCGGTCACGCAGGGCATCTGGGGAGAAGCCGCCAAACACCACCGAATGGATGGCACCGATGCGCGTGCAGGCAAGCATGGCGTAGGCGGCCTCGGGAATCATCGGCATGTAGATGCACACGCGGTCACCCTTTTTGACGCCTCGCGCCTTGAGGGCGTTGGCCAGACGGCAGACCTGGCGGTGCAGTTCACGGTAGGTGATGGCCTTGGAATCGTTGGGATCGTCGCCTTCCCACAGCAGGGCGGTCTGATCGCCGCGCTGGGCCAGGTGACGGTCGATGCAGTTGTAGCTGACGTTGAGCTGAGCACCGTCGAACCAGCGAGCCTTGCCGGTCTTCAGGTCGCACTGCTGAACGCTTGACCAGGGCTTGATCCAGTCCAGGCGCTTGGCTTGCTCGGCCCAGAAGCTGTCGGGGGCTTCGATGGATTGGCGATAGAGGCGACGGTAGTCGTCGGTGGTGAGGGCGGCAGATTGGCTGACAGCCAAGGCTGCGGGATAGTCGCGGATATCGAACATGGCGGGTGGTCCTTGCGCTTGTCTTGGGCGATGGACTGCAACGGCTATTCGATTGGACAGTGTAGCTGGGAGCGGTGTTCCACCTGTTGAGGCCCAATCGCCGGCTTGCCGGCGATTGGGCCTACAGGATCAACCGCGGTGACGCCCGCGGAAGTAGTTGATCAGCCCTTGGGTCGAGCCGTCTTCGGCGCTGTCTTCCAGGCTACCCACCAAACGCTGGTAGACACCTTTGCCCAGCTCCTTGCCCAGCTCCACGCCCCACTGGTCGAAGGCATTGATACCCCAGATCACGCTCTGCACGAACACCTTGTGTTCATACATCGCCACCAGTGCACCGAGGCGTCGCGGGCTGATGCGCTCGACCACAAGGGTGTTGCTCGGGCGGTTACCCGGGATCACCTTGTGCGGCGCAAGCTTGGCGATATCGGCTTCGTTCAGGCCCTTCTGGCGCAGCTCTGTCTCGGCCTCTTCGCGGGTCTTGCCGAGCATCAGCGCCTGGCTTTGCGACAGGCAGTTGGCATATAGCCACTGATGGTGGTCGGCCACCGGGTTGAAACTCACCACCGGAACGATGAAGTCGGCAGGAATCAGCTGGGTGCCTTGGTGCAGCAACTGGTGGTAGGCATGTTGGCCGTTGCAGCCCACACCACCCCAGATGACCGGGCCGGTGTCGGTTTTCACCGGGGTGCCATCCTGCAGCACGCTCTTGCCGTTGGACTCCATGTCCAGTTGCTGCAAGTGTTTGGTGATGTTGCGCAGGTAATGGTCGTAAGGCAGGATCGCGTGGCTCTGGGCGCCCCAGAAGTTGCCATACCACACGCCCAGCAGGGCCAGCAGCACCGGCATGTTCTTGTCGAACGGCGCGGTCTGGAAGTGCTGGTCCATGGTATAGGCACCCGACAGCAATTCCTTGAAGTTGGCGGTACCGATGGCCAGGGCGATTGGCAGGCCGATTGCGGACCACAGCGAGTAACGACCGCCCACCCAGTCCCACATCGGGAAGATGTTCTCTTCGCGAATGCCGAAGGCCACGGCGGCCGCCTTGTTGCTCGACACCGCGATGAAGTGGCGATAGAGCTCGGCTTCCGAGCCGCCCTGGGCCAGGTACCAGGTACGTGCGGCCATGGCGTTCTTCAGTGTCTCGAGGGTGTTGAACGATTTCGACGAGACGATGAACAAGGTGGTTTCGGCGCGCAGGTTGGCCGACAGCTCGTGGAATTCGCTGCCGTCGATATTCGCCAGGTAATGGCAGCGCACGCCACGCTGGGCATATGGCAGGAGCGCTTCGGAGACCAGCTCGGGGCCGAGGAACGAGCCGCCGATACCGATGTTGACCACGTCGGTGATCGGTTTTTCGCTGTAGCCGCGCCACAGGCCGTCATGAATGCGGCCTACCAGTTCGGTGATCTGGTTGAGCACCTTGTGCACTTCCGGCATCACGTTCACGCCGTTGACGCTGAGCTTGTCGCCCACCGGGCGGCGCAGGGCCGTGTGCAGGACCGGGCGGCCTTCCGAGGCGTTGATGATCTCACCGCTGAACATCGATTTGATCGCGTCCTGCAGCCCGACCTGTTCGGCAAGCTTGACCAGCAGGTCGCGGCTTTCTTCGTTGATCAGGTTTTTCGAGTAGTCGAGGAACAGGCCGCAACAGCTCAGGGAGAACTGTTCAAAGCGTTGGGCATCGGCGGCGAACGCTTCGCGCATGCTGAAGTCTTGCATGGCGTCGCGGTGTTGCTGGAGTGCCTGCCAGGCAGGCAGGGCCGTAACATCGTGGGGTGTACGGTAATACGCCATTGCGCAGAATTCCTTGATGCGTGGTGGTGCTTGGACAGGGCAGTGGATGCCGGGTTCAGGCTGGCCATCATTATAGGCAAAGGGCTGGCGCAGGGAATGGGGGGAGCGGGGGATTTGAAAAGGGCCGCCACGGGCGCCCCTATCGCCGGCAAGCCGGCGCCCACAGGTACTCTGCACAAACCTGTGTGGGAGCCGGCTTGCCGGCGATGGGCTGCAAAGCAGCCCCAACGCATTACGCGGTCTTGTCTTCCACGTGCAGGTAGAGGTTGTCGATCAGGCGGGTGTTACCTAGATAGGCCGCCGCAATCACCACCAGGTCGCGGTCATCCAGCTGCGCCGGGCGCAAACTGACGGCATGGCGCACTTCCAGGTAATCCGGACGCATGCCCGCTGCGTTCAACTGCGCCAGGCCGTCGGCAACCAGCGCTGCGAAATCGCGCTGGCCCCGGCCGATGGCCGCGCCGATGTGCTGCAGGGTACGGTACAGCGCCGGCGCGGCAGACCGCTGCTCTGGCGTAAGGTAACCATTGCGAGACGACAGCGCCAAACCGTCCTCGGCGCGCACGGTGGGCTCGCCGATGATCTGGATGGGCATGTTCAGGTCACGCACCATGGCGCGGATCACGGCCAGTTGCTGGAAGTCTTTCTCGCCGAACACGGCCAGGTCGGGCTGCACCATGTTGAACAGCTTGCTGACCACCGTCGCCACGCCCTCGAAATGCCCTGGGCGGCTTGCGCCGCACAGGCCTTCGGAGAGGTGAGGCACACTGACGCGGGTTTGTACGCTCATGCCATCGGGGTACATCTCTTCGACGGTGGGGGCGAACAGCAAGTGGCAGCCGGCCTCGAGCAGGCGCTGCTGGTCAGCGGCGAGCGTGCGCGGGTACTTGTCGAGGTCTTCGTTGGCGCCGAACTGCAGCGGGTTGACGAAGATGCTGGCCACTACGAAATCGGCGCGTTGGGCGGCCTTGGTCACCAGGGCGGCATGGCCGCTGTGCAGGTTGCCCATGGTCGGTACGAAAGCGATACGCTTGCCTTCTCCGCGTGCGCGGGCGACGGCGGCGCGCAGTTCACGAACGGTCTTGACAGTATTCATGCACTGAACCCGTGTTCGCTGCCTGGGAAGCTGACCTCTTTCACCGCCTTGACGTAGGCAACGAGGGCGCTCTGGATGTCGGGCTGACCGGCCATGAAGTTCTTGACGAACTTGGGAACCCGGCCGCTCAGTGACAGGCCGAGCATGTCATGCAACACCAGTACCTGGCCATCGGTGGCGCTACCTGCGCCAATGCCGATCACCGGGATGCTCACCGCCTGGGTGATTTCCGCAGCCAGCTCGCTGGGCACGCATTCGAGCAGCAGCATGGCCGCGCCGGCCTGCTCCAGGGCGATGGCATCGGCGCGCATCTGCCGCGCTTGCGCTTCCTGGCGACCTTGCACCTTGTAGCCGCCGAGCACGTTCACGGTCTGTGGGGTCAGGCCCATGTGCGCGCAAACCGGCACGCCGCGTTCGGCCAGCAGACGAATGGTTTCGGCCAGCCAGGCAGCGCCTTCGAGCTTGATCATGTGGGCGCCGGCCTGCATCAGCGTGGCGCAGTTGGCGAAGGCCTGCTCAGGCGTGGCGTGGGCCATGAATGGCAGGTCGGCGAGGATCAGTGCACCGTCATTGCCACGTTTGACGCAGGCAGTGTGGTAGGCCATCTCGGCGGTGGTGACAGGCAGCGTGCTGTCGTGGCCCTGCAGGACCATTCCCAGCGAGTCGCCCACCAGCAACACTTCGACGCCGGCCTGGCTGGCGCCCTTGGCGAAGGTCGCGTCGTAGCAGGTCAGCATTGTGATCTTTTCACCCTTGGCCTTGAGGCCGTGCAGGGTGGTCAGGGTTACTTCAGGCATGTAGGAAAATCCTCGTTCAGGCGCTGTGAAAAACGACTGCAAACAACGCGTGTAGTCATCTTCCGGAGCGGCACATCATCGCGCGTGATGTTCGGGCACAGGTCCGTCCGGGCCTAAATACGGGTGTGCGGCACTATGGTGTCACACGGGACGCCTATAGTCGTGAGCGAGGTGGGGGAAGTCAATCACCCTGTTACCGCATTGTTACTAACAGGGTGTTACTGGCGTTACCGATGGCCCAAGCGCCTGTATTACAGGCGCTCCAGCCCTACGTACGGGCAGGCTTCGAGCAATTGGGCGAGGGCACGGCCATCGGCCAGCTGAAAGTCGTGCGACACCAGTTCGGCCAGCGGATACAGCACGAAGGGGCGGGCGTGCATGTGGTAGTGCGGCACCTGCAGGCGCGGCACGTCGATGACCTGGTCGCCGTACAGCAGGATATCCAGGTCGAGTGTACGTGGCCCCCAGCGCTCCTTGCGCACACGGCCCTGGTCTAGCTCGATCGCTTGCAGAGCGTCGAGCAGTGCCAGTGGCGCGAGTGCGGTATCCAACGCGGCGACGGCGTTTGTGTAGCGTGGCTGGCCAGGTAGTAGCGAGTCGCTGGTGTACAGGGCTGAAGCCGCCGCCAGGCATGTACCGTCTAGCTGGTCCAGCGCCTGAAGGGCGTTGCGCAGCTGCTCGGCAGGGGCGTCGAGGTTGCTGCCCAGGCCAATGAAAGCGCGCGTGGTCACTCGAACGCCTCGTCACCGCCGCGTTTGCGCTTGCCACCGCTACGCTTGCGTTTGCGCGGGCCTGTAGCGCTGCCGTCATCACGGCTGCCCAGTTCGCGGATCATCTCGCGACGTTCGCTGTCGTTGGCTTCCTGGTAGTCGGTCCACCACTGGCCGAGGTCGTCGGTTTCCTCGCCGGCGCTTTCGCGTAGCAGCAGGAAGTCGTAACCGGCACGGAAGCGCGGATTGTCCAGCAGCACGTCGGCACGTTTGCCGCTGCGCCGTGGCAGACGTTCCTGCATGTCCCAGATTTCGCGAATCGGCAGGGTGAAGCGCTTGGGAATGGCGATGCGCGCGCACTGCTCGGCGATCAGGTCGTGGGCTGCGCCGTTCATGGCCGGAATCGGCGGCACACCTTGGTTCTGCAGGTGCAGCACGCGGCTTGGCAGGGCTGGCCACAGCAGCGCGGCGAAGAGGAAGGCCGGGGTTACCGGCTTGCCTTGCTTGACGCGCAGGTCGGTGTTGTTCAGCGCCTGGCTGATCAGGGTGTGGGTGTAGGTCGGGCGTTCTTCCAGGGCATGGGCACTGGCCGGGAACAACGGCTCGAACAGCTCCAGATCGACCAGCATTTCGAAGGCGATCGCGCCCTGGCCGGAAAGGAACAGCTTGAGGCATTCCTCGAACAACCGTGCAGGCGGGATTTCGCGCAGCATCGGGGCCAGTTCGCGGATCGGCTTGAAGGTGTGCTTCTCGATGCCGAAGTCGAGCTTGGCCGCGAAACGCACCGCGCGCAGCATGCGCACCGGGTCTTCCTGGTAACGGTGGGTCGGGTCGCCGATCAGGCGCAGCAAGCGGTTGCGAATGTCGTGAGCGCCGTTGGCGTAATCGAGAACGCGCTCGCTGACCGGATCGTAGTACAGGGCATTGATGGTGAAGTCGCGGCGTTGCGCGTCTTCTTCCAGGGTGCCGTAGACGTTGTCACGCAGGATACGACCACTGGCATTGTGCGACGAACGGTGGCTATCGCCCTGGTCGTCCTCCGAGTGATGCGCTCGGAAAGTGGCGACCTCGATGATCTCACGGCCGAAATGCACGTGGACCAGCTTGAAGCGGCGGCCGATGATGCGCGCGTTTCGGAACTCGGCGCGGACCTGTTCAGGGGTGGCGCTGGTGGCGACGTCGAAATCCTTGGGGGTGATGCCCAGCATCAGGTCGCGGACACAGCCACCAACCAGGTAAGCCTGGTAGCCCGCGCTCTGCAGACGCTCGACGATGTTCACCGCGTGGCGGCTGAACTGGTGGCGCTGCAGCGAATGTTGGCTCTTGTTGATCACCTCAGGCGTGGTGCGCTTGTGGTGCTGGCCCGGTACGGGTGGGCGGAAAGACTGGAACAGCTTCTTCAGCATGGGATGCACTGTGTGAAGGAATGTTCGGCCAAGAATAGGAGAATGGCCGCATGATGGGCGGGGATTCTAGCATTTACTCGGGGAATGGTGTAGGCGGTCGCAGGATAGCCTGCTGGAAGGGAGAAACGACAAGGGGAGCCTAAGCTCCCCAAGAAGTCGTTGCGTGCTCTTATTATTTTTCTGCCGGGCTTTTTGTTTTTGTTGAGTGCCCTGCCCACAAATCTCGAAGCTTGTGGACGACCCCCAATCCAGGGGTTAAGAGCAAACGGATTGCTTTGGCCGCTGATGACACGTTGATCTCACGATCCAACCAGTTCAGGCGCTGCTTTTTAGTGCAGTTTTTGTTGTTCTCTGCCTGGTCGTGGGGCAAGCCCCAAACACGCATCCTCTCCAAAAGAATCAGTTAGCTGCGCCTCCGCCGTCTTGTTTTTATTGTGCGTGAGCCGTTTCGTCTTGTTCTTATTCTGAGTTGCAGTGCTTGTTATTGTTCTTGTACCAAACATATAGCAGGTGCCGTGCCAACTTTTGGAAGCTCAATGAAATCAAGGGTTTGGGCTTGGCGAGGAGAGGAGGGAGGGTGCGAAATGTCGAAATTTCGTTACCGTACGCCTCGGGTGCTGTTACGCCTGGGCAGGGTGGGTAACAGATTTTTGCGGAAACTGATGTGTTACCTGGGGGGATAGCTACTGGCCCCATCGCCGACTTGCCGGCGATGGGGCCAGTGAAGACAAATTACTCGCTGGTAGCGTTGGTCTTGCGCCGTGGAATGCCCAGCCGCTGACGGCGCTCCCACAGGCACTTGCGGCTGACCCCCAGCTTGCGGGCCAGTTCGGTCTCGGTCATGTGGTCTTGGTGCTCGAGCACGAAGTGTTGGAAGTAATCTTCCAGCGACAGGTCTTCGGTCGGCTCGTGGCTGGCGTTGTTGGCGCTCACGCCGGCCGGCACCATGGCATTGTCGAGCAGATCATCGTCCTCGAGGTCGCTCAGCTCGATGTCGATGCCCAGCAGCTCGGCCGATATCTCCGCGCTCTCGCTGAGAATCACTGCACGCTCCACGGCGTTTTCCAGTTCGCGCACGTTACCGGGCCAGCTGTAGTGACGAATGGCCTGTTCAGCCTCGGCCGAGAAATGCAGGTCATCACGGCCGATGCGTGCGCTCTGGCGGGCGAGGAAGGCGTTGGCGATTTCGTTGACGTCACTGCCGCGCTCGCGCAGAGCGGGTAGTTTCAAGGCAATCACATGCAGGCGGTAATAAAGGTCTTCGCGGAACTGGCCTGCTTTGGCCAGGTTCTTCAAGTCGCGGTGGGTCGCGGCGATCAGGCGAACATCGACTTTCTGCGATTGCACCGAGCCGACCCGGCGAATTTCGCCCTCCTGCAGCACGCGCAGCAACCGGGCCTGCGCTTCCAGCGGCAACTCGCCGATTTCGTCAAGGAACAGCGTGCCGCCGTCAGCGGCCTCCACCAGACCGGCGCGACCGGCGCTGGCGCCGGTAAATGCACCTTTCTCGTGGCCGAACAGCTCCGATTCGATCAGGGTTTCGGGAATGGCTGCGCAGTTCACCGAAATCATCGGCGCCTTGGCCCGTCGCGACAGGTTGTGCAGGGCACGGGCGACCAGTTCCTTACCGGTACCGGATTCACCCTGGATCAGCACGTTGGAATCGGTGGGCGCCACTTTGCGGATCTTGCTGTACATGTCCTGCATCGGCGGGCACGAACCGATGATGCCGATTTCGCCGTTGGCTGCAGCCGGGCTGGCTTTGTCGGCCGGCGCGTTCTTGCCATTGGCACGCGGTTCGGCGGTCGGGGCAGGTGCGGGTGCGTTCTGCCGGTCGCGCAGGATGCGTGCCACGGCCTGGAGCATCTCGTCGTGGTCGAAGGGTTTGGCGATGTAGTCCACCGCGCCCATCTTCATCGAGTCCACCGCCGAGCGCAGGCTGGCGTAGCTGGTCATGATCAGCACCGGTGTGCCCTGACCGAGCTTGATCAGCTCGGTGCCCGGGGCGCCGGGTAGGCGCAGGTCGCTGACGATCAGGTCGAAGGTGGCAATGCTGAAGCGTTCCTGGGCTTCCTGCACCGAGCCGGCTTCGCTGACCTGGTACTGGTTCCGTTCAAGCAGACGACGCAAGGCCGAGCGGATGATGGTTTCGTCTTCGACGATCAGAATGTGCGGCATTGATTCAATTCTCTCGACGGTCTCGAATTTCTGGGGACGTCGCTACGACATGCCGGGGCAGGGTCACGCGGATCCGGGTGCCACGTTGCCGTTCGATATCGGCCGGGCTGTCGATGGTGATTTGCCCATAATGCTCTTCCACGATGGAATAGACCAGAGCGAGCCCCAGTCCGGTGCCTTCGCCCGGGTCCTTGGTGGTGAAGAAGGGCTCGAACAGGCGGTCCATAATGTTCTTCGGGATCCCACTGCCTTCGTCTTCGACGATCAGGTCCACGGTATGTTCGCTCGCTTCGCTGCGCACACGTACGGCGCTGCCGGGTGGCGAGGCGTCGCGGGCATTGGAAAGCAGGTTGATCAGCACCTGGGCCAGGCGCTGGGGATCTCCCTCGGCCCAATGCTCCGGGTCGCAAAGGTTGAAGAACTGTACTTCGAAATTGCGCCGGTTCAATGCCAGCAGACCGATGGCGTCCTGCGCCACCTCGGCCAGGCAAACCGGCTCTTCGCTGTTCTGGTGGCTACCGCCGGCGTGAGCGAAGCTCATCAGCGACTGGACGATGCGCGATACCCGTTTGGTCTGCTCGAGAATCTGGCTGGATAGCTCGATGATCTCGCCATCGCCTTCACGCTCCTCGCGCAGGTTCTGCGCCAGGCAAGCGATGCCGGTGATCGGGTTGCCAATTTCGTGGGCCACCCCAGCGGCCAGGCGGCCGATGCTGGCCAGGCGCTCGGAGTGCACCAGCTTGTCTTCCAGAGCCTGGGTTTCGGTAAGGTCCTCGACCAGCAGCACCAGCCCGCTGTTGCCAGGGGCCAATGGTTCGTCGATGGCTGCCTTGTGCAGGTTCAGCCAGCGCGGCTGGCCATCCAGCGCCAGACGCTGCTTGTGCAGGTGCTCGTCGGGCACGTCGATGAAGCCTTGCAACAGGCCACGCCATGGCTCGCTGATGGTCACCAGGCGCGAACCGACCACGTGCTTGGCGGCGATGCCGGTCAGCTCTTCCATGGCCTTGTTCCACATGAGGATTTCCTGGTCCTTGGCCAGCGAACAGACGCCCATAGGCAGTTCCTGCAAGGTCTGGCGATGGTAGCGGCGCAGGGCATCGAGCTCGGCGGCCAGGCCGGTGAGGCGCGAGTGGTAGTCTTCCAGGCGGCTTTCGATGAAGTGTATGTCTTCGGTGACGTAGTTCTCGTTACCGGATTTGTACGGCAGGAAAGTCTCGACCATGTCCTGGGCCACGCTCGGCCCCATCAGCCCCGAGAGGTTGGCCTCGATGCGGTCGCGCAGGCGACGCAGGGCATAGGGACGGCGTTCGTCAAACGGCAGGTAGAGGTCGCGAAGAGCCTGCTCGACTTCCTTTTGCGCGGCCTTGGCACCAAGGGGCTTGGCCAGCTGAGTGGCGAACTCCTGCGGCGAGGCCGCATGCAGTTCGCGCCGCTGTGGTCGGCGTACGTTGTCTACCGCGCAGGCTTCGGCGGCGCTGACTTCTTCGGTGCTGGCATTGGTGAACAACGAGATCAGCGTGAACAGCAGCACGTTGGCCGCAAGCGAGGCGATGGCCGCCATGTGCCAACTGGTGTCGTCCAGCACATAGATCATGTCCAGCAACGGTATGTAGAAACCTTGCAGGTTGCCCAGCAGCGGCAGCAGCATGGTCACCATCCACACCAGTGTGCCGGCCAGCAGGCCCGCAATGAAGCCGCGCCGATTGGCAGTCGGCCAATACAGCACCGACAGCACCCCAGGCAGGAACTGCAGGGTGGCAACGAAGGCGACGATGCCCAGGTTGGCCAGGCTCTGGTGGTTGTTCTGGGTGAGATAGAACATGAAACCGGCGGTGATGATCGCGACGATCAGCGCACGACGGGTCCATTTCAGCCAGCGGTAGATGTTACCTTCCGCTGGGGGCTGGTACAGCGGCAGCACCAAGTGATTGAGCGCCATGCCCGACAGGGCCAGGGTGGTGACAATGATCAGCCCGCTGGCAGCGGACAACCCGCCAACATAGGCCAGCAGCGCGAGCGCCTCATTATTGGCAGCAATGCCCAGACCCAGGGTGAAGTACTCGGGGTTGGTGCTGGCGCCCAGGCGCAGGCCGGCCCACAGTACCAGCGGAACGGCCAGGCTCATCAGCAGCAGGAACAGCGGCAGGCCCCAGCTGGCGCTGACCAGCGAGCGCGGGTTGAGGTTTTCGGTAAAGGCCATGTGATACATGTGTGGCATGACGATGGCCGAGGCAAAGAACACCAGCAGCAGCGTGCGCCATGGGCCTTCCTGCAGTGGGGTGTGCAGTGCCGCCAGGGCCGTCTGGTTCTGCAGCAGCCAAACCTCAAGGCCATGCGGGCCACCGAACACGCCATATAGCGCGTACAGGCCGATGCCGCCCAGGGCCAGCAACTTGATCACCGATTCGAAGGCGATGGCGAACACCAGGCCTTCGTGTTTCTCGCGCGTGGCGATATGCCGCGAACCGAAGAAGATGGTGAAAAGAATGATCAGCGTACAGAACGCGAAGGCCACCCGTGCCTTGACCGGCTCACCGGTGAGGATGCTGATCGAGTCGGCCACTGCCTGTATCTGCAGGGCCAGCAGGGGCAGCACGCCGATCAGCATGATGACCGTGGTCAGCGCGCCGGCCCAGGTGCTGCGGAAGCGGAAGGCCAGCAGGTCCGCCAGCGACGACAGCTGGTAGGTGCGGGTGATCTTGAGGATCGGATAGAGCAGCACCGGCGCCAGCAGAAAGGCGCCAGACACCCCCAGGTAGCAGGCGAGGAAACCGTAGCCGTATTGGTAGGCCAGGCCTACCGAGCCATAGAAGGCCCAGGCACTGGCGTAGACGCCGAGTGACAAGGTGTAGGTCAGCGGGTGGCGAATGATCGAACGGGGAATTAGCCCGCGCTCGCTGATCCAGGCCACGCCGAACAGCACCATCAGGTACCCGGCGCTGATCAGGATCATCTGGGTCAGGCTAAAGCTCATCGGCATCTCGTTGGCTCTGCAGGATGAAGGTGACGACGATCAGGATCAGCCAGAGCAGGTAGGGGCGGTACCAGGCTCCGGTCGGCTCGATCCACCAGTCCATGATGGCCGGGGAGAACAGGTAGATCCCCACGACCAGAAGCAGGACCAAACGATAGATGTACATGCTGGCCTCGATGGTTGGGCGCTGCGGGCTTGGACTTATTATTGGCGCAAATGGCGGGGGCGATGCTAGCGGGAATCGGTAGTGTTCGCCAAGGGTTTGAAATTATTGGGCTTTTGAATTGAGGGGTGGGTTACCTGTTCTGGCCTTATCGCCGGCAAGCCGGCTCCCACAGGTGCTCCGCCAGGCCTGAGGGCAGGGCACTACCTCTGGGAGCCGGCTTGCCGGCGATAAGGCCCGTAATACCTCAGCGCAAATCGGCCTCTGGCACCGTGGTTCGCTGCACGATCGCCTCCGGCCGCCAGCGTTGCCGCGCCACCTCAAGCACTTCGGCCGGTGTCGCGATCAACAGTTCAGGCTCGGTTTCCTGCCCCAAAGCGCGCAGCGCCCGCAATAACAAGGGGGTTGCCTGGCTGGCTTCGAGCGGTGGTGAACGGTACGACTTGCCCAGCTTGTGGCCATCGGGTTGCACGATCAGCGGTATATGCAAGTAGCGTGGCTGAGAGAAGCCCAGCAATTCCTGCAGGTACAACTGGCGCGGCGTGTTGTCGAGCAGATCGGCGCCGCGCACGATATCGGTAATCCCTTGCCAGGCGTCATCCAGCACCACGGCCAGCTGGTACGCATACAGCCCGTCCCGGCGCTGGATGACGAAGTCGCCCACATCCCGTCCCAGGTGCTGTTCGTACGTGCCCTGCACCCGGTCGTTGAAGCGGTAGATCAGCTCCGGCACCCGCAGGCGGATCGCTGCGCCTTCGCGAGCATGCCCGGCATTGCGGCAAAACCCTGGGTAAATACCGTTGTGGCTTTCCAGCTGCTTGCGTGAACAGGTACAAGCGTAGGCCAGGCCCATGTTGAACAAGCGGTCCACTACCGCGGCATAGGCGTCATGGCGCTGGCTCTGGAACACCACCTCGCCATCCCACTCGAGCCCGTAACGTTCCAGGGTCTGCAGGATGGCATCGCGAGCGCCGGGCATTTCCCGGGGCGGGTCGGTGTCTTCCATGCGCAGCAGCCACTGGCCATTCACTGCGCGGGCATCGAGCCAGGAGGCGAGGGCGGCGACCAGCGAGCCGAAGTGCAGAAAGCCGCTGGGGGTGGGAGCGAAGCGTCCGGTGTAGCGGGAGTCGTTCATGGGCTGTAATGCGTCTGAAAATGAAACGGGGCGCATGATGCGCCCCGTCAGGATGGAAGAAGGGTCAGCCTTTGCCGACTGTCTTTTCCTTCTTCTCCGCGATTTCCTTGCAATCGAAGCACAGGTCCGCAGTCGGACGGGCTTCCAGGCGACGCAGGCCGATCTCGATCCCGCAGGAATCGCACCAGCCGTACTCCTCGTCCTGAATCTTCTGCAGGGTCTTGTCGATCTTCTTGATCAACTTGCGCTCACGATCACGGTTGCGCAGTTCCAGAGCGAATTCTTCTTCCTGGCTGGCGCGGTCGGCCGGGTCGGGGAAGTTGGCCGCTTCGTCCTTCATGTGCGTTACGGTCTGGTCCACGCTGGTCATCAGCTCAAGCTTCCAGGCCCCCAGAAGGTTCGTGAAATGCTTGCGCATGGGCTCGCCCATGTACTCTTCGCCCTTGGTCTCTTTATAGGGCTCGACACCGTACATGGTCTGATTGGTTTTTTGCTTCTCTACGGTGGACATGAATAGACCGCCTCTCACTCATCTGATCCAATGCGCAGGCTGCTCCATCTCCGGCACCCGCCGGCCCTGCGACTGCGAGCCGCCGAACTTACCAGATAGATCAGGGGTGCGCTACCCCGCCCGATCCTAGGTATTGACAGTGCCGTGGAGCACACGTTCGGTGCAGTGCAGAGGTAGAATTACCAGTTTAGACCCAATTGAGAGAAGGTCATGGCCCACCCATACAGTGCGCGCAGCCGCGCCATCGAACCCTTTCATGTCATGGCGCTGTTGGCGCGCGCCAACGAACTGCAGGCGGCCGGCCACGATGTGATCCACCTGGAAATCGGTGAGCCGGACTTCACCACCGCTGCGCCCATCGTCGAGGCTGGCCAGGCTGCGCTGGCTGCGGGGCATACCCGTTATACCGCGGCGCGCGGCTTGCCGGCACTGCGTGAGGCCATCGCCGGTTTCTACGCTGAGCGCTACGGTGTTTCGGTCGACCCGGAACGCATTCTGATCACCCCCGGCGGTTCCGGAGCCCTGTTGCTGGCCAGCAGCCTGCTGGTCGACCCCGGCAAGCACTGGCTGCTGGCCGACCCGGGTTACCCGTGCAATCGCCACTTCCTGCGCCTTGTGGAAGGCGGTGCGCAGCTGGTACCGGTGGGGCCGGAGGTCAACTACCAGCTCACCGCCGATCTGGTCGAGCGCTACTGGGACGCGGATACCGTCGGTGCGCTGGTGGCTTCGCCTGCCAACCCGACCGGCACGGTGCTCAGCCGCGATGAGCTGGCCAGCCTGTCCAAGGCCACCCGTGCGCGTCACGGGCACCTGGTGGTGGATGAGATCTACCATGGGCTCACCTATGGCATGGAAGCGCCCAGCGTGCTGGAAGTGGACGACTCGGCCTTCGTCCTTAATAGTTTTTCCAAGTATTTCGGCATGACCGGATGGCGGCTGGGCTGGCTTGTGGCGCCGCCCAATGCCGTGGCCGACCTGGAAAAACTTGCGCAGAATCTCTACATCAGTGCCCCCAGCATGGCCCAATACGCTGCCCTGGCATGTTTCCAGCCAGAAACCCTGGCGATTTTCGAGGAGCGGCGCGCCGAATTTGCCCGTCGCCGCGACTATCTGCTGCCAGCCCTGCGGGAACTGGGCTTCCGCATTGCCGTGGAGCCGCAGGGCGCGTTCTACCTGTATGCCGACATCAGCGCTTTCGGTGGTGACGCCTTTGCCTTCTGCAGGCACTTTCTGGAAACCGAGCACCTGGCCTTTACCCCGGGCCTGGATTTTGGCCGCCACCTGGCCGGTCATCACGTACGTTTTGCCTATACCCAGAGCCTGCCGCGGCTGGAAGAGGCAGTACAGCGTATCGCCCGTGGGCTGCGGAGCTGGCAGGGCTGATGGTGTTCTTTCCTTTACTCGAGCAAGGGCGCCTGCTGCGCCGCTACAAGCGCTTTCTGGCGGATATCGAACTGGCAAGTGGTGAACAGCTCACCATTCACTGCCCCAACACCGGCTCCATGCTCAATTGCATGCGCGAAGGTGGGCAGGTCTGGTTCAGCCGTTCCAACGACCCCAAACGCAAGCTGCCAGGCACCTGGGAGATCAGCGAAACGCCCCAGGGGCGGCTGGCCTGCATCAATACCGGGCGAGCCAACGCATTGGTCGAAGAGGCCTTGCGTGCCGGGGCGATCCGCGAGCTGGCTGGCTTCACCGCACTCAAGCGCGAAGTGGCGTATGGCGAGGAGGGCAGCCGGGTGGACTTTCGCCTCGAGTTTGCCCAGGGGCCTGCCTATGTCGAGGTCAAAAGCGTGACCCTGGGGTACCCGGACAGCACTGTGGCGGCCTTTCCGGACGCGGTGACCCAACGTGGCGCGAAACACTTGCGAGAGCTGGCGTCGTTGGCCCGCCAGGGTATTCGCGCCGTGCAACTGTACTGCGTGAACCTCACCGGCGTCGAAGCGGTACGCCCTGCCGAAGAAATCGATGCTGCTTATGCCGCGGCGCTGCGTACAGCCGTGGCCGATGGTGTTGAGGTGCTGGCCTACGGTGTGCAGCTGGATGCTTCACGAATCGTCATCGATCGCCCGCTACCGGTGTTGCTCCACCGGTGAACCAAATGCCCTGGCTGTCTTCCAGGCAGCCCAGGGCCTGCAAGGCCTCTCCCTCGCAAGGGCCGGCCACGCATTCGCCACTTTCGATCAGAAACAATGCCCCGTGATGGGCGCAATGAATCAAGCTGGCGCTGTCATCAAGAAACGCGTCAGCTGCCCAGTTCAGCGGGATGCCCCGGTGCGGGCAACGGTTGCGGTAGAGGTGCACCTGGCCTTGACGGCGTATGCCGAACAGGTCGATGCCGTCTACGCTGAAGGCGCGGCTATGGCCTTCGGCCAGCGCTGCGGAAGTACAAAGAAAGTGCATTGCAAGGAAGGCTCGTGAAACAAAGGGATAGCTTGACGCTTCAATGCGAATAATTATCAAATTGCCCGCATTCGCTGCGCCGGGTGGTCTATGGTGCGCAGTTCTGCCGCTCACCACAAGGTACGCGGCCCGCCTTCAGAAGGAACCCGATGATGCGTCGTCCCGCCGCCATGCTCGCTCTGTGCGCAGCCCTCGTTGCTTCCACCCAGGCCCTGGCTGCCGAACTGCCGCAACGCTGGGTCAGTGCTGGCGGCGCGTTGAGCGAGTGGATCAGTGAGCTGGGCGGCGAACCACGCCTGGTGGGTGTCGACACCACCAGTCAGCATCCCGAGTCGTTGAAGGCACTGCCAAGTATCGGTTACCAGCGCCAGCTATCGGCCGAGGGCATTCTCAGCTTGCGCCCGGACGTGCTGGTGGGCACCGAAGAAATGGGGCCGCCACCGGTGCTAGCGCAAATTCGTAGCGCCGGCGTGCGTGTCGAACTGTTCTCCAGCCAGGCCGACCTCGCGGCCGTCGATGCAAACCTCAAGCACCTGGGCACGTTGCTCGGTGCCGAGCAAAAGGCCGCGCAACTTGCCTCGGGTTATCACCAGCAACTCGAAGCCCTGCAACTAAAGGTCAAGCAAGCCCAAGCCCACCATAAGGCACCGGGCGTCCTCCTGCTGGTTGGCCATGCGGGAGCAAAACCGCTGATCGCAGGGCAGGGCACCGCAGGTGACTGGCTGTTGCGCCAGGCAGGGGCGCGTAACCTGGCTGAGCACCAAGGCTACAAGAACTTTTCCAATGAAGCGCTGGCGGCGCTGGACCCGGACGTGCTGGTGTTCTCTGATCGCGCCTTGGCCGGCGACCAGGCGCTGCAGGCCCTGCTCAAGGAAAACCCGGCGCTGGCGGCGTCTCGGGCTGTGCGCGAGAAGCGCCTGGTGACCCTTGACCCGACCCTTTTGGTCGGCGGCCTGGGCCCACGCTTGCCAGCGGCGCTGGACGATCTGACGGCCACCTTCTATCCGGCCAGCAGCACTCGATGAAACAACGCATTCAACCGCGCACGCTATTCATGGGCCTGAGCTTGCTGTGCCTGGTCGCAGTCTGGCTTTCGCTGGCCCTGGGGCCGGTCAGCCTGCCGTTGTCAGACACCCTGCGCGCCGGGCTGCGCCTGCTCGGCTTGCCCATCGCGGCCGACGGGTTGGAGCAGGCCGACATGATCCTCGGCCAGATCCGTTTGCCGCGCACCCTGTTGGGTTTGGCGGTAGGCGCGGTGTTGGCGCTGTCTGGTGTCGCCATGCAGGGGCTGTTCCGCAACCCGTTGGCGGACCCTGGCCTGGTGGGCGTTGCCAGTGGCGCGGCGCTGGGGGCTGCGGTGGCGATTGTCGGCGGTAGCTGGCTGGGAGGTATCCCGGAGTGGTTCGCGCCTTATCTGCTGTCGGCCTGCGCCTTCGTCGGCGGCCTGGGGGTGACGGCCCTGGTGTACCGGTTGGGGCGCCGCGACGGGCAGACCAACGTCGCGACCATGCTGCTGGCCGGTATCGCGTTGACGGCCCTGGGCGGCTCGGCGGTCGGGCTGTTCACCTACCTGGCCGATGATGCCACGTTGCGCACGCTGACCTTCTGGAACCTGGGCAGCCTCAATGGCGCCAGTTACGAGCGGTTATGGCCCTTGCTGGTCGTGTCCATGGCTGTTGCACTGTGGCTGCCACGCCGGGCGCAGGCACTCAACGCTTTGCTGTTGGGCGAATCGGAAGCAAGGCACCTGGGCATAGAAGTAGAACGCCTGAAGCGCGAGCTGGTGTTCTGCACGGCACTTGGGGTTGGCGCTGCCGTGGCAGCGGCTGGCCTGATCGGTTTCGTCGGCCTGGTGGTACCGCATCTCGTGCGCCTGGTGGCAGGCCCTGACCACCGTGTGCTGTTGCCGGCCTCGCTGCTGGCCGGTGGCACCTTGCTGCTGTTCGCAGACCTGGTGGCGCGGTTGGCGTTGGCACCCGCCGAGCTGCCGATCGGGATCGTCACAGCCTTCATCGGCGCGCCGTTTTTCCTTTTCCTGCTGGTGCGGGGGCGTAACTGATGCTTGAAGTCGAAGGTTTGCATTTGCGCCGTGGCAGCTGTGACGTGCTGCAAGAGATCGATCTGCAGCTTTTGCCCAACCAGGTACTGGGAGTACTCGGGCCGAACGGTGCAGGCAAGAGCAGCCTGCTCGGGGCCTTGTGTGGCGAACTGGCCCCCAGCCGGGGACAGGTGACGCTACAAGGCAAATCACTGTCCGCTTGGCCGGGCCAGGCCCGCGCGCAACGCCTGGCAGTGCTACCCCAGGTGTCCAGCCTTGGCTTTGCCTTCCGCGTCGAGGAAGTGGTCGGCATGGGGCGCTTGCCCCACGACAGTGGCCAGCAGCGCGACCGGGAAATCGTCGAGGCGGCGCTGCGCGCAGCGGATGCCTGGCACCTGGTCGAGCGCAGTTACCTGGCCTTGTCCGGCGGCGAACGACAGCGCGTGCACCTGGCCAGGGTGTTGGCTCAGCTATGGCCGGGTGCCGAAGGCAGCACATTGCTGCTCGATGAGCCGACCTCGATGCTCGACCCCTTGCACCAGCATACGACCTTGCAAGCCGTGCGCAGCTTTGCTGACCATGGTGCGGCCGTGCTGGTAATCCTGCATGACCTGAACCTGGCGGCACGCTACTGTGATCGCATCCTGCTGCTCGAAAGTGGCCGCTGTCATGCGTTGGCCTCGCCGGAGCAGGTGTTGACGCCCACGGCCCTGAAAGCGGTGTTCGGCATTGAGGTGCTGGTACAACCCCACCCGGAAAGGGGCCATCCGCTGATCATCACTCGCTAGGAGGCATTGTTCATGCGCCATCCATGGCTGTCTGGCTCGTTGCTGTGTTTGTTGCTGTCGCTGGCGGGGTGCCAGGCCAGCTTGCCACCATTGCCTGCCTGGCAGAGCAGCGAAGGGCGTGACAGCGTGGCGCTCGGGCAGATCCGCGACTTGGCCAGCGGCCAGGTCATCAGCCCTGAGCAGTTGGTAGAGCGGCTGGCGAAAGCCCCCCACGTACTGGTAGGCGAAAAGCACGACAACCCCGACCATCACGCCTTGCAGTTGTGGTTGCTGCGCGCACTGCAGGCCCGGCGAGCGCAGGGCAGCCTGTTGCTCGAGATGCTGCAGCCAGAGCAGCAGGCGCGGCTGGATGCCGTGCAGGCGCAAGCGAGTCTGCCGAAGGACCTGCCCAAGGCCCTGGGTTGGCAGGACGGCTGGGACTGGCAACTGTACGGGCCGATCGTCCGGGAAGCTTTGCAGGAACATATCGCGCTGCTGCCAGCCAACTTGTCTACCAGCGAAATGCGCGCAGCCTATCGCCAGCCGACACCGTTGCCGGGCATTGAATCCAATGCGCCAGCGGTAAAAGCGGCACTGCTTGAGCAGGTGCGCGCTGGGCATTGTGGGTTACTGCCGGAAAGCCAGCTACCGGCCATGCTGGCGGTTCAGCAACAGCGCGACCGGCGCATTGCCGAGCGCTTGCTGGCAGCGCCTCAACCTGCGCTTCTGTTCACTGGGGCCTATCACGCGCGCAAAGATCTCGGCGTACCGCTGCACTTGGCAGACCTGGGGGCGAAGGGGCAGAGCAACGTGCTGATGCTGGCCGAGGTGGGCGAGACTGTGGAGGCGGGTATGGCGGACTATGTCTGGTATACGCCAGCCACGCCTGAGCAGGACTACTGCGCGCAACTGCGCAAATAGCGCGCTTTCCGGGCCGACCTTGATTCATAGGCAAAAAAAGACCCGGCAAATTGCCGGGTCAATAACCGTGATTAGCCTGATGAGGAGATAATCTGAGAGTCCGAACCAGGGGCTTTCAGTTTATCCAACCAGTCTCGCGACCAGTTGTGATAATCATAACGATTCTCATTTCGTAGTCAATCCCCTATCTCGACTTATTTCAAATTTTTTTGCGCGGTGCACTTCGCGTCCAGTTGTTGGTTGAGCGCTTGTTTGCGCTCGGCCGGCAAGTCATTCCAGTGCATGTCCAGCAGGGCGCCTTCAATGGCGTACAACAGCACCTTCGACGCCCGGAATCCTCGCGTTTTCACGGCCTGGTACGCACCGACCGCGCCAAGGCGACGCAAGTCCGATGCACTGTGAATACCGGCCGCATGCAACCACTGCGCAGAGGTCTTGCCAAGATTCTTAAGATGCTGCAACTCATCGTTCATCGAGCCTCCTTGCGATGGCTGAACGGGTCTTGGGGGATAAATCGCGAGCAGGTCAGAAAGGAGTGTAGCGGGGGTTGGAAAATGCGCGGCCTTTTGCCATCGGTGGCGACGATTGGGGAAATCAGCCGCCTGCTGTGGCCTATCGCCAGCAAGCCGGCGATAGGCTGCAACGCTGAGCTTACAGGCCCGGCAGGCGCTGACGAATTTGGTCGATCACCTGGTCCATGCTGGCGCTTTCCTGCGTATCAACGCGGGTGGCGTGCTGCAGCTCTGTGCCATCCAGCGGCTCACGGCTGGCCTGTTGAGCCTTCACCACATCCAGTGTCGCGTCCGACGGGTCGGTGTTTTCCGCCTGGCGCTGTTCCAGCCAGCTGGCGATTACCGCCTCCGGGGCCTGGCAGTCGAGAATCAGGAACGGCACGCCAGTCGCGCTGGCGACCTCTGCCGCAGCCTGGCGCTGAGCGTGTTTCAGGTACGTTGCATCGAGCACTACCGGGAAGCCGGCGCGCAGGATGGTGCTGGCCAGTTCGTGAAGGCGCTGGTAGGTCGCCGCGCTGGCATCCTGTTCATAAATGCCGGCGTCCTGCTGCCCACGCAGCGTTGGCTGCTGTTCGCCGAACAGGCGCTTGCGCTCCACGTCCGATCGCACGCGCACGGCACCCAAGGCCTCTACCAGTCGCATGGCCACGTGGCTCTTGCCTACGGCCGAGACCCCGTGCGTGATGGCCAGCAGCCGCGAAGGGATGGCGCTGTAGCTTTCCGCCAGGTTGGCATAGTTGCGGTAGGTGCGCAGGGTGGTGGCGCGCTGTACGCCATCGGCATCGGCGGGCATGCTGAACAGCGCTACCTTGGCGCGAACCAGGGCACGGTAGGCCTTGTAGAAGTTGAGCACTTCGAGGCCCTCGTAGTCGCCGGTCAGCTCCAGGTATTGGCTGACGAAGCGGCGCGCCAGGCACTTGAGGCCGCGGTCTTCCAGGTCCATGGCGAGGAAGCCGGTGTCGGCCCAGACATCGGTCTTGCGAAACGGCTCGTTGAACTCGATGCAATCGAAGATCACCACCTTGCCGTCGATCAGGGTGGCGTTGCCCAGGTGGATGTCGCCGTGGCACTCGCGGGTGAAGCCATTGGCCTTGCGCGCGGCGAACAGGCCTTGCAGCCGCTCGAAACTGCTCCTCGCCCAGGCTTGCAGGTTGTCCAACTGTTGCAGGTCGGCCTTGTCGCTGAGGAATGGGCGGATCTGCTCGAAGTTCTGCTCGACCGGCGCCATCACGCTTTCAGGCGAGCCGTAGGGCTGCTCGGCAGCCACCTTTGGAGTGTGCAGGTGGAACTCGGCGATCTGCCGGGCCATCTGGTCGATGTGGCTGGCGTTGAGCTCACCATTGGCCTGCAGGGTGCTGAGCATCTGGCCCTGGGGGAATTGGCGCATTTTCAGCGCGTATTCGATCGCCACACCGTCACCGCCAAGCTGCGGCGCCTCGGCGCTACCGGTGATCGGCAGGACTTCCAAGTACAGTCCTTCGGTCAGGCGCTGGTTCAGGCGCAGTTCTTCGTTACAGAAATGCTGACGCTGGTCCAGCGCGGTGAAGTCGAGGAAGCCGAAGTTCATCGGCTTCTTGATTTTGTAGGCGTACTCGCCCGTCAGCAGGACCCAGGAGATGTGCGTCTCGATGAGCTGGAACCCGTCCACGGGGTGAGGGTAGAGGGCAGGGTTCTGCAATGCAGTGATCAAGGCTTGGCTCACGGGAAATCCTTCCGGGGGCAGGGAATTCGAAGGCGCCATTATGGTCAATGGTGCCGCCCCTGCATACCGCCAGAGGGCGCCTGCCCAGCCTTAGCAAAGTGCGTATAATCCGCCGCCATGACTCGAACCCGAAAATCCCGTACCCCTCAGAAACGCCCGACCGGCCGCTCGCGCGCCTGGCTGGGCTGGGCCTTGAAGCTCAGCCTGGTCGGCCTGGTGATCGTTGCCGGCTTCGCGGTTTACCTCGATGCCGTCGTGCAGGAGAAGTTCTCCGGCAAGCGCTGGACCATCCCGGCCAAGGTGTATGCCCGGCCGCTTGAGCTGTTCGTCGGCCAGAAACTGAGCAAAAACGACTTCCTCACCGAACTCGATGCCCTCGGCTATCGGCGCGAGAGTGCGGCCAACGGGCCTGGAGCGGCTGCGGTCAACGGCAATAACGTCGACCTGAATACCCGTGGCTTCCAGTTCTACGAGGGCATGGAGCCTGCGCAGTTCGTCCGCGTGCGCTTCTCTGGCGACTACGTGGCGGGCCTATCCGGCGCCAATGGCGGCAAGCTCGACGTTGTTCGCCTGGAGCCGCTGATGATCGGCGGCATCTACCCGAAAAACCTCGAAGACCGCATCCTGATCAAGATCGACCAGGTGCCGCCATACCTGCTGGAAACCTTGGTAGCCACGGAAGACCGCGACTTCTACAGCCATTTCGGTGTATCGCCCAAATCCATCGCCCGGGCGATCTGGGTCAATACCTCGGCCGGTTCCATGCGCCAGGGCGGCAGTACCCTTACCCAGCAGTTGGTGAAGAACTTCTATCTGACCAGTGAGCGCAGCCTCAGCCGCAAACTGACCGAAGCGATGATGGCCGTGCTGCTGGAAATGCATTACGACAAGCGTGAAATCCTTGAGGCCTACCTCAACGAAGTGTTCGTCGGCCAGGACGGCCAGCGTGCCGTGCACGGCTTTGGCCTGGCCAGCCAGTTCTTCTTCAGCCAGCCGCTGTCGGAGCTCAAGCTGCATCAGATCGCCTTGCTGGTGGGCATGGTCAAGGGGCCGTCGTACTACAACCCGCGCCGTTACCCCGAGCGAGCGCTCGCTCGCCGCAACCTGGTCCTGGACCTGGTGGCCGAGCAGGGCGTGGCGAGCCAGGAGGCCGTCGATGCTGCGAAGAAGATGCCGCTTGGCGTGACCAAGCGCGGCAGCCTGGCCGACAGCTCGTTCCCGGCCTTCCTCGACCTGGTGAAGCGTCAGCTGCGTCAGGACTATCGCGATGAAGACTTGACCGAAGAAGGCCTGCGCATCTTCACCAGTTTCGACCCCATCCTGCAGATGAAGGCCGAAAGCTCGATGAACGAGACCTTCAAGCGCCTGGCCGGGCGCAAGGGCTCTGATGACGTCGAGTCGGCAATGGTCGTGACCAACCCGGAAACGGGTGAGGTTCAGGCCCTGATCGGTAGCCGCCAGTCCGGCTTCGCCGGCTTCAACCGTGCCATCGACGCCGTACGGCCGATCGGTTCGCTGGTCAAGCCGGCGGTATACCTGACCGCGCTGGAGCAGCCAAGCAAGTACACCCTGACCAGCTGGGTGCAGGATGAACCGTTCTCGGTCAAGGGCGCGGATGGCCAGGTATGGCGGCCACAGAACTACGATCGCCGCCCGCACGGCACGATCTACCTGTACCAGGGCCTGGCAAACTCCTACAACCTGTCGACCGCCAAGCTTGGCCTTGAGGTGGGCGTGCCCAACGTCATCAAGACCATCGGCCGACTGGGTGTGAAAGTGGATTGGCCGGCATACCCGGCAATGTTGCTGGGCGCCGGTGGCATGTCGCCGATGCAAGTGGCGACCATGTACCAGACCATCGCCAACGGTGGCTTCAATACGCCGATGCGCGGTATCCGCAGTGTGCTGACTGCCGAGGGCGAGCCGCTCAAGCGCTACCCATTCCAGATCCAGCAGACCTTCGACCCGGCTTCGATCTACCTGGTGCAGAACGCCATGCAGCGGGTGATGCGCGAAGGTACCGGCCGTTCGGTGTACAACGTATTGCCCAGCTCGCTGACCCTGGCAGGCAAGACCGGTACCAGTAACGACTCGCGTGACAGCTGGTTCTCCGGTTTCAGCCAAGACCTGCTGGCGGTGGTGTGGATGGGCCGCGACGATAATGGCAAAACCCCGTTCACCGGTGCCACCGGTGCGCTGCAGGTCTGGACCAGCTTCATGAAGAAGGCCGACCCGCTACCGTTGGACATGCCGCAGCCGGACAACGTGGTGCAAGCGTGGATCGACCCCTACAGTGGCCGAGGTTCCGACGCAAGCTGTCCGGGAGCGGTGCAGATGCCGTATATTCGCGGCAGCGAACCGCCTGCCGGGGCAACCTGTGGCGGCGAGCAGAATCCGGCAGAATCGGTCATGGACTGGGTCAAAGGCTGGATGAATTAAGCACTGGCTGCATTGATGAGGTGTGACGTGAATAAGTGGCTGTTTCCTGCCTTGACGGCGCTGGCTGTGCTCCAGGGGTGCTCCAGTGTCCAGCGCGGCAATATCCCGGTGGTCGATTCGAGTACCCGTGTGTCCAATAGTGAACGGGTCACGGCCAACCGCTCGGCGGCTGGCATGGGCAACGGCACCGCGCAGGCGCAGTCGCTGCCCGAAGATTCCGGTGTGACCGTGATGATTCCGCAAGGCGCCGGCGCCACGGGTATTCAGACGTTCCCGGCAGGCAATGGTGCAGCGCCCATCAGCACCACCCCGATCACTCCCGGGCCGGTCAGCAGTGCGCCGATGACCACCAACCCCAACCCGATCGCCGACGAGCCGTTCGACATCGCCTCGATGAACAGCGCGCCGCCTGCCACCAGTGCGCCGACTGGCATTCCGCGCAGCAATGCGGCATCAGGCGGCCTATCAGCCGACGAGCAGCTCGATGGCCCGGTGCTGGCGCTGCTGACTACCGCCCAGTCGCAACAGGGCAGCGGCGATTTCAACGGGGCTGCGTCGAGCCTGGAGCGCGCCCAGCGGATTGCCCCACGCGAGCCGCAAGTGCTGTACCGCCTGGCACAGGTACGACTGTCTCAGGGTGACGCGGCACAAGCCGAACAACTCGCGCGACGGGCGCTCACCTACGCCAACGGCCGCCCCGACCTGCAGGCCGAGCTGTGGAACACCATTGCCCAAGCCCGCGAAAAGCAGGGTGATAGTGCTGGCGCCGCCCTGGCCCGGCAAAAGGCACGGGTCAATTCCTGATGATCGAGCAGCGTATTCTGGACATCGCCGACCACCTGCTGCTTATCGAGCGTGAACTGCAGGTACAAGGCTGGTGGGATGACGAGCCACCAAGCGACGAGGCCTTGGCCAGCACGGTGCCGTTCGCGGTCGACACCATGAGCCTAGAACAGTGGCTGCAGTGGATTTTCCTGCCGCGCATGAAGATCATCATCGAGCTTGGCCACCCGCTGCCCAATGCTTCAGGAATTTTGGTCATGGCAGAGACGGTGTTTGCCGACCGTCCAGAGCAGAGCCGCGAGCTACGTCGCCTGCTAGCAGAGTTTGACCAATTGATCGCTCCTTCCGCCTGATTTCTTCTCTTTTTCCGTCAAGGGCCGCAGATTGTGGCCCTTTTTTGTGAAAATCTTAATTATTCTGCTGCTGAGTTGGTTTTTAGTGGTGGCAGGAATTCATCTTGGGGAAAAATTGGCAATAATTTTTCTTGACTTGTAGCCGCCAAATCACAAGAATCCAGATTCCGCTGTAGAGGGACTGCCAGAAGCAGACCCGCTAAGCAGATCATGAGGCGCACACCCGCGCCGACCTGTTACACCCCGCAACGCGTTACCTCGCGCTGGGTGGGAAACCCCCGCAACATCTGGGGAGCTCCCAATACTTGCTCAGTCAGTGCTGACGTTCGCTCGTGCTCTGCTTGGCAGTAAACCTATTAAGACCCGTCCACTAGGGACGGTATTCTGGCGTTTTAGAGGTGAACAACGTGGAGCTTTTATCTGGCGCTGAGATGGTCGTCCGCTTCTTGCGTGACGAAGGCGTTAAGCACATCTACGGGTACCCTGGTGGTGCTCTCCTGCATGTTTACGATGCCCTGTTCAAAGAACCGGAAGTCGAGCACATCCTGGTTCGTCACGAACAGGCCGCAACCCATATGGCGGACGGTTACGCCCGTGCCACCGGCAAGGCCGGTGTGGTGCTGGTAACCTCCGGCCCGGGCGCGACCAATGCCATCACCGGCATTGCCACTGCCTACATGGATTCGATTCCGATGGTCATCTTGTCCGGCCAGGTGCCTAGCACCATGGTGGGTACCGATGCCTTCCAGGAAACCGACATGATTGGCATCTCGCGGCCGATCGTGAAGCACAGCTTCATGATCAAACATGCCACCGAGATCCCCGAAGTTCTGAAAAAAGCCTTCTACCTGGCGCAATCCGGTCGCCCAGGTCCGGTCGTGGTCGACATTCCAAAAGATATGACCAACCCGGCTGAAAAGTTCGAATACGTCTATCCGAAGAAGGTCAAGCTGCGCTCCTACAGCCCAGCCGTCCGTGGCCACTCCGGGCAGATCCGCAAGGCTGCCGAGATGCTCCTCGCCGCCAAGCGCCCGATCGTCTACTCCGGCGGTGGCGTGATCCTTGGTGGCGGCTCCGAAGCCCTGACCGAGATCGCCAAGTCGCTGAACTTGCCAGTCACCAACACCCTGATGGGTCTTGGCGGCTTCCCAGGCACCGATCGCCAGTTCCTCGGCATGCTCGGTATGCACGGCAGCTACACCGCCAACATGGCCATGCACCATGCCGACGTGATCTTCGCAGTCGGTGCGCGCTTCGATGACCGCGTGGTCAACGGCCCGGCAAAGTTCTGCCCGAACGCCAAGATCATCCACATCGATATCGACCCTGCGTCGATCTCGAAAATGATCAAGGCCGACGTGCCAATCGTAGGTCCGGTCGACAGCGTGCTCAGCGAAATGCTCGGCATCCTCAAGGAAATCGGCGAGCAGCCTGAAAAGGCGGCGATCGATGCCTGGTGGAAGCAGATCGACGAGTGGCGTGGTACTGGCGACCTGTTCCCCTACGACAAGGGCGACGGTAATGTCATCAAACCACAGGCGGTGATCGAGACCCTCTGCGAAGTGACCAAGGGCGATGCCTTCGTGACCTCCGACGTGGGCCAGCACCAGATGTTCGCGGCGCAGTACTACCGCTTCAACAAGCCGAACCGCTGGATCAACTCCGGTGGCCTGGGCACCATGGGCTTCGGTTTCCCGGCAGCCATGGGCATCAAGCTCAACTTCCCGGATCAGGACGTAGCCTGCGTCACTGGCGAAGGCAGCATCCAGATGAACATCCAGGAGCTGTCCACCTGCATGCAGTACGGCCTGCCGGTGAAGATCGTCAACCTGAACAACGGTGTACTGGGCATGGTCCGCCAGTGGCAGGACATGGCCTACAACGGTCGTCACTCCCACTCGTACGTCGAGTCGCTGCCCGACTTCATCAAGTTGGCCGAGGCCTATGGTCATGTGGGTATCCGCATCACCAGCCTGAAAGACCTGAAGCCGAAGCTGGAAGAAGCGTTCGCGATGAAGGACCGCCTGGTGTTCATCGACATCGCGGTCGACCGTACCGAGCACGTCTATCCGATGCAGATCAAGGATGGCTCGATGCGTGACATGTGGCTGAGCAAGACGGAGCGTACCTGATATGCGGCACATCATTTCCCTGCTGCTGGAAAACGAACCCGGTGCTCTGTCCCGTGTGGTCGGCCTGTTCTCCCAGCGCAACTACAACATTGAAAGCCTGACCGTGGCGCCGACTGAAGACCCGACCCTGTCGCGTCTGACGTTGACCACCGTTGGCCATGACGAAGTGATCGAGCAGATCACCAAGAACCTGAACAAGCTGGTCGAAGTGGTCAAGCTTGTCGACCTGTCGGAAAGCGCTCACATCGAGCGTGAACTGATGCTGGTCAAGGTCAAGGCCACCGGTGCACAGCGTGCCGAGATCAAGCGCACCACGGATATTTTCCGTGGCCAGATCGTCGACGTGACCGCCAGCGTGTACACCGTACAACTGAGCGGTACCAGCGACAAACTGGACAGCTTCATCCAGGCCATCGGCACCGCATCGATTCTCGAAACCGTGCGCAGTGGCGTCACCGGCATTGCCCGTGGCGACAAAGTGCTCAGCATCTAAATTCAAAAATTAGCGATGGCTCCGCAGGGGCCGAGATATAACCAGGGGTATTTTCATGAAAGTTTTCTACGATAAAGACTGCGACCTTTCCATCATCCAGGGTAAGAAAGTCGCCATCATCGGTTACGGTTCCCAGGGCCACGCCCAAGCGTGCAACCTGAAGGACTCCGGTGTAGATGTCACCATCGGTCTGCGTAAAGGTTCGGCCACCGTTGCCAAGGCAGAAGCCCACGGCCTGAAAGTGACCGACGTAGCCTCCGCCGTCGCTGCTGCCGACCTGGTCATGATCCTGACTCCGGACGAGTTCCAGGGCCAGCTGTACAAGCAGGAAATCGAGCCGAACATCAAGAAGGGCGCTACCCTGGCCTTCTCTCACGGCTTCGCGATCCACTACAACCAAGTAGTTCCGCGTGCCGACCTCGACGTGATCATGATCGCGCCGAAAGCCCCTGGCCACACCGTTCGCTCCGAGTTCGTCAAAGGCGGCGGTATCCCTGACCTGATCGCTATCTACCAGGACGCTTCCGGCAACGCCAAGAACGTCGCCCTGTCGTACGCTTCGGGCGTGGGCGGCGGCCGTACCGGCATCATCGAAACCACCTTCAAGGATGAGACCGAAACCGACCTGTTCGGTGAGCAGGCTGTTCTCTGCGGCGGTACCGTCGAACTGGTCAAAGCCGGTTTCGAAACCCTGGTCGAAGCTGGCTACGCGCCAGAAATGGCCTACTTCGAGTGCTTACACGAGCTGAAGCTGATCGTTGACCTCATGTACGAAGGCGGCATCGCCAACATGAACTACTCGATCTCCAACAACGCCGAATACGGTGAGTACGTCACCGGCCCGGAAGTCATCAACGAAGAATCCCGCAAGGCCATGCGCAACGCTCTGAAGCGCATCCAGGACGGCGAATACGCGAAGATGTTCATCTCCGAAGGTGCTACCAACTACCCATCGATGACCGCCAAGCGCCGCAACAACGCCGCTCACGGCATCGAAATCATCGGCGAGCAACTGCGTTCGATGATGCCGTGGATCTCGGCTAACAAAATCGTCGACAAGACCAAGAACTAAGTCTTATCGAAAGATGAAAAACGCGGCTTCGGCCGCGTTTTTTCGTTCTGCCAGTCAGCTTCTGGTATAAAGCAGACCAGTGGCTCGCTGTCAGAACCTGTTTTGCGGGCCCGTGTCGAACATTTTCCATCCTGTTGCAAGGTACCCTCCATGAGCGAACGTCCCGAAGAGCCGAACAAGCCCTCCGACGCCGAAAGCCTGCTACCTGTCGATGAGCACGTTGAAGAAGGGCATGACGCCGAAGGGCGCAAGGTGCGTCATCGCGGCATCTATCTGCTGCCCAACCTGTTTACCACCGCCAACCTGTTTGCCGGGTTCTATTCCATCATCAGCTCGATGAGCGCCCAAAGTGCTCTGAGTGCGGGTGACCCGCGTGAGGCGAGCAAGTATTTCGCCTTTGCCGCCATCGCCATTTTCGTTGCCATGGTGCTCGATGGTCTTGATGGCCGTGTTGCACGCATGACCAATACCCAAAGCGCCTTCGGTGCCGAGTACGACTCGCTGTCGGACATGGTCGCCTTCGGTGTGGCGCCGGCCTTGCTGGCGTTCGGCTGGGCCCTGGGCGATATGGGCAAGGTCGGCTGGATGGTTGCCTTTATCTATGTAGCCGGTGCCGCGCTGCGCCTGGCGCGTTTCAACACCCAGGTCGGTACTGCCGACAAGCGCTACTTCATCGGTCTTGCCAGCCCGGCAGCCGCCGGCGTGGTGGCTGGTACCGTATGGGCATTCAGCGACTATGGCATCCAGGGCTCCAAGTTGTCGTTCCTGGTGGCACTGCTGGTTGCCGCGGCTGGCATGCTGATGGTCAGCAACATCAAGTACAACAGCTTCAAGGAGCTGGACCTCAAAGGGCGCGTGCCGTTTGTCGCGATCCTTGCAGTGGTGCTGGTGTTTGCCGTGGTGTTCAGCGACCCGCCGCGCATCCTCCTGCTGATCTTCCTTGCCTACGCGGCTTCGGGGCCAATCCAGTACCTGCTGCGCGGCCGACGCCGCAAAGCCTGAAAAAAGATTTAATGCTGGAATAACCCTCCGGCTCCATAGTCTTACTGGTATCCCTCATCCAGTGCTGTGGAGCCGTCATGCTGATCAAGCTACCCAGGTCGTCCGACTGCAAGGCATCGGAGATCACACCCGAAAGCCTCTATCTTTCTCGTCGCACGCTGTTGGGCGGGTCCCTGGCGGGGCTTGCCCTGGGTGCCCTGCCGTTTGCGGCGCGGGCGGCTGAGGCATCGCGTTACCCGGATGTAGAGGCGGGCGCCGCGCCGACATGGTTCAGCGACAAGCTCGCTGCAGCGCGCTGGCAGGCGGTGACTGTCAAGGGTGAGGCGATCACGCCGTTCAAGGACGCCACTCACTACAACAACTTCTATGAGTTCGGGCCCGACAAGGGGGACCCGGCTGCCAACGGTGCCAGCCTGAAGACAGAGCCGTGGTCGGTGGTGGTCGACGGTGAGGTCGCAAAGCCGGGGCGTTATGCCCTGGAGGACTTCGTCAAACCTTATCAGCTCGAAGAACGCATCTACCGGTTGCGTTGCGTGGAAGCCTGGTCGATGGTCATCCCCTGGTTGGGCTTTCCGCTTTCGCAGGTGCTCAAGCAGGTCGAGCCCACTTCGAAGGCGCGCTATGTGCGATTCGAGACATTGAAGGACCCGGAGCATATGCCGGGGCAGCGTTCAGGCTTTGCCCTGATCGATTGGCCTTATAGAGAGGGGCTGCGCCTGGATGAGGCCATGCACCCTCTGGCCATTCTGGCAGTTGGGATGTATGGGCGGGAGCTGGCTAATCAGAATGGAGCGCCGCTGCGGTTGGTGGTGCCTTGGAAGTATGGCTTCAAGAGCATCAAATCGATCGTGCGCATCAGCCTGGTGGCCGAGCAGCCGCAGACTACCTGGGAGGGGCTGGCGCCAGACGAATATGGTTTCTATGCCAACGTGAACCCGGAGGTCGATCACCCACGCTGGAGCCAGGCGCGCGAGCGCCGCCTGCCGAGCGGATTGTTCAGCCCAAATGTTCGCCAGACCCAGATGTTCAATGGCTACGCCGATGAAGTGGCGTCGCTGTATGCCGGGCTCGACCTGCGGAAGAATTATTGATGCGCTATCCCTGGCTGCGCCTGGCCATCTTCATGGTGGGTTGTCTGTTTCCCGTCTGGTGGTTGTACGAGGCGGCGATGAGCCTGCTGGGTCCAGACCCAGGAAAGATCATGATGGATCGCCTGGGGTTGGGAGCGCTTACCTTTTTGCTGGTGACGCTGAGCATGACGCCTTTGCAGAAGCTGACGGGGTGGTCGGGTTGGATCGTGGTTCGGCGTCAGCTGGGGTTGTGGTGTTTTGCCTATATTGTGCTGCATATCCTCTGCTACCTGTTCTTCATCCTCGGACTGGATTGGGGGCAGTTGACTGTGGAGTTGCGCAAACGACCCTACATAATAGTGGGGGCACTGGGTTTTCTTGGCTTGTTGGCATTGGCGGTGACGTCCAATCGCTACAGCCAGCGCCGGCTGGGGGCGCGCTGGAGGAAGTTGCACAAGCTGGTGTATGTGATTCTCGGGTTGGGCTTGCTGCACTTCCTGTGGATCGTTCGTTCGGATCTGCGTGAGTGGGCGATTTATGCAGGGATTGGTGGTTTGTTGATGCTGATGCGAATTCCTGCAGTGGCGCGGCGGTTGCCTCGGGTGGTGGGGCGCAGGGGGAGGGCAGTTTCGTAGCGTTCTCGAGATCGAGCGCCAAACCTGCCATGGCACGCGCCTGGTGAATATTTCAAATAAATGAAATTAAGCCTTGACCAGCTCTCGAATCCCCTTATAATGCGCCCCACTTCCAGCGTAGTCGGAACGAGAAACTCCTTGAGATTCAATGAGTTACTTAATCCAGGTAGTGCTGGTGGTGCTTCGATCGTCTGATCGATAGCGGTTGAAGCGGTGGTTGACAGCGCTTCTAAACGCTGTATGATTCGCCTCCCGCTACGAGAGATCGCAGCGAGCCAAGTGTTTGAAGCTAAACGAGTTTCTCGCGAAAAACTTCAAAATAAACGCTTGACAGGCTCTGAGGAAAGCGTAGAATGCGCGCCTCGGTTGAGACGAAAAGCTCTTAACCAAACGCTCTTTAACAAATCGAATCAAGCAATTCGTGTGGGTGCTTGTGAGTATGGACTGATAGTCAAAAAGATTATCAGCATCACAAGTGACCATGCGAGAAATCACATAGTCATTTGAGATTGCTGAGCCAAGTTTAGGGTTTCTTAAAAACCCAAGCAGTATTGAACTGAAGAGTTTGATCATGGCTCAGATTGAACGCTGGCGGCAGGCCTAACACATGCAAGTCGAGCGGATGATGGGAGCTTGCTCCTGGATTCAGCGGCGGACGGGTGAGTAATGCCTAGGAATCTGCCTGGTAGTGGGGGACAACGTTTCGAAAGGAACGCTAATACCGCATACGTCCTACGGGAGAAAGCAGGGGACCTTCGGGCCTTGCGCTATCAGATGAGCCTAGGTCGGATTAGCTAGTTGGTGAGGTAATGGCTCACCAAGGCGACGATCCGTAACTGGTCTGAGAGGATGATCAGTCACACTGGAACTGAGACACGGTCCAGACTCCTACGGGAGGCAGCAGTGGGGAATATTGGACAATGGGCGAAAGCCTGATCCAGCCATGCCGCGTGTGTGAAGAAGGTCTTCGGATTGTAAAGCACTTTAAGTTGGGAGGAAGGGCAGTAAGTTAATACCTTGCTGTTTTGACGTTACCGACAGAATAAGCACCGGCTAACTCTGTGCCAGCAGCCGCGGTAATACAGAGGGTGCAAGCGTTAATCGGAATTACTGGGCGTAAAGCGCGCGTAGGTGGTTTGTTAAGTTGGATGTGAAAGCCCCGGGCTCAACCTGGGAACTGCATCCAAAACTGGCAAGCTAGAGTACGGTAGAGGGTGGTGGAATTTCCTGTGTAGCGGTGAAATGCGTAGATATAGGAAGGAACACCAGTGGCGAAGGCGACCACCTGGACTGATACTGACACTGAGGTGCGAAAGCGTGGGGAGCAAACAGGATTAGATACCCTGGTAGTCCACGCCGTAAACGATGTCAACTAGCCGTTGGAATCCTTGAGATTTTAGTGGCGCAGCTAACGCATTAAGTTGACCGCCTGGGGAGTACGGCCGCAAGGTTAAAACTCAAATGAATTGACGGGGGCCCGCACAAGCGGTGGAGCATGTGGTTTAATTCGAAGCAACGCGAAGAACCTTACCAGGCCTTGACATGCAGAGAACTTTCCAGAGATGGATTGGTGCCTTCGGGAACTCTGACACAGGTGCTGCATGGCTGTCGTCAGCTCGTGTCGTGAGATGTTGGGTTAAGTCCCGTAACGAGCGCAACCCTTGTCCTTAGTTACCAGCACGTTATGGTGGGCACTCTAAGGAGACTGCCGGTGACAAACCGGAGGAAGGTGGGGATGACGTCAAGTCATCATGGCCCTTACGGCCTGGGCTACACACGTGCTACAATGGTCGGTACAGAGGGTTGCCAAGCCGCGAGGTGGAGCTAATCTCACAAAACCGATCGTAGTCCGGATCGCAGTCTGCAACTCGACTGCGTGAAGTCGGAATCGCTAGTAATCGCGAATCAGAATGTCGCGGTGAATACGTTCCCGGGCCTTGTACACACCGCCCGTCACACCATGGGAGTGGGTTGCACCAGAAGTAGCTAGTCTAACCTTCGGGAGGACGGTTACCACGGTGTGATTCATGACTGGGGTGAAGTCGTAACAAGGTAGCCGTAGGGGAACCTGCGGCTGGATCACCTCCTTAATCGACGACATCAGCCTGCTGATGAGCTCCCACACGAATTGCTTGATTCATTGTAAAAGACGATGCTGTAACGCGACCCTGTTATAGGTCTGTAGCTCAGTTGGTTAGAGCGCACCCCTGATAAGGGTGAGGTCGGCAGTTCAAATCTGCCCAGACCTACCATTACATGGTTCAGCCGTAATACGGGGCCATAGCTCAGCTGGGAGAGCGCCTGCCTTGCACGCAGGAGGTCAGCGGTTCGATCCCGCTTGGCTCCACCACTTTCGCAGTACCTGATCAGAACTTAGAAATGAACATTCAGTTTGAATGTTGATTTCTGACTTTTGTCAGATCGTTCTTTAAAAATTCGGATATGTGATAGATATAGACTGACACGCACTTTCACTGGTGTGTGATCAGGCTAAGGTAAAATTTGTGAGTTCTGCGCGAAAGCGCAACATGCGAATTTTCGGCGAATGTCGTCTTCACAGTATAACCAGATTGCTTGGGGTTATATGGTCAAGTGAAGAAGCGCATACGGTGGATGCCTTGGCAGTCAGAGGCGATGAAAGACGTGGTAGCCTGCGATAAGCTTTGGGGAGTCGGCAAACAGACTGTGATCCAGAGATCTCTGAATGGGGGAACCCAGCCAGCATAAGCTGGTTATCTTGTACTGAATACATAGGTGCAAGAGGCGAACCAGGGGAACTGAAACATCTAAGTACCCTGAGGAAAAGAAATCAACCGAGATTCCCTTAGTAGTGGCGAGCGAACGGGGACCAGCCCTTAAGTTGGTTTGAGATTAGTGGAACACTCTGGAAAGTGTGGCCATAGTGGGTGATAGCCCCGTACACGAAAATCTCTTATCAATGAAATCGAGTAGGACGGAGCACGAGAAACTTTGTCTGAATATGGGGGGACCATCCTCCAAGGCTAAATACTACTGACTGACCGATAGTGAACCAGTACCGTGAGGGAAAGGCGAAAAGAACCCCGGAGAGGGGAGTGAAATAGAACCTGAAACCGTATGCGTACAAGCAGTGGGAGCCTACTTTGTTAGGTGACTGCGTACCTTTTGTATAATGGGTCAGCGACTTATATTCAGTGGCGAGCTTAACCGAATAGGGGAGGCGTAGCGAAAGCGAGTCTTAATAGGGCGTTTAGTCGCTGGGTATAGACCCGAAACCGGGCGATCTATCCATGGGCAGGTTGAAGGTTAGGTAACACTGACTGGAGGACCGAACCGACTACCGTTGAAAAGTTAGCGGATGACCTGTGGATCGGAGTGAAAGGCTAATCAAGCTCGGAGATAGCTGGTTCTCCTCGAAAGCTATTTAGGTAGCGCCTCATGTATCACTGTAGGGGGTAGAGCACTGTTTCGGCTAGGGGGTCATCCCGACTTACCAAACCGATGCAAACTCCGAATACCTACAAGTGCCGAGCATGGGAGACACACGGCGGGTGCTAACGTCCGTCGTGAAAAGGGAAACAACCCAGACCGTCAGCTAAGGTCCCAAAGTCATGGTTAAGTGGGAAACGATGTGGGAAGGCTTAGACAGCTAGGAGGTTGGCTTAGAAGCAGCCACCCTTTAAAGAAAGCGTAATAGCTCACTAGTCGAGTCGGCCTGCGCGGAAGATGTAACGGGGCTCAAACCATGCACCGAAGCTACGGGTGTCATCTTTGATGATGCGGTAGAGGAGCGTTCTGTAAGCCTGTGAAGGTGAGTTGAGAAGCTTGCTGGAGGTATCAGAAGTGCGAATGCTGACATGAGTAACGACAATGCGAGTGAAAAACTCGCACGCCGAAAGACCAAGGTTTCCTGCGCAACGTTAATCGACGCAGGGTTAGTCGGTCCCTAAGGCGAGGCTGAAAAGCGTAGTCGATGGAAAACAGGTTAATATTCCTGTACTTCCAGTTATTGCGATGGAGGGACGGAGAAGGCTAGGCCAGCTTGGCGTTGGTTGTCCAAGTTTAAGGTGGTAGGCTGAAATCTTAGGCAAATCCGGGATTTCAAGGCCGAGAGCTGATGACGAGTTGCCATTAGGCGACGAAGTGGTTGATGCCATGCTTCCAAGAAAAGCTCCTAAGCTTCAGATAACTGGGAACCGTACCCCAAACCGACACAGGTGGTTAGGTAGAGAATACCAAGGCGCTTGAGAGAACTCGGGTGAAGGAACTAGGCAAAATGGCACCGTAACTTCGGGAGAAGGTGCGCCGGTGAGGGTGAAGCACTTGCTGCGTAAGCCCACGCCGGTCGAAGATACCAGGCCGCTGCGACTGTTTATTAAAAACACAGCACTCTGCAAACACGAAAGTGGACGTATAGGGTGTGACGCCTGCCCGGTGCCGGAAGGTTAATTGATGGGGTTAGCGCAAGCGAAGCTCTTGATCGAAGCCCCGGTAAACGGCGGCCGTAACTATAACGGTCCTAAGGTAGCGAAATTCCTTGTCGGGTAAGTTCCGACCTGCACGAATGGCGTAACGATGGCGGCGCTGTCTCCACCCGAGACTCAGTGAAATTGAAATCGCTGTGAAGATGCAGTGTATCCGCGGCTAGACGGAAAGACCCCGTGAACCTTTACTATAGCTTTGCACTGGACTTTGAATTTGCTTGTGTAGGATAGGTGGGAGGCTTTGAAGTGGGGACGCCAGTTCTCATGGAGCCATCCTTGAAATACCACCCTGGCAACTTTGAGGTTCTAACTCAGGTCCGTTATCCGGATCGAGGACAGTGTATGGTGGGTAGTTTGACTGGGGCGGTCTCCTCCCAAAGAGTAACGGAGGAGTACGAAGGTGCGCTCAGACCGGTCGGAAATCGGTCGTAGAGTATAAAGGCAAAAGCGCGCTTGACTGCGAGACAAACACGTCGAGCAGGTACGAAAGTAGGTCTTAGTGATCCGGTGGTTCTGTATGGAAGGGCCATCGCTCAACGGATAAAAGGTACTCCGGGGATAACAGGCTGATACCGCCCAAGAGTTCATATCGACGGCGGTGTTTGGCACCTCGATGTCGGCTCATCACATCCTGGGGCTGAAGCCGGTCCCAAGGGTATGGCTGTTCGCCATTTAAAGTGGTACGCGAGCTGGGTTTAGAACGTCGTGAGACAGTTCGGTCCCTATCTGCCGTGGACGTTTGAGATTTGAGAGGGGCTGCTCCTAGTACGAGAGGACCGGAGTGGACGAACCTCTGGTGTTCCGGTTGTCACGCCAGTGGCATTGCCGGGTAGCTATGTTCGGAAGAGATAACCGCTGAAAGCATCTAAGCGGGAAACTTGCCTCAAGATGAGATCTCACTGGGATCTTGAATCCCCTAAAGGGCCGTCGAAGACTACGACGTTGATAGGTTGGGTGTGTAAGCGCTGTGAGGCGTTGAGCTAACCAATACTAATTGCCCGTGAGGCTTGACCATATAACACCCAAGCAATTTGCTAGCGCAGATTGCGGTGGTGAAGACGAAACGAACCGAAAGTTCGCAAGCAACATCACAAATATCGCATATCCGAATTCGCTGGGCTGTCCATCTGGACATTCTGGCAACAGAATTTCTTGACGACCATAGAGCATTGGAACCACCTGATCCCATCCCGAACTCAGCAGTGAAACGATGCATCGCCGATGGTAGTGTGGGGTTTCCCCATGTGAGAGTAGGTCATCGTCAAGATTCATTTCGCAAAACCCCTATCTGCGCGAGCAGGTAGGGGTTTTGTCTTTTCTGGCTGTTTGTCAGCCGTGATATCGTTCCCCATCATCTAGCAGTGCCCGTCAGAGGACCTTAAATGGCCAACACCATCTCGCTCCATCCTGGCTTCATGATTGTCCACGGCAACCGCCTGGACGACCTGCGCAGCCTGGTAGTGAGCTGGATGCGCCGTTATCCGCTGGCCCCGCTGGAGAACGAGATCGCCCTGGTGCAGAGCAACGGTATCGCTCAATGGCTCAAGTTGGCCTTGGCCGAAGACCCACAGGAAGATGACCAGGGCGGTTGTGGCATTGCCGCCGCCATCGATGTGCAGTTGCCGGGCAGCTTCATGTGGCAGTTATACAGAAAGGTGCTGGGGCGCGACGAAATCCCCGAGGTATCGCTGCTCGACAAGGCACCCCTGACCTGGCGCCTGATGCGCCTGCTCCCGGAACTGATCGAACGCCCCCACTTCGAGCCTTTGCGGCGTTTCCTCACCGACGATAGCGACCTGCGAAAGCGCTACCAGCTGGCCGAGCGCTTGGCCGACCTGTTCGACCAGTACCAGGTCTACCGTGCTGATTGGCTCAAGGACTGGGCGTCCGGAAATCACGTACTGAACACGGCCCGCGGCGAGCGCAAACCCCTGGCTCCGGGCAACCGCTGGCAGGCCGAACTCTGGCGCGCGCTGCTGGAGGATGTTGGCGAGCAAGGCATGGCTCAGAGCCGGGCTGGGGTACACCAGCGTTTCATCGAACGTATCGGCAGCCTTGAGCAGGCACCTGCAGGCCTGCCGCCACGGGTGATTGTCTTCGGCATATCCTCTTTGCCAGCCCAGGCTCTGGAGGCGCTCGCCGGACTTGCTCGCTTCAGCCAGGTGCTGTTGTGCGTGCACAACCCTTGCCGCCATCACTGGGCCGACATCGTCGCCGACAAAGACCTGCTACGCCACCAGTACAAGCGCCAGCAACGCAAGCAAGGCATGCCGCTGCAGCTCGATGATGAGTCGCTGCATCAGCATGCCCATCCTTTGCTGGCCGCCTGGGGCAAGCAAGGCCGTGACTACATCAACCTGCTCGACAGCTACGACGACCCGGTTAGCTACCAAGGCGCGTTCAGCGAAGGGCGCATCGACCTGTTCAGCGAGGGCCAACCCACCACGCTGCTGAACCAGTTGCAGGACGATATCCTCGAACTACGGCCTCTGGCTGAAACCCGCCAGCGCTGGCCTGAAGTCGATCTCGCCAAGGATCGCTCGGTACGCTTCCATGTTGGCCACAGCGCGCAACGGGAAGTGGAAATCCTCCACGACCAGTTGTTGGCCCGTTTCAGTGCCGACCCCACACTGCGCCCACGAGATGTCATCGTGATGTTGCCGGCGATCGACACTTATGCACCGCATATCCGTGCCGTATTCGGTCAACTGCAACGCAATGACCCGCGCTACATCCCCTTCACCTTGACCGACCAAGGCCAGCGCGGGCGAGATCCCTTGCTGATTGCCCTGGAGCATCTGCTCAAGCTGCCGGACAGCCGCTTTGCCGTGAGCGAAGTGCTCGACCTGCTCGATGTACCTGCTCTGCGCGCCCGCTTCGGTATCCGTGAAAGCGACCTGCCCACGCTGCACCGCTGGATCGAAGGCGCGGGTATCCGTTGGGGCCTGAATGCCGAACAGCGCGCAACCCTTGGCTTGCCCGAGGGCCTGGAGCAGAACAGCTGGCGTTTCGGCCTGCGTCGTATGCTGCTTGGCTATGCGGTGGGGGTGGGCGAGGGCTGTGACGGCATCGAGCCGTATGACGAAATCGGCGGCCTGGATGCCGCCCTGATCGGCCCGCTGGTGGCGCTGCTCGACGCCCTCGATGTGGCCTACCAGGCCCTGTCCCAACCTGCGACGGCGCCACAGTGGGGCGAACGCCTGCAGGCCTTGCTACAGGTGTTTTTCCTGGCAGGGGGCGAGCACGACGAGTTTCTGCTGATGCAATTGCAGGAGCTGCGCGATGGCTGGCTGGAAGTCTGTGAAGGGGTTGCCCTGCAAGATCTGCTTCCCCTGACCGTCGTTCGCGAGGCTTGGCTCTCTGGGCTGGACCAGGGCAAGTTGTCCCAGCGTTTTCTCGCCGGCTCGGTGAACTTCTGCACCCTGATGCCCATGCGTGCCATTCCTTTCCGAGTGGTCTGCCTGCTGGGCATGAACGATGGCGACTACCCGCGCGCACAGCAGCCGCTGGACTTCGACCTGATGGCCAGCGATTACCGCCCCGGCGACCGCTCGCGTCGTGAAGATGACCGATACTTGTTGCTCGAGGCGCTGCTGTCGGCACGCGATCAGCTCTATATAAGTTGGGTCGGCCGTAGTATTCGCGACAACAGTGAGCGCCCGGCATCGGTCCTGATTGGCCAGTTGCGTGATCACTTGGCCGCTGGTTGGTGTCTGAAGGGCAAAGGCGAAGGCCAGGAAGCCCAGCAAGGGGGCGAGCAGTTGCTGCACGCGTTGACCCAAGAGCACCCGCTGCAGCCCTTCAGCCCACGCTACTTCCAGAAAGGCAGTGCGCTGTTCAGCTTTGCCCATGAGTGGCAACTCCTGCACCAGCAGACCGAGGAGGATATGCAGCCAGACCTGGGCCTGCCCCCTTATGTCAGTGATGAAGCCCTGACCCTGACGCAGTTGCAGGACTTCTTGCGCCACCCCGTGCGGCACTTCTTCAGCCAGCGGCTCAAAGTGTTCTTCGAGGCGCTGGAGGCACCCACGCCGGATGAAGAGCCCTTCGTCCTCGATGCACTGCAGCGTTACAGCGCCAGCGAAAGCCTGCTGAACGCAGCCTTGGCCGACCCTGACCAGGCAGAACACGCGCTGCAGATGCAGGCACGACGGCTGCAGGCCTGCGGGATGCTGCCCTTGGCCGGGTTCGGTGAAATCCTTCAGTCCGAGTTGATCCAACCGCTGCCCGATCTGCTTCAGCGTCACCGACAGCTCCTGCAACGTTGGCCCAATGTGGTCGAGGGTGCTCTGCCGATCCATTTCGAGCACGGCACTCACCGGCTGGAAGGTTGGCTTGGCCGGGTTTACCAGGCTGAGAACCAAAGCCTGCTCAGCATCACCACGGTACCCAATACCATCAGTGCTGGGCGCACCCTCAAATGGCACCGTCTGATCCCCAGCTGGGTCATGCATCTGGCGGCGTGCGCCGCTGGGTACCCGCTGCACAGTGCACTGCTGGCCAGTGACATCACCCTGTTGCTCGACCCGCTGCCACAAAGCCAGGCTGCCGAGCTGCTAGGTCACTTACTGGTGTCCCGCCAGGCCGCGATGAATGCACCGCTGCCAGTCGCGGCCAAGACGGCGTTTGCCTGGTTGGCTCAGGAAGACCCTGACAAAGCGGTCGCTGCCGCCATCCGCGCGTACGAGGGCGACGGCCGTACCAGTTTCGGCGAGCGCAGCGAAAGCCTGGCCCTGGCTCGGCAGTTCCGAGACTTCAGCGCACTGAGCGCCGACGAAACCTTCGAAGGCTGGTGCGAAACCTTGTACCGGCCGTTATTCAGCGCAGCCTGGCAAACACTGGGCAACCCGGAGAGTGGCGCATGACCCAGGCCCGTCCCCTGGCATTGAGTTTCCCCCTGCACGGCAGCCAACTGATCGAAGCCAGTGCCGGTACCGGCAAGACGTTCACCATTTCTGCGCTGTACCTGCGCCTGATCCTCGGCCATGGTGGCGAGCAAGGCTTTGGCCGCGAATTGCTACCGCCACAGATCCTTGTGGTCACCTTCACCGATGCCGCGACCAAGGAGCTGCGTGAGCGTATTCGCGCCCGCCTGGCCGAGGCTGCGAGATTTTTCCGTGGCGAACTGCAAGCGGCCGACCCGCTGCTGCACCAGCTACGTGACGATTACGCCGAAGCGCTCTGGCCCCGTTGCGCCAGCCGGTTGGAAGTCGCGGTGCAGTGGATGGACGAGGCAGCGGTATCGACCATCCACGGCTGGTGCCAGCGCATGCTCCGCGAGCACGCCTTCGACAGTGGCAGCCTGTTCACCCAGAGCCTGGAAACCGACCACAGTGATTTGCTCGGCCAGGTCATGCGCGATTACTGGCGGCGCTTCTGCTATGGGATGCACGGCGAGGCGCTGACCTGGGTGCGCAACCACTGGGGCAGCCCTGATGCACTGTTGCCGCGCATCCGCCCATTGTTTGGCCGTGTGCGTGACCATCAGGACGAGCAGGAGCCCCAGGCCCTCATCGATGCTGCGCTGCAACAGCGTGTGGAGCAGCTGAGGCAGCTCAAGGCGCCATGGCTGCAGTGGGCTGACGAACTGCAGCAAATCTGCCGCGACGCCGTTGCCGCCAAGCAAGCAGACGGACGCAAGTTGCAGGCGCGCTACTTCGAGCCGTGGTTCGACAAGTTGCGCACTTGGGCTGGTGATGAGCAGGAAGTGGAGCTTGACCTGGGCACCGGGTTCACCCGCCTGACCCCGGTCGGCATGGCCGAAGCGTGGAAGGTCGGCGAACCGCCTGAGCATCCTGCCCTCGTGGCCATGCATGACCTGCCAAGGCAGTTGCAAGCCTTGGCCAGCCCCGATGCACGCTTGCTCGAGCACGCCGCCGCCTGGGTGTGCGCACGCTTTGAAGTGGAAAAGCGCCGCCGCGCCGAGATGGGCTTCGACGATATGTTACTGCGCCTGCAGCACGCCCTGGCCAGCGAGGCCGGCGAGCGCCTGGCCGGGCTAATTCGTGAGCAGTTCCCGGTGGCACTGATCGACGAATTCCAGGACACCGACCCGGTTCAGTACGGCATTTTTGAAAGCATCTACCGCATCAGCGAGAACCGTGCGCAAACCGGGCTGTTCATGATCGGCGATCCCAAGCAGGCGATCTACGCCTTCCGCGGCGCCGACATCTATACCTACCTGTCCGCTCGTCGTGCCACCGCCGGCCGCTTGCACAGCCTGGACACCAACTACCGCTCCAGCCAGGCGATGGTGGCTGCGGTCAACCAGGTGTTCCTGCAGGCTGAAGGCCGTGAACAGGGGCGAGGGGCATTCCTGTTCCGCGAGAATGGTGACAACCCGCTGCCGTTCATCGAGGTACGGGCCAAGGGCCGTAGCGAAACGCTGTTGATCGATGGCCAGCCCAGCGCGGCGTTGCAGTGCTGGCAACTGGAAAGCGAAGATCCCGTCTCAAGCACCCTGTATCGTCAGCAGATGGCGGCAAGCTGTGCCAGCCACATCGTCGGCCTGCTCAATGGCGGGCAGCGTGGTGTCAGCGGTTTTCGCGATGCCCAGGGCAATCAGCGCCCCTGCCTGCCTTCTGACATCGCCATCCTCGTGCGGGATGGCTTCGAGGCCCAGCTGGTGCGTGCGGAGCTTGCGGCCCGTGATGTGCGCAGCGTCTACCTTTCTGACAAGGACTCGGTATTCGCCGCCCAGGAAGCCCATGACCTGCTGGCCTGGCTCAAGGCTTGCGCCGAACCTGATTCCGAACGTTTGCTCAAGGCGGCCTTGGCCAGCCTGACCCTGGACCTATCGCTGGCGGAGCTGGACCAGTTGAACCAGGATGAACGCGTCTGGGAAGGCTGGGTGATGCGTTTTCGGCGTTACCGTGACACTTGGCAGCGCCAGGGCGTGCTACCGATGTTGCGGCACCTTTTGCACGACTTCCAGCTGCCACGCACCCTCATCGCACGCAGCGATGGCGAACGGGTATTGACCAACCTGTTGCACCTGGCGGAGCTTCTGCAGCAGGCTGCCGGCGAGCTGGATGGCGAACAGGCGCTGATACGCCACCTGGCAGAGCACCTGGCCAACGCCGGGCAGGCGGGCGAAGAGCAGATCCTGCGCCTGGAAAGCGATGAACAGCTGGTCAAGGTGGTGACGATCCACAAGTCCAAGGGCCTGGAATATCCGCTGGTCTACTTGCCGTTCATCTGCACCAGCAAGCCGGTGGACGGTAGCCGCCTGCCGTTGGCCTGGCATGACAGCCAGGGCAATGTGCAGCTCACCCTGACCCCTGATCAAGAGCAGATTGCCCTTGCCGATGACGAGCGCCTGGCCGAAGACTTGCGCCTGCTCTACGTTGCCCTCACCCGAGCCCAGCACGCCTGCTGGCTGGGCGTCGCCGACCTCAAGCGCGGTAGCCAGAAGAGTTCGCAACTGCACCGTTCGGCCCTGGGCTACCTGCTGGGCGGCGGCTCGCCGCTGCCGGGCTCCGCGCAGTTGTCGAGCTGGTTGCAGAGCTTGCTCTGCGGTTGCCCGTACATTGCTTGCCCAGGCCTTCCGGAAGCTGACGATCAGCGCTACCAGCCGCCGCATGCCGAGCGCGAGCTGCTGCCTGCGCGCAAGCCTCGACGCGCTGCTTCCGAACACTGGTGGATCGCGTCCTACAGCGCCCTGCGGGTCGGTGAGCAGACGCTCGGTGCCGACAGCTCCCAGGCCCAGCAGTTGCTGGACGATGAGGTCGTCGATGCCCAACAGGTGCGAGAGGTGCCTGCTGACGGCGGCGATATCCACCGTTTCCCACGTGGCCCGAACCCCGGCACCTTCCTTCATGGCCTGCTCGAATGGGCCGGCCGTGAAGGCTTTGCCGAAGTCGCCGCCAACCCAAAGCTGATCGCGCTCACCATCGGTCAGCGTTGCAACCGCCGTGACTGGACGGGCTGGATTACAACGCTCAGCCAGTGGCTGCACCAGTTGCTCAATGAGCCATTGCCAGCCCGCGACGTGAGCCTGAAGCTCGCCCAGTTGCAGCACTACCAGATCGAGATGGAATTCTGGTTCGCCAGCCACCGGGTCGACGCCGAGCAGCTCGACCAGCTGGTTGTCCGCCACACCCACGCCGGCGCGGCGCGCCCTGCGGCCCAACCGACCGTGCTCAATGGCATGTTCAAGGGGTTCATCGACCTGGTGTACGAATGGGACGGGCGTTATTACGTCGCCGACTACAAATCCAACTGGCTCGGACCGGACATTCAGGCCTATGACGCGCAGGCCATGGAAAAAGCCATTCTCGAACACCGGTACGACCTGCAGTACGTGCTGTACCTGTTGGCCCTGCATCGCCAATTGCGCGCGCGCCTGCCTGATTATGACTACGACCGCCATATCGGTGGTGCCATGTACATCTTCCTGCGCGGCGCGAGCAGTAGCGGCCATGGCGTGTACTTCGCCAAGCCCCCCCGCGAGCTGATCGAAGCCCTCGACGCACTGTTCCGTGGCGTTCATCAGCCGCAACAACAGGACCTGTTTGCCGGAGTCGCGCCATGAGCCGAACCCTCGACGACCTCTTGCCCACGCCCCTGAACGCCGAGCACCTGCTGGCGCTACAGCCGCAGCGTGTCAGTGGCGATCTGTTGCAACTGCTCGACCGCTGGGTGGAGCGTGGCTGGCTGCGTGCGCTGGACCGGGCATTCGTATCGTTCCTCGAGGAACGTGCTCCCGGCAGCGACCCCCTGCTGCTGCTGGCCGCCGCCTTGGCCAGCCACCAGCTTGGCCATGGGCATGTCTGCCTGGACATGCAGCAGACCCTTGCCGAGCCGGACTTCGCCCTGTCACTGCCGCCTGAAGGCGACGCCCTGACCGGCCCTTTGCTGCTGCCTTCGCAGCTGCTCGCCAACCTCGACCTGCATACCTGGCTGCAGCGCATTGCCGCCAGCCCGCTGGTGGCCGGTGCCGATACTCCTGGGCAGCAGACGCGGCCGCTGGTACTGAGCGGCGAGCGCCTCTACCTGCGCCGCTATTGGAGCTATGAACGACGAATCGATGCCACCTTGCGCCAACGCCTGAACGTGCATGAGGCGACACCCGCCGATTTGCCGGCGCGCCTGGCGCAACTGTTCGACGCGGGTGCCCTGGAGGGCCAGGTCGACTGGCAGAAACTGGCCTGTGCCCTGGCCACCCGCGCGGGCTTCAGCATCATCACGGGCGGCCCCGGCACCGGCAAGACCACCACCGTGGTGCGTTTGCTGGCCTTGCTGCAGGCGCCGGCGGTGGAGCAGGGCAGGCCTCTGCGCATTCGCCTGGCCGCGCCCACCGGCAAGGCGGCGGCGCGCCTGACCGAGTCGATCGGGCAGCAGGTCGAGCGTTTGCAGGTGAGTACCGAGGTGCGCGGGCAAATCCCTACCGATGTCAGCACCGTACACCGGCTGTTGGGCAGCCGGCCGGGCTCGCGGCACTTTCGCCACCATGCTGGCAACCCGTTGCCGCTGGATGTGCTGGTAGTCGATGAAGCCTCGATGATCGACCTCGAGATGATGGCCAACCTGCTCGATGCCTTGCCGCCGAAGGCCCGCCTGGTACTCCTCGGAGACAAGGATCAGCTCGCCTCGGTCGAAGCCGGCGCGGTGCTGGGCGATCTGTGCCGTGACGCCGAAGAGGGCTGCTATTCGCCCGCCACCCAAGCGTGGCTTGAGCAGATTGGTGGTCAGTCGCTGGCCAGCAGTGGCCTCAAGGCCGGTGACGGCCAGCGCCACCCGTTGGCCCAGCAGGTGGTCATGCTGCGATTCTCCCGACGCTTTGGCGAAGGCAGCGGCATCGGTCAGCTGGCGCGCCTGGTCAACCGTCAGCAAGCGCAGGCGGCGCGTGACTTGTTGACCCTGCCGCCCAGCGATGTATTCGGGCTGGCCCTGCGTGGCGAGCAAGACCGTGCCTTCGACCGCCTGCTGCTCGATGGCCTGAACCGTGGCGTGGACGGGCCACAGGGCTATCGCAGTTACCTGAGGACGATCGGCCGCTTGCGCCCGCCACTCGGCACGGCCTTCGACGATCCGCGCTGGGAACAATGGGCGGCCAAGGTGCTGCACAGTTTCGAGGACTTCCAGTTGCTGTGCGCGGTACGCAAGGGCGCCTGGGGTGTGGAGGGGCTCAACGAGCGCGTAGCGCGGGTGCTGCACAATGCCGGGCTGATCGACAGCCAGCAGCCCTGGTACGAAGGGCGGCCGGTGTTGGTCACCCGTAACGATTATGGTCTGGGGCTGATGAACGGCGATATCGGCATCGCTCTGCGCCTGCCCGACGAGCAGGGCGAGCCGTTGCTGCGTGTGGCCTTCCCTCGTAACGATGGCAGCGGCGGCGTGCGCTTCGTTCTACCCAGCCGCCTCAATGAGGTGGAAACCGTGTTCGCCATGACCGTGCACAAGTCGCAAGGCTCGGAGTTCAGCCATACCGCCCTGGTGCTCCCGGATGCGCTCAATCCAGTGCTGACCAAGGAACTGGTGTACACCGGCATCACCCGGGCCAAGCACTGCTTCAGCCTGATCGAGCCACGCCAGGGTATTTTCGAAGAGGCCGTACTGCGTAAGGTCCGGCGTATCTCCGGCCTGATGCTCGAGCAGGTCTGACCTCATCACCGGCAAGCCGGCTCCCACAGCTAATTCACAGCCCTCAGGCCCGGTGTCGCTCCTGTGGAAGCCGGCTTGCCGGCGATAGGGCCCTCGATGACGAACCAAGGCTACCCTCCTACAGAAAGCCAGCGTTGTGCTATCGTTGCGCCCAGTTCATATAGAAGTTTTGAGAGCATTCTCACATGACAGGGGCCAGGGAGCGGTTGACAGGCAGTGCGCTTTCTCTGTATCTGGCCGCCCTGTTGCTACTGGCCGGCCCTGCCTTTGCGGACGGCTCCGCCACTTCAGCCCAAGCCCAGCAGCGTGCCAAGGCGGTTACGCAGGTGGTGCTGGGCATCCTGAGCTACGCCCGCTGGCCCGTCGAACCCGTGCCGTTGCGCCTTTGCCTGGTCGGCCCTACCGAATATGCCGACGACCTGATCAAAAGCAATGTGCAGAATGCCGGCCAGCCGATGCAGGTGCATCGTTTGTTGGCCGACGATCGGCAGGTTGCCCACGCCTGCGATGCCGTCTATATCGGCAAGCTTGACCCTGGTCAACGCGATCGCCTGTTCCAGGACATCAGCGGCCATCCGGTCTTGAGCATCAGCGAAGCCGACGACCCGTGCACCACCGGCACCCTGTTCTGCCTGCGGGTCGGCGACCAGCAGGTGGCCTTCGAGGTCAATCTCGATTCCGTGGCGCGTTCCGGCGTGCGTATCCACCCCAGCGTGCTGCAGTTGTCGCGCCGCAGGGCAGTGCAGCCATGAGGCTGGGGAAAAAGCCAGGCGTGCGCCCGACCTTGCGCTCGGTGCTTGGCCGTGGCCACCTAAGCGTGGCCTTGCTGGCCGTCGGCTTGGCGGGCATCTCGCTGACCCTGCTCGGTGTGCTGGCCTTGCGGGTCTACGCCAATCACAACGTGCACCTGATTGCCCGGTCCATCAATTACACCGTCGAAGCCGCAGTGGTCTTCGACGACAGCGCTGCCGCCTATGAGGCGCTGGCGTTGATCGCCGGCACCGAAGAAGTGGCGGACGCCAAGGTATTCAACAACGACGGCGACGCGTTGGCGCACTGGCAGCGCAGCGATGACGGCATGCTTGCCCACCTGGAATCCCAGGTGGCCACCGCGCTGCTGGATCAGCCGGTCAACCTGCCGATCTACCACCAGCAGCAGAAGGTCGGGCACATCGAGCTGATTGCCCAGGGCCGCAGCCTGTTGCTGTTCTTGCTCGGCGGCCTCGGCGGCATCCTGTTCTGCACGCTGCTCAGCGCCTTCGTCGCCCTCTACCTGTCCCAGCGCATGCTGGGCGATATCGTTCGGCCGTTGCGTAGCCTGGCCAGCGTCGCCCATGCGGCGCGCCGCGAGCGAAGCTTCGACCGGCGTGTGCCGGAAGCACCGATTGCCGAACTCAATGAACTGGGCAATGACTTCAATGCCCTGCTCGATGAGCTGGAGGTGTGGCACAGCCACCTGCAGAACGAAAATGCCGCGCTGGCGCACCAGGCCAGCCACGACAGCCTGACCGGCCTGCCCAACCGCGCCTTCTTCGAAGGCCGCCTCAACCGCAGCCTGCGCAATGCCGCGCGGCAGCAGGATCACCTGGCGCTGCTGTTCCTCGACAGCGATCACTTCAAGCAGATCAATGACAGCCTCGGCCACGCCGTGGGCGACGAGGTGCTGATCAACATCGCCGATCGCGTGCGTGCGCAACTGCGCGAGCACGACCTGGTGGCCCGCCTGGGGGGCGATGAATTCGCGGTGTTGCTCACGCCGCTGCAGTCACGCCAGGACGCCGAGCGTATTGCCGAGAAGATCATCGCCAGCATGCAGCTGCCGATGCAGCTCGACGAGGGGGGCACCCTGACCACGTCGCTGAGTGTCGGCATCGCCTATTACCCGGAGGATGGCAGCGACCCTGCCAGCCTTCTCAATGCCGCCGACGCGGCGATGTACCAGGCCAAGCGCAAGCGCCGTGGCCAGTGGCAAGCGGCGCAGACGGAACGGTCCGCCGCCGAGTTCAAGAACAGGAGCTGAACCGTGATTCATCGTTTGCGTTTTCCCTTCCTCGCGATACTGCTGGCCTTGCTGGCGCTGACCGGTTGCCAGAGCACACCGAAGGGGCTCACGGCCGAACAGATCGCCGTGCTCAAACGCGAAGGCTTTGCCCCGACCGATGAGGGCTGGACGTTCGATCTGTCGGGCAAAGTGTTGTTCGGCAGCGACCTGGACAGCCTCAACGGCCAGAGCCAGGCGATCGTCGAGCGGATCGGCAAGGCGTTGCTGGGGGTGGGTATCCAGGGCGTGCGGGTGGATGGCCATGCCGATGCCTCGGGCAAGGCAGCGTACAACCAGCAGCTGTCCGAGCGGCGCGCGCAGAGTGTGGCCAAGGCGCTGATCGGTATTGGCATGCCAGCGCAGAACATCAACACCCGCGGGCTGGGCAGCAGTCAGCCGGTGGCGGATAACCGGACCAGTGCCGGGCGCACCGAGAATCGGCGGGTGTCGATCGTCGTGGCGTCTTATTGAAATTCGTGTCGTATTTATCGCCGGCAAGCCAGCGCCCACAAGGGTACCTTGCCGTGCTGTGGGAGCTGGCTTGCCAGCGATGGGCTGCGAAGCAGCCCCCTCAACCCTGAGGAAAACGCATCTCGCGCGTTTCCCCCATCAACAGCGGTGCATTCGCCTCGGTCACTCCGCGAATGTAATCCCACAACAGCGTAATCCGCTTCAACTTGCGCAAATCCTCCCGGCAATACATCCAGAACTGCCGCGTCACCTCGATCTCTTCAGGCAACACCGTCACCAGCCGCGGATCCTGCGCTGCCAGGAAACACGGCAATATCGCCAATCCACGGCCCTGCAAAGCTGCGGTGTACTGCGCAATCACGCTGGTACTGCGCAGGTGCGCACTGGCATTAGGAATCAGATTGGCCAGGTATAGCAGCTCTGAACTGAACGCCAGATCATCCACATAGCTGATGAACGGATGGCCTACCAGGTCGCTCACCTGGCGAATCGGTGCGTGGCTGTCGAGGTAATCCTGGGTCGCATACAGCCGCAGGCGGTAGTCACAGAGCTTGCAGCACACATAGGGCCCATGCTCCGGCCGTTCCAGGGCAATGACGATATCCGCTTCGCGCTTGGACAGGCTGATGAAGTGCGGCAGCGGCAGGATATCCACCGAGATCGCCGGATAGGCGTCGACGAAATGGCTCAATTGCGGGGTGACGAAGAAGCTGCCGAAACCCTCGGTGCAACCCATGCGCACATGCCCCGACAGCGCCACACCCGACCCGGACACCTGCTCGCAAGCCATGTGCAGCGTGCTTTCGATCGATTCGGCATAGCCCAGCAGGCGCTGCCCTTCGGCGGTCAGCACAAAGCCGTTGGTACGCGACTTTTCGAACAGCAACGTGCCCAGCGCACCCTCCAGCGAGCTGATGCGACGTGACACCGTGGTGTAGTCGACGCTCAAGCGTTTGGCAGCGCTGCTGGCTTTGCGGGTACGCGCCACTTCGAGGAAGAACTTCAGGTCGTCCCAGTTCAGCGCACTGAGGGAGGTCAGGTCTTTTTGCATGTTGATCCGGTTTTTTTGTGCGTTCTTGTTGGATGTTTGCACATCTATACTCGAAAAAAGCCCCACGACGCCACCTCGCGTTTGCACGGCGCTGGCGATCTCGTCCTGACAATAATTCCAAGGAGAACGCAGATGAACGCACCACAATCCCCCGACAAGACCAAGGTCGAGCAGGTCAAGCTGTTGATCGATGGCCAGTGGGTCGAATCGAAAACCACCGAGTGGCGCGACATCGTCAACCCGGCCACTCAGGAAGTGCTGGCGCGTGTGCCCTTCGCCACGGTCGAAGAGGTGAATGCCGCCGTCGCCGCCGCTGAGCGTGCCTTCAAGACCTGGCGCGACACCCCGATCGGCGCGCGCATGCGCATCATGCTCAAGCTACAGGCGCTGATCCGTGAACACACCAAGCGCATCGCCCAGACCCTCAGCGCCGAGCAGGGCAAGACCCTCGCCGATGCCGAGGGCGATATCTTCCGCGGCCTGGAAGTGGTCGAGCACGCCGCCTCCATCGGCACCCTGCAGATGGGCGAGTTCGCCGAGAACGTCGCCGGTGGTGTGGATACCTACACCCTGCGCCAGCCGATCGGCGTGTGCGCCGGTATCACCCCGTTCAATTTCCCGGCGATGATCCCGCTGTGGATGTTCCCGATGGCGATCGTCTGCGGCAACACCTTCGTGCTCAAGCCGTCCGAGCAAGACCCGCTGTCGACCATGATGCTGGTCGAGCTGGCGCTGGAAGCCGGTGTGCCGGCCGGCGTACTCAACGTGGTGCACGGCGGCAAGCAGGTGGTGGATGCAATCTGTACCCACCAGGACATCAAGGCGATTTCCTTCGTCGGTTCCACCGAAGTCGGCACCCATGTCTACAACCTGGGCAGCCAGCATGGCAAGCGCGTGCAGTCGATGATGGGCGCGAAGAACCATGCCGTGGTATTGCCCGATGCCAACCGCACGCAGACCATTAATGCTTTGGTCGGCGCCGCCTTCGGAGCTGCCGGTCAGCGTTGCATGGCCACCTCGGTGGCGGTGCTGGTGGGCAAGGCGCGTGAATGGCTGCCGGACATCAAGGACGCAGCAAGCAAGCTCAAGGTCAATGCCGGTTGCGAGCCGGGCACCGATGTCGGCCCGGTGGTTTCCAAGCGGGCCAAGGAGCGGGTGCTGGGGCTGATCGAAAGCGGCATCAAGGAAGGCGCCACGCTCGAACTCGATGGCCGTGACGTGAAGGTGCCAGGTTACGAGCAGGGCAACTTCGTTGGCCCGACCCTGTTCTCCGGGGTCAAGACCGACATGCAGGTCTACACCCAGGAAATCTTCGGCCCGGTGCTGGTGACCCTGGAAGTCGATACCCTCGATGAGGCCATCGCCCTGGTCAACCGCAACCCGTTCGGCAACGGCACTGGGCTGTTTACCCAAAGCGGTGCGGCGGCGCGCAAGTTCCAGAGTGAGATCGACATCGGCCAAGTCGGCATCAACATTCCGATTCCGGTACCGGTGCCGTTCTTCAGCTTCACCGGTTCGCGCGGCTCCAAGCTTGGCGACCTCGGCCCCTACGGCAAGCAAGTGGTGCAGTTCTACACTCAGACCAAGACCGTCACCGCCCGCTGGTTCGATGACGACAGCGTCAACGACGGTGTGAACACCACCATCAGCCTGCGCTAAGGAGTAGTTCGTCATGCGTATCGCATTCATCGGCCTGGGCAACATGGGCGCGCCCATGGCCCGCAACCTGATCAAGGCCGGGCACCAGTTGAACCTGTTCGACCTGAACAAGACCGTGCTGGCCGAGCTCGCCGAACTGGGCGGGCAGGTCAGCGCTTCGCCCAAGGACGCGGTCGCCAGTGCCGGTCTGGTGATCACCATGCTGCCGGCAGCGGCCCACGTGCGCGGTGTCTACCTCAACGATGACGGTGTGCTCGCGGGCATTCGCCCCGGCACACCCACCGTGGATTGCAGCACCATCGACCCGCAGACCGCTCGCGACGTGTCCAAGGCCGCAGCGGCCAAGGGCGTGGACATGGGCGATGCGCCGGTATCCGGTGGCACCGGCGGCGCAGCGGCGGGCACCCTGACCTTCATGGTCGGTGCCAGCACCGAACTGTTCGCCACGCTCAAGCCGGTACTCGAGCAGATGGGCCGCAACATCGTGCACTGCGGCGAGGTCGGCACCGGGCAGATCGCCAAGATCTGCAACAACCTGCTGCTGGGCATCTCGATGATCGGTGTGTCCGAGGCCATGGCCCTGGGCAATGCGCTGGGCATCGACACCAAGGTGCTGGCCGGGATCATCAATAGCTCGACCGGGCGCTGCTGGAGTTCCGACACCTACAACCCGTGGCCGGGCATCATCGAGACTGCGCCGGCATCGCGGGGGTATACCGGTGGGTTTGGCGCTGAACTGATGCTCAAGGACCTGGGGCTGGCCACCGAGGCTGCACGCCAGGCGCACCAACCGGTGATTTTGGGCGCCGTGGCTCAGCAACTGTATCAGGCGATGAGCCTGCGCGGTGAAGGCGGCAAGGACTTCTCGGCGATCGTCGAGGGTTATCGCAAGAAGGATTGACGAGCGAGGACTTCATCGCGGGCCGGGTGGCCTTCCCTCTGTAACTGCGCACCAGAGGGGAGGGGGCCCGTACTGCGATGTGTTTTGCATTATTTGGACAAGGGGGGTAAGTAATACATGAAAATACCTAATCCAAAGAATGCAATGGTCAATATTAAATGGGCAGCCCCTAAGATGACGAGAGGGGTCTTGATCTTCGAGGGTAGACTATTTATTTCCTTGATATCGACGAGATTTTTGCGCGCGTAAATTTGGGGGATGAGTAGGATGAATGAGATATGGGTAAGGCGAAGCACTTTCCCAAACAGGCCGGCATGTAACCATAACTTTTTTTCGCCGCTTATCACGTCGCAGTTGATTAATAGGTTTTCGATGTATTCGAGCTTGCGAGATGCAATGTATGACGTTACTGCGAAATTAGTGTAAATCAAGATCATCACAATGGACATTGAAGCTGCAAAAATTAAATGTGCGGAAGTCATTTTGCCACCGTCTCATAGATAACCTCACCTATCATTGCACCTACTTCATTGCCCAGCTTGCCACCCACCAATCCACCTGCTGCGCCCCCGAATATTCCGCAAGCGAGCGCCCCAGGGCCGCCTGTCACTGTTCCCAAGACTAAGCTACATGCGGCGCCAACTAATAATCTTCCACCAGCTGCCCCGGTCGCAGTCCCTCCTAGACCGAAGCCTAACGAGCTAATCTCGACATAATGTGCCTTTTGGCATTCCTCTTCGCGTCCGAGCGTACAGGCTTTATGTATCTCCAACCCCGTAGCAGCGACGTCTAACGCAATCCCTACATACGTCCCCTTCTTGATCAAATTAGCCGCCGTCGCTACGCCTGATACTTTGTTGGCATATCCTGCAATCTCGCCGGTATGTAGATAACGCTTTGTTGATATCCCCAGTGTCCTTTTGATCGAACCTTTGTTCCTCAGCCCGGAACCGTAAGCGGTCAGCTTGTTCAACTGCTCATCCAACCTCATGAACAAGGCTGACCGCTTGGCATAGAACTGATCACGGGCGGTCATCGTCCCTGATCCGAGATGCTGCTGATGCAGCTTCTCGATCTCCATCAAGGTGGCCTCGATGGCCTTCAAGTGCTTGCTCCATCCTTCGCTGACCACACCCGCCCCCATGGAGGCATGCGCGATGAGGCTTTTCAATGTCTCGAAATTGTCCAGGAAAAAGTTATCCACACCTTGGCCGTTGCGCATCAGCCCTATGTGCGCAATTGTCGCCTGCCGCATCATCCAGGCTTCCTGGCTGGTGCAGGAAGCTGTGGTGGGGTCGCCGATGATGATAAGTTCGCCGCTACGGACCACGGTATTGGCGATATGTGAATTCAGCACGTCGAACTTTTCCAGGGAATGACCGGTCAGCGCCAGATCGGATTTCAGCGTGTGATAGTTCTGCAGCTTGAGATTGAGGTACGCGCGGGCTTCAGACATGGTCAGCACCCTCACGCATATTTTCTGTTGCCGATGCGGTCCCAGCCCCCGGTGATATTACCGCCGCCACTGCCGTCGTGGCGGCGCTGCTGGGTGTAAGTGGTCTTGATCCGGCCGTAATTGAGCTGCACCACTTCTACTGGCACCCCTGTATCCACGCTCTGCGAATACTCGGCGATGATCACTTCTTCAAGGATGATTTCGAAGTACTTGAGTTTGTCACCGCCAGCACGGCAGAGGGCGAGATTCACCGCTTTCAGATGCTGGCCTGTGCAACTGGCTTCCATCAGTTTGCAACTGGCACTGTCGAGGTACTTGGTGAAAGTGAAGTGGGTGACGGAGGTCCTGCCCGATGTTGCGCCACCTGCGGAACTGGCTGTGGCAGATGTACTTTGGCTGACACCAAAGTCGTAGCCCAGCACTTCAATCCATTTACTGTATTTTTCGTCCAGTGCTTCTCCTGGAATACTGTCGATCTGAATGTATGCGTCGAAAGCCATGATTATCTCTCCCTGACATTGTTTTGGAATGGGGAATGCTGCGTGCTGATTCGAGCGGTCAGTGCAGGCTAGGTCTGGGAGAGTGCGAGGGCAATACGCTATGGGGCGGTGTGGCGCAATTCAGAAAAGGACTACAAGCAGAGGGATTCAAGCTGAGGGTATATGTCAGAAGATGTTGCTGAGGTTCAATGGGTTTATGGCTGTTTTGCTATTTTTGCTATCGATGTTCAGCACAGTGATGGCCCTGCCAGCGATGGGCTGCGAAGCAGCCCCCTCAACCCTGAGGAAAACGCATCTCGCGCGTTTCCCCCATCAACAGCGGTGCATTCGCCTCGGTCACTCCGCGAATGTAAAGGTAATCCTGGGTCGCATACAGCCACAGGCGGTAGTCACAGAGCTTGCAGCACACATAGGGCCCATGCTCCGGCCGCTCCAGGGCAATGACGATATCCGCTTCGCGCTTGGACAGGCTGATGAAGTGCGGCAGCGGCAGGATATCCACCGAGATCGCCGGATAGGCGTCGACGAAATGGCTCAATTGCGGGGTGACGAAGAAGCTGCCGAAACCTTCGGTGCAACCCATGCGCACATGCCCCGACAGCGCCACACCCGACCCGGACACCTGCTCGCAAGCCATGTGCAGCGTGCTTTCGAACGAACGAGTACTTCATCGCGGGCCGGGTGGCCTTCCCTCTGTAACTGCGCACCAGAGGGAAGGGCGCCTGAGCCGCGATTTTTCATTCCGCTGGAGTATCAAACTTATTTCCGCGTTGCACCTCATAGGTAGGTTACAAGAAGTGAGAAATTAAGAGGGCTGAAAATAGTGTTATATGGAGGCTCCAGAGAGTGACAAGCAGTATCTTTGTTGGCTTTGGAAAGTTTATAATTTCTTGTCGCTCTACTAAGTTTTTTCTTGTGAAAAATGATGGTATTGCAAGAATTGTTGAAATGGTGCCGGTGCGCATCATTTTGCCAATGAGTCCGGCGCGTTGGTAAGTTGCCTTGTTTTGCTTAATGTACTGGCTGTTGGGGAAAAATGACTCAAAATATTCAGTGCGTCTGGCGGCTATGATGCATTGTGCGGTCATGGTGATGATGATGAGGTTGATAATGATTGCGGCAATTACTCCCTCGTCGAGGACTGTCACTTAGAAAACTCCCGATACAAAAGTTCACCGTAGGCTTCACCCTTCTCCTCCCCGAGCTTGCCTCCGACCGCTGCTCCGGTAGCCCCAATCACAACCGCGCAAAGCAGCCCCCCTGTACCAGCTGTTGGCAATCCGATTGCGGCGCATAAAACAGGCGCTAAAACTGTTCCACCTACATAGCCTCCGGCACCGGCACCTGCAAGTCCTCCTATAAGTGAGCCCCCTTCAACAAACTTGGCTCTCTCGCATACCTCCTCACGTCCAAACGTACAAGCCTTGTGAATCTCCAGTCCCGTCGCTGCGACTTCCAGCGCTATCCCAACGTAACCACCTCGCTTTATCAGGCTGGATGCCTTGGCTACACTCGCTACCTTGCTGGCATAACCTGCAATCTCGCCAGTGTGCATGTAGCTCTTCGTGGAGATCCCCAACGTCCTTTTAACTGTTCCCTTGTTTTTAAGGCCTGACCCATAAGCCGCCAGCTTGTCCAATTGAACCTCCAGCTTCATGAACAAGGCTGACCGCTTGGCATAGAACTGATCACGGGCGGTCATCGTCCCTGATCCGAGATGCTGCTGATGCAGCTTCTCGATCTCCATCAAGGTGGCCTCGATGGCCTTCAAGTGCTTGCTCCATCCTTCGCTGACCACACCCGCCCCCATGGAGGCATGCGCGATGAGGCTTTTCAATGTCTCGAAATTGTCCAGGAAAAAGTTATCCACACCTTGGCCGTTGCGCATCAGCCCTATGTGCGCAATTGTCGCCTGCCGCATCATCCAGGCTTCCTGGCTGGTGCAGGAAGCTGTGGTGGGGTCGCCGATGATGATAAGTTCGCCGCTACGGACCACGGTATTGGCGATATGTGAATTCAGCACGTCGAACTTTTCCAGGGAATGACCGGTCAGCGCCAGATCGGATTTCAGCCTGTGATAGTTCTGCAGCTTGAGATTGAGGTACGCGCGGGCTTCAGACATGGTCAGCACCCTCACGCCTATTTTCTGTTGCCGATGCGGTCCCAGCCCCCGGCGATATTACCGCCGCCACTGCCGTCGTGGCGGCGCTGCTGGGTGTAAGTGGTCTTGATCCGGCCGTAATTGAGCTGCACCACTTCTACTGGCACCCCTGTATCCACGCTCTGCGAATACTCGGCGATGATCACTTCTTCAAGGATGATTTCGAAGTACTTGAGTTTGTCACCGCCAGCACGGCAGAGGGCGAGCTTCACCGCTTTCAGATGCTGGCCTGTGCAACTGGCTTCCATCAGTTTGCAACTGGCACTGTCGAGGTACTTGGTGAAAGTGAAGTGGGTAACGGAGGTCCTGCCCGATGTTGCGCCACCTGCGGAACTGGCTGTGGCAGATGTACTTTGGCTGACACCAAAGTCGTAGCCCAGCACTTCAATCCATTTACTGTATTTTTCGTCCAGTGCTTCTCCTGGAATACTGTCGATCTGAATGTATGCGTCGAAAGCCATGCTTATCTCTACCTGCATTGTTTTGGAATGGGGAATGCTGCGTGCTGATTCGAGCGGTCAGTGCAGGCTAGGTCTGGGAGAGTGCGAGGGCAATACGCTATGGGGCGGTGTGGCGCAATTCAGAAAAGGACTACAAGCAGAGGGATTTAAGCTGAGGGTATATGTCAGAAGATGTTGCTGAGGTTCAATGGGTTTATGGCTGTTTTGCTATTTTTGCTATCGATGTTCAGCACAGTGATGGCCCTGTAGGAAATTTCGCGTTTTCCACAGGGCCTGCATTGCTCTCGAAAAAAATCAGGCGAAGACGAAATACTTGCGCACGGTCTCGACCACTTCCCAGGTCCCTTTCATCCCTGGTTCGATCACGAACACGTCACCCGCCTTCAAATGCTTCGGCGCCTCGCCTTCCGGGGTGATGATGCAGTAGCCATCAAGGAAGGTTAACCCAAGCTATAGTCCCAAAAAATCTGGCCTGCCTCTCTGCTGGATCGAGCTCAGCTATGCTGTGAAAACGAAGCTCTCCAACTGTATTGATCTCCGGAGTCAGCAAAATGGCTGTTTTCTTCGAACGATCCCATCGAGAGTACAGGGCGCTGAGATTGGATGCGACTGGCTTCCGACCGGTGTTGCCTGTAATCATTACAGATGAAGGGATACTTAAGGATTTCGCTTACTACATGTATTTGAATAGGGGTAAGAGCAGATCATGGCAAGATGGGGCGACTTTTGCCGTGCAGCTGTTGTTGGAGTATGTAGAAGCTAATTATAGGTTTTATAATTCTCCCCAAATGCTGTTCCGGTCGTTTTCCAATTCACTCTATAGTGGTACGGTGGAACTGGGGTGCGACCCGTCTGATCTGTGGTGGGAGCCTAGACTGAATCGCCCACGATTTGGTAGATACCTTCAGCCTTAAATCGATGGCCTTTAACTCCCTGCAGGGCCGGCTAATGCTGACCGGTGTCTGCCGATGCCGACGGGCCGCTATGGGTCGTTAGCAGCCATACGCGACCGTCCGCTTACGACCCGAAGCTGTCATTCGTGATGCTTAGAAAACGGCCAGCAGAATCCGAGATCTAACCTTATGCGGGGCTCAGCTCCCAACAGCGACGTGTAGTCGCTCCAGGCTATCAATGCAGTGTTGCCGCAGACGCTCGCTAGCCAGCCCTGGATTACCTGTTGCTATCGCGTCGAAAATCGCCCGGTGCTCCTGCAATGAGAGGCCGATGGTTTCCGAGTTGTGGCGCAGTGAGTAACTGCGGAACAGCTTCAGTTGCACCACCAGACGACGGTATGTGTCGTACAGCGTTGCGTTAGCGGTATAGCGGGCCAGAAGGTCGTGGAATTCAAAGTTCAGGTTGATGTAGGCCGTGACATCCTGTTGGCGAACCGCCGCAGTCATGCCATCGAGCACGCTAGCCAGGTGCGAGGAGGCTTGCGGCGTCAGTTGTTGCGTGACCAGCTCACCAATCATGCCCTCAAGCGCGATGCGCACTTGATAGATTTCCAACGCCTGGTTCAGGTCTAGCTGACGTACCCGAACCCCGCAGTTCTTCTCAAATATCACCAGTCCGCGCTCCTCCAGCATACGAAAGGCCTCGCGCACTGGTCCCCGAGAAATCCCCAGTTCATTGGCTATTGCTGCTTCGCGCAAGGGATCACCCGGAGCCAGCTCGCCCGTGGCAATTCGCTGCTCGAGTCGTTCATGCACCACGGTTGTGAGCGACTGGGTGCGCAGTAAGGCTAGGGCTTCAAGGGAACTCATCACACGTCTCAGCTGGCTGATGGGAAAGAAAGCCAAGTGTATCTCAAATCCTCTCAAGGTTGCATATTGTCAACAATATGCAATATACATTATCTAGGATGCCTGCTCACTCCCCGACTTGTTACGGACGTCCGATCATGTTTCGAAAGCTTTTGAGCACTGGCGCTATGGTATTTGCCATAACGGGCATGGCCCTGAACGCACAGGCACAGACCGTCAAACTCGCGGTAACCGACCTTGTAGGGCTGGAGGAGTTGCAGCGCGAGTTCGGCCCATTCAAGGCTGAACTTGAGCGCACCAGCGGCCTGAGCATTGATTTTTTGCCGGTAACCAGCCGCACCGCCGCCCTGGAGGCACTGCGTTTTAAAAAGGTGGATTTTGTGCTTGCCGGCCCGGCGGAGTACGTGGTGATGCATAAGCGCGCCAATGCCACGGTGGTAGCCGGCTTATATCGGCCCAACTACTACTCGATGATCGTGGTGAAGGCTGATAGCCCCCTGTTTTCGCTGCAAGAACTCAAGGGCAAGCGCGTAGGAATGGGGCCGGTGGGTTCGACGTCCCGCCAGCTCGGGCCTATGCAGTTGTTTGCCGATGCCAACGTTGATCCGCGCAAAGACATCAGCGTCACCAACACCAACCTGCGCCTGGCATGGGAGGGGCTTAAACGTGACGACCTGAGCGCGGTTGGCATGGGCCGCTCGGACTACGAAAACTTTATTGGCCAGGAGCCGGAAGACCAACGCAACGCCTTTCGGACGCTGGCGCGTGGCGGTGATTTACCCAGCGACCTGTTGATGGCCGGTGAACATGTGCCCGCCGAAACGGTAGCTAGCCTGCGCAAGGCCATCGTGGAGAACTCGGCGACGCTCATCAGCAGCATCAGCCAGGGCCCGGAGCAAGTGAAGCGTTATCAGGGCATGCGCTTTCTGACGGCTATTGCCGACAAGGATTACAACGCCGTGCGCTCCATGTACCGCACCGCAGGCTATCCCGAATTTTCGGACTTCATAGGTGAGTGACATGAATGCCTCGGCACCTTCGACCGTTCTGAACACTGCCTTGCAAGTTCGAGGTTTGAGCAAACAGTTTGACGGCGCACCTGCGCCCGTGTGGTCTGACATTTCGTTCGACGTTCCGCGCAGTCAGCGGGTCGCCATTGTCGGCGGCAACGGCGCCGGCAAAAGCACCCTGTTGCGTTGCTGCATGCGCCTGATCGAGCCAGACAGCGGCAGCATCGCGTTTGCCGGCCAGAACGTCACAGGCTTGAGTCGGCGGCCGCTGGCGAAGGCTCGCTCACAGGTGGGATTCGTGTTTCAGAAACACAATTTGGTCAGCCGGCTTTCGGTGCTGAGCAATGTGTTGCACGGCGCGATGGCTTATTCGTCCTCGCCCCGCCTGTGGTTCCATGCAATGGCAACCCGCGAGCACCGCGATTATGCGATGCATTGCCTGGAACAGGTGCACCTCGGCCATCTGAGCGGTCGCTGTGCTGGCGAGTTGTCGGGTGGCCAGTCTCAGCGAGTAGCCATTGCTCGGGTGTTGATGCAAAAGCCACACATGATCTTCGCTGATGAGCCTGTCGCCAGTCTCGACCCGCAAGCGGGAGAGGATGTGATGCAGGTCTTCTCGGACCTGGTACGTAGCCAGGGCCTGACCTTGGTATTCGTTACCCATCATCTGGAGCACGCCCTGCACTACGCCGATCGTGTACTGGGGTTGCGCGATTGCCGGCTGCATCTGGACGCGGCGAGTCGGCAGTTGAGTGTTCAGCAGTTGCGAGGCATGTATGACTGAGAAATCCATACCCAACCTGCCAGCCCGCTTCGAGCGGCCCTCGCTGCTGTCCGCCTTGTTGTTCGCCGCCTTTATTGCCTTGTTCTGTTGGTCCGTAGCGGCGGCGGGGCTGTCGCTGCCGCAACTGCTCAGCGGGTTACCGAATATGGCGAAGATCGGCGGGGAGATGGTGCCACCGGCCACTGACCGCATCGGCCCAATGCTGCAGGCCGTGCTGGTCACGTTTCAGATGGCCTTGGTCGGCACGGTTCTTGGCGTAGTGATCAGCCTGCCGTTGGCGGTCCTGATGGCGCGCAATTACACCCCCCACCCAGGGGTGCGTGCTTGCATACGCGGCCTGGTCAGCTTTGTTCGAACCGTCCCGGATTTGGCGTGGGCATTGTTTTTCGTGGCCTCCGTTGGTTTGGGCACCTTCGCCGGCACGCTGACGCTGGTTATGGACACGGTGGGTTTTTGTGCACGTTTTTTTGCCGAAGCTATTGAAGAAGTGGATGACGGCGCCCCGGAGGCGCTGACCGCCATCGGCGCACCCCGGACCTCGATCGTGGTGTGCGCCGCGCTGCCCATGGCCATGCCCAGCCTGATCAACACCAGCCTGTTCGCCTTGGAGAAAGCCGTGCGTGCCTCTGTCGTGCTGGGTCTGGTTGGCGCCGGCGGCATTGGTGCCGAGCTCGCCACGGCCATGGAAATGTTCCGCTTTGACCAGGCCGCCACCATCATTCTGATGGTGTTTCTACTGGTATTGACGGTGGAAAAACTGTCGTCTCACGCGCGTGCCGCATTGCTGAAAAAACGGCGCTGAAGCGCCTCAAGCGAATTACCCAAAGGAACCATCATGAACGCTAACGTCACCATTAATGGCAAGACCTACCGTCAACCTGAACGCCCCGTCGTCGTCGTGTGCATCGATGGCGGTGACCCGGAATACCTCCAGCAGTTTCTGGCCGAAGGCATCCTGCCCAACATCCAGCGTTTTGTTGAAGAAGGCTACTCGACAGTGGCTATGGGTTCGATGCCCTCGTTCACCTGTCCGAACAACATGTCGATCATCACCGGCACGCCAACCGCTGAGCACGGCATCTCAGGCAACTTCTATCTGGATACCCGCACTTGGCAGCCCGTGGTGATGACCGGCCCGGAACTGTTGCGCGGTGAAACCATTCTGGCCGGCTTTGCTGAGGTGGGCGCCAAGGTGGTGTCGATTACGGCCAAAGACAAACTGCGCCGCCAACTGGGTAAAGGCCTGGATGTCAGCCAAGGGCATGTGTCGTTCTCTTCGGAGTACGCCGACCGCTGCACCCTGGCCGAAAACGGCATTGAAAACGTACTGGCGTATGTCGGCATGCCCAAGCCTGACATGTACTCGATGGAGCTTTCGCTGTTCGTGCTGGAGGCCGGTATCAAGTTGCTGGAGGATCGCCGCCCGAACCTGATGTACCTCTCACTCACTGACTTCGTTCAACACAAATGGGCACCCGATCAGGCCGAGGCCCGGCAGTTCTACCAGGCGCTGGACGCAGCGTTCGGCCGGCTGGTGGCACAAGACATTGTGCTGGGGCTGATCGCCGACCACGGCATGAGTGACAAAAGCAACGAAGCCGGTGAACCGAACGTGATCTGGTTGCAGGATATTCTCGATGCCGAGTTTGGTGAAGGCCAAACCACCGTTATCTGTCCGATCACCGACGCCTTCGTTGCCCACCACGGCGCTCTGGGTGGTTTTGTACGTGTTTGGACACACGGGGATATCAGCGTCCAGGCGGTGATTGATCGGGTAGCGGCTGTTGACGGTATTGATTTGTCATTGGACAAGCAGACTGCCTGCCGCCTGTTTGACCTGCCGGAGGACCGCGAAGCGGACGTGGTCGTCGTGTCGCGCAAGGATGTGTGCATCGGCAGCTCGGCCAAATTGCATGACCTGGAAGGGCTGAAAGGTAATCGCCTGCGCACCCATGGTGGGGTCAGCGAAACTCGGGTGCCGTTTATTCTGAACCGCCCGCTGAATGCGCAATATCGCCAGCACGTGGCGTGCAGCGAAATCAAGAGCTACCACATCTTCGACTTCGCCATTAACGGCACTCAGTAATCACTGCGGGTAAGCCTGGGGTGTCATCCGTTCTGATGACACCATTACGCCTTTGACGAACGTCTGCTTTGGGTCGATAGCGGACACTCACTACTAACGCTGAGGGTTCATGGCACCTCCTATTTGGGCTTCATTATGAGGCTTAGAGGTGTCTATGAAACCAAGGACGATTCAGCTGTCTGGTCGCGCTATGCATGCAGGTGGTGATGCTCGCGCATTGACCGAGTAGGGCGGGTCGGCAGTTCATCGATTTGTCGTCAAGCTTGTATCAGTCGCTCCACCAAACCTGCTGCGTATCCGGGCAACCCTGAAAATTCTCGTGCACACAACAACAGGCGCCGATTGGCCCAATCTTCGCGCAGCGCCACCCAATGTATCGGCAATACCCCCTGCCAACGTTTCACCGATGCCATGGGCACCACGCCGACACCGGCCCCGCCCGCCACCATGCGTATCACCCCATCAAACCCTTCGGCCCGCACCCGCACCTGCATGCGCCGCCCTTCGCGCAGTGCCTGTTCCTCCAGGTACAACGCCAGCGCACTGTTCGCCCCCAGGCCGACATGGCCATAGGCAAGGCAATCGATGAAACTCGGTGCGGCTTCCACGGCAAGGGGGTGATTCAATGGAGTGACCAGCACCAGCGGATCATCGCGAAATGGCAAGGTCTGCAGATGCGCACTGGGTGCTGCGGTGGAGATGACGCCCAGATCAGCCATGCCCTGGGTGATCGACTGCACGATCCGCAAGCTCGGCAGCTCCTGCACATCGACGCTGACCCCGGGGTTGTCGGCCAGGTAGCTCGCCAGCAGTTCCGGCAGGTATTCGGTCAGCGCCGCTGTGTTGCACAGCAACCGCACCTGCCCTTGTTGCCCTTGCGCGTACTGGGCCAGGTCGAACTGCAGGCGCTCGACCTGCTGCCCGATCAGCCGTGCATGTTGCAGCAGCGCCTGGCCGGCCGGGGTTGGCTGAACGCCACGCCGGTTGCGTTCGAGCAGTGCAATACCCAGCGAGGCTTCCATGGCGCGGATACGCGCGCTGGCCGCCGGTAGCGACAGGTGGCTGCGGTGTGCCCCGGCGGTGATGTTGCCGCACTCCAGGGTGTGCCGGAAAAGCGTGAGGTCAATCAGGTCGAAGTGCATCAGCCTCTGTCCTGGCAAGAGTCTGGCTGAGTATATGGCAGATTTTCAGGCTGCTCGCCGTACAGCATGATGATGCCCATGACGACCTTGATCACGTTTTATCAGAACATAGGCCCAGCACTGACATTGCTGGTTATTTTCACCTTCCTGCTGGCCGGGGCGGTCAAGGGAGTGATCGGTCTCGGGCTGCCGACCATCGCCATGGGCTTGCTCGGGCTGGCTATGTCACCGACACAGGCTGCTGCGCTTTTGATCGTTCCCTCGACCCTCACCAATCTCTGGCAAATCGCAAACGGCGGGCATCTGCTGGCGTTGTTGCGACGACTGGGGCCAATGCTGGTGATGATATTCGTCGGCACGCTGGCAGGCAGTGCCTGGCTGGGTATCGACAGTGGGCCGTGGGCGGCGCATGCACTGGGGGGCGCGTTGGTCGTCTACGCGCTTTATGGGCTAGTGGGCCCGGCACTGCGGATTGCCGCGCATAGCGAAGGGTGGCTGGGGCCGCTGTGCGGGCTGGTGACCGGCGTGGTCACGGCAGCCACCGGTGTATTCGTGATACCCGCCGTGCCCTATCTGCAGAGCCTGGGCCTGGGCCGCGACGAGATGATCCAGGCGCTGGGCCTGTCGTTCACGGTGTCCACCGTGGCCCTGGCCTTTGGCCTGGCCGGGCAGGATGCCCTGGGTGGCCAGGCGTTGGGGGCTTCCCTGTTGATGCTGGCGCCGGCACTGCTGGGCATGATGGCCGGCCAGTGGTTACGCCAGTGCATCAGTGCGGCGCTGTTCAAGCGTTGTTTCTTCATCGGCCTGGCCCTGCTGGGCGGCCATCTGATGATCAACGGCTAGCGGAAGAAGCGCTGAGCATCTCGATCATCTGGATATCGAAATCGCGTTCCAGGTAGTCCATGCGTTTTTCGAAGAACGCGGCCATGTGCGGCAGGCCCGAGTGCACGTCCAGGGCGGCCTTGTCGGCCCACACTTCGTAGAACACGAACAGGCTCGGGTCTTCCTTGTCGCGCAGCATGTGGTATTCGATACAGCCAGCCTCCTGGCGGCTCGGCTCCACGTAAGCGCGGAACAGGGTTTCGAAGGCTTCGGCCATTTCTGGCCGGGTCTTGGCCTTGAGGATGAACGCGTATTGCTCACTCATGGGTAACGACTCGTGCGTGGGAAGATGAATCGATTCTACGGCAAGAATGTGCCGTTAATTCTTGAGCTCAGGTCAATTGTATTTTGCCTGGCACCTGCTGTATCCCATGCCTGTGAACCCCTAATCTGCCGGCCATTGATTCTTGACGCGAGGTCAGCATGAAAAAGATTCTTCTGCTCAATGGCGGTAAACAGTTCGCCCATTCCGATGGCCGCCTCAACCAGACCCTGCACGACGCCGCGCTGGCACATCTGGACCGCGCAGGCTACGACGTGCAACAGACCTTCATCGACGGCGGTTACGATGTACAGGCCGAAGTGGAGAAATTCCTCTGGGCCGATGTGATCATCTACCAGATGCCCGGCTGGTGGATGGGTGCGCCCTGGACCGTGAAGAAATACATCGACGAGGTCTTCACTGCCGGTCACGGCAGCCTCTATGCCAGTGATGGCCGTACCCGTTCCGATGCCTCGCAGAAATACGGCAGCGGCGGCCTGGTGCAAGGCAAGCATTACATGCTGTCGCTGACCTGGAACGCGCCGCAGCAAGCCTTCGACGACCCGAGCGATTTCTTCGAGGGCAAGGGCGTGGACGCCGTGTACTTCCCGTTCCACAAGGCCAATCAATTCCTCGGCATGAGCGGGCTGCCGACCTTCATTGCGGTGGATGTAATGAAGCGCCCGGACGTGCCAGCGGCCTTGGCGGCCTATGAGGCGCATCTGGATCAGGTGTTCGGCAAGGCTGTTTGACTGGACTTGCTGGCAGCTAGCGGCTATCAATCACCGCGAAGAGCAGACACAGGCACAGACGTGAAAACCCGATCCGAAGAACTCCAGGTATTCGTCGCCGTGATTGATTGCGGCTCGATCTCCGCCGCCGCCGAACAGATCGGCCAGACCCCTTCGGCCGTCAGCCGTACCCTGTCGCGCCTGGAGGCCAAGCTCGGCACCACATTGGTCAACCGCACCACACGGCGCATGGACCTGACCGAAGAAGGGCGCTTCTTTCTCGAACGCTCACGGCTGATCCTGGAGCAGATGGACGAAATGGAGGAGCGCCTGTCGATGAACCGGCAGACCGCCTCCGGCCGCCTGCGCATCAACGCAGCCGCGCCTTTCATGCTGCATGCCATCCTCCCGTGGATTGGCGAGTTCCGCCGCCAGTACCCCGGCATCGAGCTGGAACTCAACACCGATGACCTGATCATCGACCTGCTGGAGCAGAGCACCGACGTGGCCATCCGCATCGGTGAGCTGGCCGACTCCAGCCTGCATGCCCGTGCATTGGGTTGCAGCCCGGTGCAGGTGCTGGCCAGCCCGGCCTACCTGGAGCAGCACGGTACCCCCGAGCGCGTTGAAGACCTCAGCCAGCACTGCCTGCTCGGCTTCAGTCAGCCCGAATCGCTCAACCAGTGGCCACTGCGCCATGCCCAGGGCGACCGCTGGCCGATCCGCCCGGCTCTGCTGGCCTCCAGCGGTGAGACCCTGCGCCACCTGGCCTTGGCTGGGGAGGGCATCGTCAGTTTGTCGCATTTCATGACCCACGAAGACATCCGCGCCGGGCGCCTGCAGGTGCTCCTCAGCGAAGCCAACAATGGCTACCGCCAGCCGATCCACGCTGTCTACTACCGCAATACGCAACTGGCCCTGCGCATCCAGTGTTTCCTCGACTTCATTCAGCGCAAACTGGCCATGTACGCCTGCTGAGTTGCCTGAACGCGACAGATCCTGCCCATGGGCGGCGAAACTTCCTGCCTGTGATTGCACAGTCGACCGGCTTCGGCCTTACTGACTGATCAACAAAAACAACACCAAGGAAGTGTCATGCGTATTGTCCTGTTCCAGTCCCTGGCGCTCGGAGCTGCGATCCTGAGCTGTTCATCGGCCTATGCCGTGACCCTGGAAGGCGGCGCGGTGGCTGCGCCTGATCAATATGGCGCACAGGTGGCCGCCGATATCCTGAAGAAAGGCGGCAACGCGGTCGATGCCGCCGTGGCCACGGCATTCACCCTGGCGGTGACCTACCCGGAGGCCGGCAATATCGGCGGTGGTGGGTTCATGACCCTGTTCGTCGACGGCAAACCTTACTTCCTCGACTACCGCGAAGTGGCGCCCAAGGCCGCCAGCCGCAACATGTACCTGGACGAAAAAGGCGAGGTCATCGAGAACCTGAGCTTGGTCGGCGTGCGTGCCGCCGGCGTGCCGGGCACCGTGATGGGCCTGTGGGAAGCCCACCAGAAGTTCGGCAAGCTGCCCTGGAGCGAGCTTCTCACCCCGGCCATCGGCTATGCGAAAAACGGCTTCAAGATCGCCGAAAAACAGTACCAGTACCGCAACGACGCCCAAGGCCTGTTCAAGACCGCCACCAACTTCA